>NZ_FNCU01000047.1:0-68368 GCF_900099855.1 Bradyrhizobium sp. Rc2d | reverse complement strand
GTTGCTGGAAGTCGTCGCCGATACAGCTGACCGCCGGCTCCCGGAGGTGGCCCGCGCATGTCTTGCTGCTCTCGGCAGTCAATTGCGGGCGCTGAAGGTGCAAATCCTGGAGTTCGACAGGCGCATTGTCGCCTGGCATCGATCGAGCGCGACGAGCAAGCGACTGGACCCGATCCCTGGTGTCGGTCCGGCGCTGGCAACGGCGCTGGTCGCGAGCGTTGCTGATGCCAAGGCGTTCCGATCGGGTCGAGACTTCTCGGCCTGGGTTGGGCTCGTGCCGAAGCAGAACTCGAGCGGAGGCAAGGACAAACTTGGCAGTATCAGCAAGCAGGGCGATCGCTATTTGCGCAGCCTGTACACGGCCGGCGCACTCGCCGTGATCCGCTATGCCAAGATCCATGGAACGGGGCGTCGGCCCTGGCTCTCCGCATTGCTGGCGCGGCGAGCAACTAAGGTCGCTGCCATCGCGCTCGCCAACAAACTCGCCAGGATAGCCTGGGCGATGATGGCGAGGAACGAACGCTACAAGGAACCCGCCGCTCTCATGGCGTAAACGAGATTACGCCGGATATGCCGGTGTGACGTAACGGTTGGAAGGGCGAACAGCACTTAATGCAGCGCCGGTCGATCCGGCGATCAGGACAACCCACACGGGCCACGGCATCTCCGAATGCGTGCTTTTGATCGGGACCTGATCCGCGGAGGGCATTATGGCCAGCGGTCACGTGAACCGCGCAAACAGGCCGAACACATGGCCGCTCCGACCAACGCCGCAAAGTGAAGATTCTCCTTGCCAACCCGGAGCCCTCCACACATGGCCCGTAGCTGACTTGTCACGCGCCTTCCTGCAAGGACCGCTTCTGACTCTTTTCGGACACTCAGGCGCTGATGAGGATCTCCGACGGATCGTGAGGGAACACGCTTCCCCGTCCGCACGCCTATCCGTAATAGCGGGCCCCCGCGGAAACGACCGAGGCGACTAGGCCAAGAGCCAGGATCACCGCCATGAGGGTTCGGATTTGCCTGATGCTTCCCTCCGGGGTCATCGCATCATTGCTCGACAGCGCGCGGCGAAAGCGTTGCCACGGTGCGAAATGGAGGTAGCCGTAGAGCGCAATTGCAGGGATCCCGATCACCATATTCGCGCGATGAATGTTCGGAATGTTAGCGAAGCCACCGAACTCCAGGAATACCATGGTGATACCAGTGATGAGGATCATCGTCAGACTGATCCAGCCCCAAAAGAGGAAGCGTGACAGGACACGGTGCCACAATGACAGCGCGATCGCTGAGTCCAGCGGCCGGACACTTGGCTGCAAACCGGATTTTGGATAATGGCGAGCGCATGGCTTTGGATTGTCCTAGATCACTTGAAATACACCGGGTCCGTAAAGGACGACGATGAATGCGACACCGCGCTCAAAGGTGCCTTGGCTCTCTTTAGCGTCGACAAGATCGACTACGGCAAGAGCTTGCTGAGCCTCATGACTGGAAGTGCAGAGGCACACGCCGCGCTTGCCAGGCTGATCCGAACTCACTTCAGCGTGCCGACTTGGGACTTCGAGCAGTAATGGCCGTCGTAGTCCCGTAATCGAACCAGTTGGTCGTCGTCGCGGCAGGGCAGCTGACGGAAGTCGCCTGATAACGCGCTGCACAACGCCGCCGGCGAGCGAGGTGGAGCGGCCGCGTTGACTTCCGACCCCCTTCCGATAATGTATAGACATATTTGGTGAGGGATCCGCGTCATGCCGCCAATTTACATCTCGTACCTGAATCGCCTCGATATCGACGAGCTCAAGATCACCGACGAGGAGATACTAGGGGCCATCGAAACCAGTTTAGCCGCGCAAGGAAGAGGTGACACGGTTATCGAGCCGCGGATGCATCTTGAGCCCGGAGTCGCGAACGGGCATTTCAACGTTTTGCGAGGAGCAATAAAGGCGCCGATCGACCGAGCTGGGGTCAAAATCGTCGGCGACTTCGTAGATAACTACAAGCTCGGTCTACATTCGGAGCTCGGGGTCCTAGCGTTATTTGACCCCCGGACTGGCGCTCCGAAGGCGATCATGGATGCAAGCGGCATTACCGACATGCGAACCGGAGCGGTGACGGCGATCGGCGCAAAGTATTTGGCGCGCAAAAACTCCAAGATCCTTGGCCACATCGGCGCGCGAGGGACCGCCTATTGGAATGTCCGACTGCTGGATCATCTGTTCAACTTCGATGAGATCCGCGTCCATTCGCGAAGAGAGGAGAGCCGAAACAGGTTTGCGGATCGGCTCAGTCAGGATCTGGGTAAAAAGGTCTTGGCAACAGCCGACTGGAGATCGTGTCTTGAGGGGGCCGACATAGTGGTCGAGGCATCCCGTCTCGACAAGCCGACGCCGATGCTGAAGACCGAATGGATCAAGAAGGGCGCTTTTGTCGTGCCATACGGGACGATGAGTGCGATCGAACTGTCGCTGACCGATATCATGACGAAGCTGGTCGTCGATGATTGGGGGCAGTGCAAAGGCGGAAAGTTTGGCAGTCTTCGTGCTCACGTGGAGGCGGGTAAGCTTTCCGAAACGACGCTGCATGCCGAGCTAGGCCAGATTGTCGCCGGTCTCAAGCCCGGCCGCGAGAGCGACGAGGAAACCAATCTCCTTTGGCATCGCGGTCTATCGCTGTCCGATATTGCGTTAGGTCACGCGATGCTGGAAAAGGCCGAACGTATCGGAGTGGGGCAGCGCTTGCGCTTTGCCTAAACGCTTGCCTTGACATGCGCTATGCTGCTAACGCGCGAATGTATTCGGTTAGCTCGCAAGTAGCGACCGCTTGGAAGGAATTGTTCAGCTGGCTCGCTCGCCAAAGCGGTGTCGATCTCGATACTATCGATCACTCATTTCCGCTTCCTCTGGCGGACCTGTGGTCGCGGCAGGACCTCGGCTGCGCCTTCATCTGCGGATTCCCGTTCATGTTGGCGGCAAATCGTCTCAAACCGGTGGCCGCGCCCATTCCGACGAACTCTCCGCTTCCTGGACGGCCATTTTATGCCACCCGGCTCTTGGTGCGCTCGGACTCGGAATTTCGCGCCATCGAGGACACATTCGGCGGTAAGCTAGGCTACACCGTCGAGGATTCGCATTCTGGCTACAATGCGCTGCGCCATCACCTGCTGCCGTATTACAGGCAGCGTAAGGGCCAGCTCTATCGCGAAAGTGTCGGTCCACTGACGACTCCCCGGCGGATCCTTGACGCGATCGTTGCCGGCGATATCGACGTCGGCCCGCTCGACAGCTACGCCCTTGACTTGATGATCCGCCACGAACCGGAACTTACCTCTCAGGTCCGGATCATTGCGACCACCGAACCGTCGCCCATTCCATTTTTAGCGGCCGCGCCCAGTTGTCCCGACGAGGTCATTGGGAGGCTGCAGGCGACGCTCACGACCTTGGGAACGTCGTCCGAATGCGCTCGCGTGAGGGATCTATTGTCACTTGACTGCTTCGCTCCCGTCGAAACTAGAGACTACGACCTTATGCTACGCTGGGACGCCGAGGCGCGCTCGGCAGGTTATGCTCGTCCGTGCTAACCGCGGCATTCGTCGAGCAGCGCAAGATGGCATCCGGCGTCGGTCGCCGGGGCGGGCGTGCAGTTGCCATCTCGTTCCCGCATCGAAATTGCGGCGTCTCTGCGCGCCAGCGTTGCTTTCGCACCGGGCGAGTGAAGACTGACGTCAGCGAATGACGCGGCAACTACCGCGACATCGTATCCGGAAAAATCGCAAACCGTCGGCTGCCTGATCCGCAGAAGCCGATGCTGGAACGCGCTCCGCAGCGTCATCACCTTGAGATCCTTGATTTCGCCGGCATGCAGGCGAGCGGATGCCGGCCTATCGCCAGCAAATGTGACGGGGTCGGCATTGCTGTCGAGCACGATTGGCGTGGAATCCCCTATCGTCAGGGATAGTCCGCCTCCCTCGAGGACAGCGAGAGTGCGCTGAATGCCAGGAAACTCGGAGAAAGGCCCGTCGGAAGCCACCCGCGCCATGCTGATGCGCCAGTCAAACGCGTCCAGCGACGCAGTCGATGGGGAAATTGCGATCTCTGTCGTCGAGCCGCCCCCGTTCTTCCAGGCAGTCATCCGATATTCGGTGGCGCAAACTATCTCCATTACGTCAGGGGGTTCATCCGGATCGACGTTGTTGGTACAGGTCCGTCGGACCGACACTTAGCATAATCGGCGCCCGCTCGTGAATTTGTCTATACATATGGATCGATTTCTAGGCCTGTAGCGCCTGACCGCTGACTTGGAGACCTTTTCTTAGAATGAGCACGGTAGCAAAACGGGGAGGCGGGGCGGGGACAACTCTCCATCAACGCATCCGAGGCGACATCGAGGGCCGCATTCTTTCGGGCGAGTGGCCGCCAGGCTACCGACTGCCGTTCGAGCATGAGATCATGGAAACATATTCGTGCGCCCGCATGACGGCGAACAAGGTACTTTCGGCCCTGGCAGCGTCTGGCCTTGTAGAGCGGCGCCGCCGGGCTGGCAGCTTTGTCGCACGCCCGAAAGTCCATTCGGCGGTACTGCAAATCCCAGATCTCAAGACTGAGGTTGAAAGTCGCGGCGAGCGGTACGGCTATGAGTTGCTAGACAGGCAGCAGCGAGGCGCAACCCGTGAAGATAGGGGACGCCTCGATGTTCACCTTCGCGAAACAATTCTGGCGGTACGCTGTCGTCACGATGCCGCGGAGCAGCCATTTGCACTGGAGGATCGTCTGCTGAACTTGAAGGCGGTACCTGATGCTTCTCGGCAGGACTTCTCCATCGTGCCGCCAAGCACCTGGTTGGTCGACCACGTGCCGTGGACGGAAGCCGAGCACCGAATATCGGCATTCAATGCCGATGCCTCCGTAGCCGCCGAACTTGCGATCGAGGTCGGCACGGCATGCTTGGTAATTGAGCGATGGACGTGGCGCAACGGCCAGCCGATCACGGCGGTACGATTTACCCATCCAGCGCAATTGTACGACCTAGTGGCCAGATTTACCCCGAAGGGCTAGTCATTCCGTTGCCTGTTAGCCGGGTCGCTGCGAGACTATCGGCGAAACCGATCATTTCGCTTTGGCCGCATCGACGTACTGGTTAGTCCACAAATCGTTTTCCGAGGACTTCGCGTCGAACTCCTTCCCGAAGTTGGTACCCACCTCCTTCGCGAAAGTCAGTGCATTCTGCATGTTCTGGACGTCGATCTTGCCGCCATCGGCCACACCGCTGCTCATCGTTTTGAGGGCGGCCTTAATGGCTTGGGGGTCCGCTTTGGTGAAGAACTGCTTTTGAATCGCGCTCGCGGTCTCGTCGGGCCTACTTACCGCCGCAGCGCCGCCCTCCTGCAGGGCTTTCGCGGTCTTCGTGATCAAGTCGGCAGTCGCCTGGCTGATTGGCTTCTTGGCGACGAGCACCAAGTAAGGCTGGTTTGCAAGTAGCGGAAAATCGTCGCCAAGAGACACCAGTACGACGCCAGTTCCCGCTTTTTCGGCAAGATATCCCTCCGGCGGAGAAAGGACAAAAGCGTCGATCCGCTTCGCCTCGAGCGCCGCCTGAATTGCCGTGGGATTGCCGACCTGGGCTACCTTCAGGTCGTTCTTCGGATCAAGACCGCCTTTGGCCGCGAGCCAGCGGGCCGCGATCTCTTGGGCGCCCGCAAGGGCAGTTGCGCCGACGAGCGTGCCTTTCAGGGTAGCGAGCTTCTTATCCAACGGGTCGGTTGCCTTGACCCGGGTGCGTTCCAATAGCGCAGGCGAGACGACAAGCTGAAGCGTGACCTTCGACATCAACGAGTAGACGATTTCGAATGGTTGGCCTTTTGCGGCTGCGCGAAGCATCGCATCTGGCCCCACAGCTGCAAGTTCGATGTCCCCCGCATCGAGCGCGGCCAGTGCTGAGGCGTCTCCGCCGGGCAAGGCAACGACCGTCGCTGTCAATCCGTTCGATTTGAAGGTATCGAGGGCGCGAGCCGACCAGATAGGTAAGAAGCTCAAAGTCGGAGCGCCTAGCCCGATCCGCACCGCTTGCTGCGCCTTGGCCAGAGGTGATGACAGCGCCAACATTGCCCCTATGACGGCGATTTTCGCTACGCCGAGAATTGTGCGCATTAAAGCTCTCCGTTTCAGATGTCGACCGGGCCGGTTCCTGATAGCGAGCGCCAACGCAACAGCCGTCGTTCAACGCGACCCGCGAGAAAGTTCGCTACGGTTACGAATGCAAGGAGGATCACGATCCCGGCGAACACGCCCGCGGGATCGTAGGTTGAGGATGCCTCATGAATGAAGAGGCCGAGTCCCTGAGCAGACGAGGTAAACTCGCCGACAATTACGCCGATGACACTGTATGGGATTGCGAGCCGCATTCCGAGCATCACAAACGGCGCTGCGGCCGGCAGAAAGACATGGTAGGTGAGTTGTCTCTGGTTCGCTCCCATCACCAGGGTCAGATTGACGAGCTCGCGGTCGACGCTGCGCACACCGGCGAATACGTTGTAAAAGACCAGAAAGAAAACCATGATTGAGGCGAGGGCGACCTTCGACCCCATCCCGATGCCGAACCAAATGATGAAGAGTGGCGCCAGGGCGATCTTCGGCACGCCATAAAACGCCATCACGTAAGGTTCGAAAATCCGCGCGAGCCGGGCCGATCTGCCAAGGGTGTAGCCGCCGACCACACCCCCTGCGACGCCGATGACATAACCAAGCACGAGCTCCTGGCCGGTAATCCAAAGATGCGGATAGATCTCACCTGAGGCGAACAGTTCGTATAGACGTTGCGCGACCGCTGTAGGCTTGCTGACGTAGATTTCTCTGATCAGTCGTCCGGATGAGTATTGCCAGAACAAAAGTAGAATGACGCCCGGCAGAAGTTTGAGCACCACCTGAAGCGCTCTGGCGATGTTCACGGGGAGAGTTCGGCGAGGAGGCTTGGCATCCGTGGAGGAGGAATACGTCAGGTCGGTCATCGGCTTGCCCTCACTCAATGAACTTGCCCGGTGTCGATCTGGGAGCGGAACTCAGTCCAGACTGCGTCATAAGCAACCTCGAAGCCTTGATTACGGAATGGCTCGAACATATTGCGCGGTCGCGGGAGATCGATCGGTATATTGGCGAGCAGACGGGATGGACGCTGGCTAAGGACGACGACGTGGTCGGCGAGCAAGACGGCTTCAGTGATGTCGTGGGTGACGAATACGACAGTAGCACCTGCCTCCATGGACAGCTTCTGCAGATCGCTCTGCATCACCATGCGGGTTTGCGCATCTAGAGCCCCGAACGGCTCGTCCATCAGGATGATATCAGGGCGATATACAAGCGTGCGCGCGATCGAACCTCGCTTCTGCATGCCGCCAGAAAGTTGGCCGGGATAATGCTGTTCGAAGCCCTTGAGGCCGACGGAATTGACCGCGTTCGCGACACGCTTAGTGCGCTCGTCGGTCGAAACGCCCCGCAGCAAGAGGGGAAGCTCGACGTTCTCAGACAGGGTCTTCCAGGGGAATAGCTGAGCTTGTTGAGGAACGAAGCCGACCTCTGTGTTGATAGAGGCCACCACGCGCCCTCGGTGACGTACCGCACCGCGGGTTGGGATAAGGAGCCCGGCTGCCATCTGCAGCAGCGTACTCTTTCCGCATCCGCTCGGGCCGATAACCGCGACGAACTTTCCGCGATCGACCTCGAAGCTGATGCCATCGAGCACACGGATGTTCGTCCGCTGTCCCGGGGACGGAAAGTCCTGTCCGATCTTGTCGAAGGCGAGTACGCGGTCGGTCATTCCGGTCACCCTTTTCCGAACATGTCTATACATAATCGAAGCCGTCGGAATGGGCAAGCTGCTAGGGGTGATGAGATTTCGAACTATCGCATGCTCGGTGGTCGCCATGAAGGGCGACTGAGGCCTTTCGTATGGTGGAAACCGCTGCTCCAATGTCGCCCCGCGGTGGAAAGTTCTGCCTTGGTCGCTGCGTCCAAGCGCGTCTCCCTGCATCAGGCCCCGGGGCTTGCCGCCATTCGTGCCGGCGTGCACCGCATCGACACCTTGGAATATCTGTTTTCTGGTAAGGCGCTTCTTCGTCGAGGCCGGGGAGGATGCGGACTCGAAAGGGCGCGTCAGATCGGTAGTCGCCTCTTCCCCAAATCCGACGGTCCGCTCAGAATGCACGCCCAAGATCCTCCCGCTGCCATTTCGTCATCTATCAGATGCACCCGCGATGGGCGTTTTGCCTTTTTTCTGGCGTTAGTTACTGAGCTTCAGTGGGGTCTTGAACGTCCAATCATCCGTTCTGCGCAGCTGGTCACGTCACCCGGAAAGGCGAACATCGAAAAACAGGCTCGGCATGACATCATGGAGTGCTTGGCACTCTGGTCGAAAATCAGGACGCTCATCCTCGGAGGAACTGCTGCGGCTGCGAAGGAGGGCCGTCAAGCATCTCGGCCTGTCGGTCGAGCAGCACTTAGTCGATCAAACCAATACCTAAACTGCTCGAAGTCGTGGATCTGCTCGAAACCCACAAGATCCTCGTAGGCGAGCTCAGGGTGGATACGCCGCTTCAGCACGGGTACCTCGGGCGAATGACCGGCGGCAGCGTCACGGATGGCGCGTTCATTGGCATCGCTGATCCTTGGCCCCAATATCACGCGCGCGATTGCTTCCCGCTCAAATTTGACAATCCGTGATTCCGTCGATTGTTCGGTATCCGCGACAAGAAGGAGACGCCATTCGTGCTCGTCGCGCCGATCTATGCTTTTGACACAGAACGCTGCCGCCATCATGAGTTCGTCCACCTGCATCTGCTCGGTGAGGAGATGCGAAGGGCAGATGGCAGCTTCGTGGCTGTGTATATGACCGGTGACAAGTGCGACGCGAAGTGCGAACGAGCCCTCTCGGTGCTGAATTGGATAAGCGCGCCAGCGTGGTTGTCGCCGTAGATGCCCCACATCCGCTGATTAATCGAATGGGAGCTAAAGCAGGTGAGGCCAGAATGAGCCCTAGCACGGGCAAGCTCGTCATTCACTTGCCGCATAACGAATTCATAGCTGGAACGAACGTCCTGCGGATCGAGTATCTTGACCATTTGGAATGCTTCGCTGAAGCCCGCGCGCTGCCCTCGGCTACAAAGCCCTTTGCCGTCACCGGTATGGCGTCTCTTCATCTTCAGTAATAAGAGATCGAGCGCGGAATTCATAAAGATCGTTCTGGGCGGCAGCCAGCGCGAACCGGCTCCTGAGAAACGACCTGTTCGACCCAATTATCAAGGGACTCGTCGGCCTGCCTGCGGCAGGAGTCCACGCTTCATGGCGTCCAAAAAAGATTGCTGGCTCGCGGTGGCGCAGCCCAAATTCTCGGCGGCAGATGGAAAACGCATCCCCATTTGCAATCCCGGACCAGGTTAGCTGACGAAACTCGGGGAAAACTCCGCAATCTTAACGTAGGGAGTCAGATAGTGCGAATGTGAGTCAGGCCTGCTGCGAACCGATATTATGTATCTCTCAAGCACATTCCGGGTCATGGTCGGACCACCGCCGACACCCATTTCAAGCTGCCGACGGGCGACACGCCCCGGGACGAACCGGGGTCATGTATCTTGGCCAGATCATGGAGATAGGTCCGCGGAGCGCGGTCTTTGAGAATCCTGTGCATCCATATACCAGAAGGCTTCTGGCGGCGGTGCCTGTGCCGGACCGCCGCCAGTCATATTGGCAAGAAGCTGGCAGCAACGGAGATCAAGAGTCCGGTGCGATTGCTCGATTACGCGCGGCCGAAACGCGCTTATCGCGAAGTCTCACCCGGCCACTCGGTCCAAGTGTGGGGAGAGGAGTCGGAGCGCGTTTGAGCTGGTCCAGCGCGAGTTATACAATTGAATCTCGAGGCGCGAAAGGCGGTTCGTCTTGGGGTCATGGCTGTGTAAGCGCCGATTGGGTCTCATCGTGAAGATGGCTGGAGGAAGACTGTCGATGTCGAACCGGAGCACACAGCCCAAGCCGTTCCAGCCTCCCGGTGGCGAGTTCTTACTGCTCTCGCCGACCGTGCTGGTGAACCGTCAACAATCGCAAAAGCTAGCGTGTTGTGCTGAAGCTCTCGAAACAGCGGACGCACAAGTAAGTTTTGGCCCTTGGGGGAAGCCGGAAGATGTTTTTATGCGCCTGGAAGGAAGCTGGCAGCTCCACAGATGTTGCGCCGACCAGATGGTGATGGCGGGGACTGCCGTTTTCAGCGCTGGCCTAGATGGAAGCCTCACATATTTAGAACGGGGCCGTTTGCGTCTTGATGATCGGCGCGAATATGACGCCGAGCGCAAATATGTGTATACGGCCAGACCGCGCGGCTTCGCCGTGTTTTTCGCCGAGACGCGCCAAGGCTTGTTTCATGAAGTCGAATTGAAGGCCTCGAACGCCGGGCTATCCGGACGTGCCGTTCATCTATGTGCCGCAGACTTCTATGAAAGCACCTACGAATTCTTGACGGATGGACGAATGATTGTCCGGCACAACGTGCTGGGCCCTAAGAAGAACTATTGTCTGACGACCTTCTTCGTTAAAGATGCGATGGCAAATGAGCAAGCCTCTCTTCTCGAGCCGACGCACGAAGGGACACGGACGAGGCGTGATGATGGTGCGCGGAACGATTATCGAAAAGGACGAGACGGGAAGCACGAACGATGATGCGAAGCAGTTGGCGATAGAAGGGGCGTCTCACCTTACCGTTGTTTGGGCGCACAGGCAGACTGCGGGCCGGGGGCGCCACGATCGCAGGTGGGTTGCTTACGATGGCAATGTATTCTGGTCGGTGATCGTGCGTCCTCAATCCGGATGGCGGCATACCGATCTCGTTTACGTCAACGCTCTCGCGGTCTTGCGTACCTTGCAAGAGAGGATTGGTCACGAGGCTATGCTGCGGTTGAAGTGGCCAAATGATGTTCTGTTGAATGGGTTCAAAGTCGCGGGATCGCTTCTCGAATGCGGTGGAACATGGATCGAGGGGCGACCTGAATGGCTGGTGATCGGAACGGGTATTAACGTGGTGGATCACCCGTCATCACCCGATCTCAGATATCGAGCGACAAGTTTACGTCATGCCGGATTTCCCAGCGTCACTCGCGATGAGCTGATAGCTCCTCTTTTGCATAGCCTCTCTGACGAAATCGAGCGCTGGCAGAAGAGCGGCTTTTCGTTGGTTAGAGCTAGATATCTGCAGGCCGCCTATGGTTTGAATGAAACCGTCCGGGTCGGCCTTTCGGCCGACAAGTCGCTCTATCAAGATGGCATCCATCGCGGGCTGGACGAGCAAGGCTGTCTATTGCTCGAGGTAACCCCTGGGACGACCAGAAAATTGTGGTCTGGCGACGTCATATTCAAAGAGGGGCCTAGCGCTTCTAGCTGACGTTCTCCCCAACGAAGAGAACTGGGATGATTACGTCGACAGCGCCAAGACGCTGCGGCCCGAGCTGGAGCAGGCGGAGGAAACTCCGTCGACAACATCCGCTACAAGAGCCTGACCCGCGATGGCTGGATCCTTTCGCTTTCGAACGGACGGGATGAGATGTCGCTCGTCGGCTGGCGCACGGCAAACACCGTAGGCTCGATCGGTGCCGCGATTCATCGCGGGAGGTAATTTGGATTAGCGACTGATGTGGATCGCACAGCAGATCGTCTAGGAACAGCAGGCCGTCCGCGCCGACGGTCGGCGTGCACGGCTACGAGCAATGGACGATCACCGCGGCGGGGCCGACCTCGTCCACGCCATCATCAGGGCCACATGGACCACGGGCTTCATGGAGCCGATCATTTATCGATGACCATCTTCGCCGTACGAACGGTGCTATCGCCGGCGTTCTGCAGACGATGACGCGCGCCGAGCTGACCTGCGGTGCAAGCGAATGTCGTCCGCAGCGAATGAAGCGCATCGCCTCCACCAAGAATCTCCGTATTGCAATGTTAAGAGTCGCCGGATTCCAAGCTCGGTCAAAACGCGTTTCGTGAAGACAGCTGCTCGTTGCCGATCTGGTAATTTGTCCGTTGACATTCAACCGCGTGACGGTGGAGGGCGCTTCATGGTCAAAAGCTCTGTCACATCATGTCGGTCAGCTGCGGATGAGATAGTAGCTGCCAGCCATTTCCCATCAGGGTATGTTTTGGCTTGATCGTAGAGCTTAACCAGATGCGAGCGCCAGCCATAACGCCGCTCCTCAAACTTCTCTCGCTCTGCTCTCCCTAAGACCACCAGGACGGTAAACCGCCTGTATTCAGGTACGAAGGTGCAGAATGCCTTGGACTTCTTATAGCGCAGGGACCAACCGCGCTTCTTGCCGCCATAGAGCCAATCCGGCGCGAAAACACCGGGGTAGTATGCTCCGATCCAGTTCCGCAGCTCGGCCCAATGCACGAACGCCTTAGGCCCGACCCAGTCGCGGACAGTGTTGTCATCGGGCGGCGCTGATTTTTCCGTGATCCTGTCGCCGATCTGGGGAGACTGCTGCATGCCGCTTTCCTTTACATCACATCTCGCGAGCTTCGGAGGACTTGGCGGGCTGCACATCAATCTCGCGCAAGGATTTGGCGCAAATTCTTGCGTTTTTAATCGATGTTACGCGCGATATTTCGTCCGTCCTCAGCCCGGTATTGAGGCCCAGGCGAATCGTCCGTCAAAGAAGAAATACAGGTCGCGGATTCGTGGATACGCAATTTGGACGTTCGGCACGGTCTTGGAGAAGGCGTAGCCGACTTGCCTTAGAGCCGGGTCTGTTCGGCGCGACCCGTATCGTCTGGCTTGCGCGGCCGGGCTAACGCCGACGATCTCTTAAAGTGGCAGCGTACCGAGCTAGCGCTGGCGAAACTTACGCAAGAGGACTTGACTCGTTTGGCGCTTATCTTCACTTCCACGATCCGCCGCGAAGCTTACCCACCTGCGCCTCCAGACAACAAGGGCGCGGAGTTGAAAGGCCTGCAGGGGTGGCAAGGACCTGGCTGGACGGCGCCGGATCCTGGCAGCCGCCACTATCCCGAGGTAAGAGGTGGCGCAGTGATCGCCCTGTTTTATCTGCCGGCCGGGCGTATCTCCTATGATTTCGAAGCTCCGCCTGATCGCTGACTTCGCATCGCGGGCCGCGTCAACTAATGGCGCCATCGGCCTTGGCGTGGAGTGGTGACGCGGATCTTTCCGGTCAATTCTAAGAGTATCGAACTTGGGCCCTTGTTTGCCGACAGAGCTCGGTGAAACATTGGGAAGCACCTTAAACTGGGAAGCACTTTTATGACTCTCTGTCGCGCGACCGTGGTCCGCTGCTCGCCGGCGGAGGCTAGGAGGCGCGAGACATCCAAAGTCGGCTGGCCGGAAAAACACGGAACCGGCGGAGAATGGCGCCGCCGCAAATGCACCTACGGGCCTTGCCGATGCGATCTGAAGGCCGCCCCGATGTTCGATCGGGACGTTCAGGCTCATATTCCGAGTCCGGACGCAGTGTATTCCAAATTTGTGCATGATACTGGCAGCCGCGAAAAGCGTTGTTGGGTCCTGTCAGCCCCTTAGCAGCATTACCGAGTCAGGGCAGATGTCGGCTGCTGACTCAGGCTGTTTGAAAAAGGCGGCGTTGTCATCTTGCGCTATGATCGAATTTTCTCATTTTCGATTTCAAGACCGGAATGCTCTCGCGAGAGGCGGGCAATCAATGTGGCTTCGAACCCTATTCTACGGAGTCTCGCCATGATTGTGCCTCTCACGCCCAGCCATATTCCTCGAAGCCGCAATCAGCCGTGGCTGATCTTCATTTTAGCCGCGCTCCCAAATGGAAGCGCTCTGCGCAATAGGAGCTACCTAGTCGTCTGATGCTCGGTCTATAATGGGCAATGCAAAAGAATCCCGATGCCGAACATACATTGAAAGGCATCTTTGAGAAGTATTCGACACGCCACGAACGATATCGGGCTGCAAGCGATGCGTTCGCGATCAAGGCCGGGTCAATGCAGGACACCATATTTCGCCTCTGGTTTGACGAGCGGCATAAGGAATTTGAACGGCACCAAGCCCGTAGATCGACTTAAAAATGGCTTCGCGCAGTAATGGGTAAGCGGACTAGTGACCTGACCGGAGCCAGGCGCGCCCAAAAGCTGAATACGAGGCTTCGATTCCCTTCACCCGCTCCAGCCAAGTTTCCCCTTCAGATTCAAGCTATTGTCCTGGTCGCAGGACGGATTTGGCTGAATCTTCCTAAGATCCATACAACCCTCGTACAACGCAGGGTGCGACAGGTGCTCTCTATACCCATGGCAAGGGGCCCGAATCTCGAACCCCGACGAGCACAGCCTGTTCGCGCGAGCGCTCGCAGGGGGCGACGTCGTCAGCTTCAACCTTTACCGGCTGAGGTCGGGCGAGGACTCTTTGCGTCCCTGTGACATGCCGGATGAGAAGGTCGTCGCTTTCGTTCCTGCGGCGATGGCGGCATGATCGTGCATGAAGCTCATCGCGTTGTCGGTGATGGTTGTGGCGACCTTGCGGCGATCGAGCAAGGCGCCGACGGCGCGCCCGATCTTGTCGGTCCCCGCGTACGCTCTTTGGCGAGAGCGGGATTCTGGCAGACGACGAGAAGCGTTGGCGTACCTCACCACTACCGCACCGAAGCGCGCCTGGTCCGAAGCGGGGAGGCCGTTAGGCGCACCTGGCCGGCGCGCGCAATCAATCATCTGGCGCGTGCGCGAGCGGCCGGCGGCCGGGCTAGTACGGGCGCGCGGTTACGAACGCCGCGCGCCGTGGTCCCCGCTCCTAGGGGAACGTCAGGCCGAAAGCGGTCGGATCGGGCTTCTCGCCTTTCCGGGGCACCAACAAGCGCTCCAGCCCACCAGGCACGTAGGTGGCCAGCAGGGTCGCCTGATCGCCGACCACCTCGATCGTATGCGGCACACCACGGGGAAGAGCCGCGTATGCGCCCGGCCCCACCGCGACGCGGGAATCGCCGACCCGCGCGATTAGCTGCCCCTCAACCACGTAGACTAGTTCGTCCTCGCGCGAGTGGGTGTGCATCGGAGGCTCCTCCCCAGCTCGCACCGTCCACAGGACGGCGCCATATTCGCCTCCGGACTGGCTGCTCTCCACTTTAATCTCGATGCTCGAGCCTCCGCTCCTGGTCACCTTCTCGCCACCGTGGGGCGGCGTTAGAACCGGCTTCTGGACTGACATTTGTAGCCTCCTGATTGTGAACTCTTTCGAGTGTCGCGGTGGCGGCGAAAGTTCCCGCTCACGCCCATCAGCATGGGATTACGCGCGGAGAATGGGAAATGACGTCACGCCATGAAGTCGATAGCCGCGCGTTATGATGGCCGTTCGCCGTCCGCATCGGACTCGCGTGCACCCGACGCCGCCTGTTCCAGCAGCTCGGTCAGCATCCTGACGGCCTTCTCACGCACTTTGTCGATCTTCTCAGCAGCAACTCTATCTCGAGGTCCGCCTTCACATTGATCCGGTACCTCGTTTCTCCGCGGGCCCTGCGATCGATATCGTGCTGCCGGTTCTGGCTCATCATGATGATCGGCGCGTAGGCCGCCTAGAACGAAACTGCGAGATTGAGAAGAATGAACGGGTAGGGGTTCCCAGCCCCTCATCGCCAGGTTGGCGGCTATCCAGACGAACAGGATCGCGCTCTGGACGATCTGCCGATGCGTATTTGCGTCATCTGGCTCGCAAACATTCCCTACGAACTCATTCCTGAAGTTCAGCGTGCCAAACGCGCAATGCAAAGAACCCTGGTATCTCGCGCTGAACCCGAACGGACTTGTGCCCGCTATTGATGAAGGCGGCTTTGTCATGTGAGAGACCGCGGCGATTAACCTCTATCTCGCCGAGACCTACAAGAACTCCCTATATCCGTCGAAGCCGCGAGGTCGCGGACGGATGCTTCAGCGGGCATTCTTTGCGACCACCGAGGCAGAACCGGCGCTGATAACGCTGTTCAGAAATCGGATCTAATTTCCGCCGGAGCAGCGGAACGAGACCTTGGCCGTTCAGGCAGAAGAAGCCCTGCGCGCGAAACTCGCGATACTTGAGGATCAACTCGTCAAAACTCAGTTTTTCGGCGGTGGCGCATGGGACAAAGCCGATTTTATGGTTGCGTGCGTGCTGTGCGTTCTCGCCCGTCTAAAGTTGGACCTCACGTCCTACCCAAGACTTGATGCTTGGCTGGCTGCGAGCCTCAATAGACCGGCGGCGCAGGCAGCTCGCAAATTACGAGAATAGAAGTATCGCGGCCATTGCGGGCGCCTCATCCGCTTGCTTCGCGGCGGCACTTACCCAGGTCCACCGCCGCGATCTCGTCCAGAAGGACATCAAATCCGCCAATATCCTCGACAACCGGGCGACCGTCCAGCGTCCCTCAGCTCGAAGATCGTTGCTCTTTGAACGGGTCACCGTAAATGTGATATCCGTTAAACTCCCATAAGCCTGGCAATTCGCGATCCAACAACTCGATGCCGCGCACCCACTTCACGCTCTTATACGCATAGAGGTTTGGCACCACGAGGCGCAGCGGGTAGCCATGCTCAGCCGTGAGGGGTTCGCCGTCATGCCGCAGGGCGAAAATCGTCGTCGGGCGCAGAAAATCCGAGATTGGCAGGTTTGCCGTGTAGTTGAGAGCGGCAGATATGGCGAATAGCTCAAAGTTTTCACTCAGGAAGCCTAGCGATGTGGCGCGTTCTCGCCGTATCCGCGGTTTCGCAGGGTGAAGGGCACTGTTGGCGAGTACCACGGCAAATTCACGTCAGTGCAATTCGTGCTCCGCGGGGGGCTCCTGCGTAACTTCGCCAGGGCATATCCGCGGGAGCTACGGAAACATCTTTCAGTTTTCAGCCTTTCTCAGATTAGATCTTCCTCGTAATCAGCCGTTCAAGGAGTAAGTCTCTAGTTCACTTCCGGAAGCCTATGCGGGGGGATTGCAATGCCCGAGACGGCAGAAGTCTTGTTGTGGTGCGCCGCGCTAGCGACTTGGTTGATGATGTTCCTCGCGATAGTGGTCGAAGGCCTCAAAAAAATCGCAAACCGTTTCCGCAGAAGCGCGGGGACGAAGCGCAAAGTCATCGACTAAACCGCCCAGTCCACCTTAGACGCCCCTCAGTTGGGCAAAGGTGGTTGAGGATCATGATGGCAGCTTTTGGGTCATCTGCGGCGTCGGAGAATGTCGGCTCTTGGGCCCCTGTTGGGGTTAACCGGACATCAGCCGGCCAGCCCCTTAATGAGTACATGCCCTTCTGTAATGGGCCCGACGATTCTCATACAGTATGGCGCGAACCGCAGCGCTTGGGCGAACAACACCAAGCGATTCAGATACGATCCAACCCACCTCACATTGGGACTGAACAACTAGTTGCGATTACTCGGCTTGTCCCCGGGGGCTCGGGCTATCGCCGGGGCCATCGCGGTTTTCGAATAGGATTCGTTCAGCCGCGCCTGTAAGATCGTCATATTGGCCGCTTCGCAGCGACCACATGAACGCGCCGAGCGCGATGGCGCCGAGCGCGAGCGCAACGGGAATCAGGAAGAAGTAATCCGTCATCGGACTTTCTCCACCGCGAGCACCTCGCTGGAGAACGCCGGCGCACCGGCCCGTGGTTCCTTGCGAGAACTCAAGCCATGCAGCCGCAGGGCATTGGCGATCACCAACAGTGACGAGGCCGACATCGCCACCGCCGCCACCAACGGTACCACATGGCCGAGGATCGCGATAGGCACCGCGATGGCATTGTAGCCGATAGAGAGGATGATATTTTGGCGCACGAGCTGTCGCGCATTGCGCGCAACCGCAATGGCCTGCGGCACGGCCAGCAGGCTGTCGTGCAGGAAGACGAGATCGGCGGCATTGCGTCCAACATCGGCGGCGGTGGCCGGAGCCATGGATGCATGGGCGGCGACAAGGGCCGGCGTGTCGTTGAGGCCGTCGCCGACCATCAGCACGCGCTGTCCCGCTTCCGTCAGGTCAACGATGTGTTTCGTTTTGTCAGCGGGTGAAACGCCTGCGCGATAGGGAAGTCCGAGATCCGATGCGAGATAGCGCACCGGTTCGTCGCGATCGCCGGACATGATCTCGACGCGGCATCCTTGATTGAAAATGGCGTGCACGGCGTTGCGAACATCCGGGCGAAGATCGCTGTCGAAACAGAAGGCCGCGCGCCGTTGCCCGTTCTCGGAGAGGACAACGCCGCCTGCGCTCGACTGTTCGGCTGCATCCGCCAGCGCCCAGTTAGCCCGGCCGAGCCTGTAGGTCGTGGTGCCGACGGTGGCTTGCAGCCCAGCGCCCGGCCGCTCTGAAACATCGTTCAAAGTCACCGGCGTGATGGCATCGTCGCGTCCAGCTGCGGCCAGCGCGCGCGAGTAGGGATGGCGTGAATGGGCTGCGATGGATGCGGCGATCGCCAGCGCCGCGGGATCGACGGCTTTGCGGTTGATGAGCCGTAGCCGATCCATGGTCAGCGTACCGGTCTTGTCGAAAATCACGGTGTCGACTTCCGCAAGGCGCTCCAGCGCGCCGCCGTCCTTGACCATCACGCCGCTCTCGAACAAGCGTCGCGCGGCGACTACTTGCACGATCGGCACAGCAAGGCCGAGCGCGCAGGGGCAGGTGATGATCAGCACCGAGATGGCGCTGGTTGCCGCGCTATGCAGGTTGCCTTCCACGATCATCCAACCGATGAATGTCAGGAGCGCCGTGAGATGCACCGCTGGTGCATAGAGACGGGAGGCGCGATCCGCGATGCGCCGGTACACCGAACGTCCGGATTCGGCTGCTTCCATCATCCGCACCATTTCGGCGAGGATGGAGTCGTTCGCCGCGGCCGTCGCGACGACGGTGAGGGGGCCCGTCAGGTTCAGCGTGCCCGCAGACAGCATGACGCCCGGCGAAACCGGTTGCGGCAGGCTCTCGCCGGACAACAGTGCGCAGTCGATCTCCGATTGTCCTGTTTCGACGCGGGCATCGACCGGCACGCGCTCGCCGGCCGTCAGCAGGATGCGCATGTCCGGCTGGATCTCGTTCACCGGCAGATAGGCACGTGTACCGTCGTCCTGGACCACGAGCGCGCCGCGCGCGGACAGGCGGGCCAATCCCCGGACAGCGGTTCGTGCGCGCTCGCGCATCATGTGATCGAGCGTGCGGCCGATCAGCAGGACGAACAGCAGCGAGATGGCCGCGTCGAAATAGGCGTGCGCTTCGTGATGTAACGTCTCGTAAAGGCTCATGCCAAACGCGAGCAGCACGCCGATGGAAATCGGAACGTCCATGTTGGTTTGACCATGGCGCACGGCGCGCCACGCCGAGGAAAAGAAAACGCGTCCCGAATAGATCAGCGCAGGGCAGGCGATCAGCGCGGAGATCCAGTGAAACATGTTGCGGATAGAAGGTTCGGCGCCAGACCATATCGACACCGACAGCAGCATGATGTTGCTCGCGGCGAAACCCGCCACCGCGAGTGCGCGGATCAGCTCTTTCAGCGTTTCGTCGGTCTCGTCCGCGCCCGCATCGTGAAGGTGTGCGTCATAACCGATCTTGTTGAGCGTTTCGATGAACGGTGCGGGCGGCTTGTCGGCCTGCCAGCGGACCGCGACGCGCTTAGTGGAGAGATTGACGCGCGCATTCTCGACGCCGTGAAGGGCGCCGAGCGCGGCTTCGACTTTCTGGATGCAGCCGCCGCAGTGAATGCCCGGCACCGAGAGGTCGGTCTGGCGGACGCCGTCGCCGACGATGCGGCTCGCAAGCAGCACTTCCTCATTCGCGGTGTGAGGATCGCACACAGCGAGAGCTAGTTCGGCGCCGGGCGCGCAACAGCTCATCAGCACTCCGTTTCTGCACGTCGCCGGTAACCTGCCGGCGGCGTTTCTTTATCTTGCGGTTTCGTCCGCCACCGCGCGATAGGCATGCCACGTGCCGTGCCCGAGCACCGGAAACACGATGATCAAGCCAAGCATTCCGGTGACGAGAGAGACCAGGAACAGTCCAAGCAAAATGACGCCCCACGTCAGCGTCACGGGCAGGTTGTTCCAGACCAGCGCCATGCTCGAGCCCATGGCAGTGAGGGCGTCAACGCGCCTGTCGAACATCATGGGAATCGAAAAGGCGCTGATGGCAAACGAAAACGCCGCGAACAGTCCACCGATCGCACTGCCGACAACGAGCATCGCCCAGCCGACTGGCGTAGTGAACATCATCAGCGTGATGTACTCGAGACCGGGAAACGGCACGAGGCCAAAGAACAAGGCGTAGATGAGCACCGACGCGCGCATCCATGTGATCATCAAAAGGCACAGCAGGACTCCTGCGAACAGTATCTGTCCGCCGCACTGCGGTTTGACGAAAATCATGTTCGCCAGGGTGACGCGCAGGCCGGCGGCGAGGCGGCGGCTTTTTTCATACAGGCCAAGTGCGAGGATGGGCGCTACCACCATGAAGCCGGCAAACGCCGGAAACAGGATGTAATCCAATTCTAAGCGAAAGAGACCACCGACAATCGCAATGGACGCGAGAAAGATCAGCAGGCCGTAGCAGAGGCTCGTCATCGGCTGCGCGGTCAGGTCACGCCAGCCGTTCGCGAGCCATGTGAAGGCATCGGCGGGAGCAAGCGCGCGATGCCAACGGTTTTTCGTGGAAAGCGGAGGCATTACTGTCGGGATCATGGTCATGTCGATCACTCCACCTGCCTTTTGGTTATCAAGGACGGCTTCGATGAACACGACGAGGTCGCCGCGCTGAAGCTTGTCGTGCGGCTGCCTTCGCCGTGCCGGAAGTGAGCGACGCAATCCGGCTGGGAGGACACGGCCACGTAAAGCAGTTGCGCATTGGCGGCGGCGAGCACCATCAGCCCGAAGCCGACCGACAGCCAGACGATGGACTTCGTCTTCCACCCGCCATGCGATTTGACCACGCCGCTCATTGGTTTGGCATCCTCTGATCGACCAGATACAGTGTCAGGATCTTTCGATCGAGCGGCGTCAGCCGCCCTTCCCATGACGGCATGTGGCCCTGCCGCCCGTTCCACAGTGTGGTCGTGATCGTCTGCGCGTCGCCACCATAGATCCAGAACTTATCGGTCAAGTTCGGTGCGCCCACGTCGCTGTTGCCCTTGGCGTCCTCGCCATGACATGCGGCGCAATTGGCAGCGAAGATCTCTTTGCCGGCGTCCACATCGCCGGGCTTTGCCGTCTTCGCAGTGGATGGCTCGGAGAGCGAGCGCACGAAGGCCACCACCTTGTCGACATCGGCTCGCTGGAGGATCTGGTCATGACCGAAGGCCGGCATCTGCGAGGTGCGGCTGTCGAGATGCGGCGAGTTGATGCCGACGCGGATGGTCTCCGCGATGGCTTCCGGACCGCCGCCCCACAGCCATGAGGTGGTGGTCAGGTTCGGGAAGCCATGGCCGCCCTTTGCTTTGATCCCGTGGCACACCGAGCAATTGTCGCCGAACAGGGTGCGGCCCGTCTTGCGCACGGTCGTCATCAGAGCCGGGTCCGCCTGAATCTCCTGATAGCTTTTGGCCTCGATCTGCTTGACCCATGCGCTGCGGTCGAGAGCGGCGCGCTTCAGCGAATCCTGCACGATATTACGCTGGTCGAGGTCCAGCAGGCCTTTGGTGTAGCTGACGCCGAGTGGCCATGCGGGCAACAACACCCAGTAGCCCACCGAAAAAAGAAAAGCGATCAATAGGAAAGCGTACACCGCGCGCGGGACGGGCGTGTTCAGTTCCTTGATACCGTTCCATTCGTGCCCGGTGGTAAGATAACCGGTGTAGTTGTCGCGTTCTTCTACCGCCATGGCCCATCCTCATTATGCAGGACCGACTTCGCGGCGTGATCGAACGCCTTCTTGTTCGATGGCCAATAGGCGTAGATGACGATGATAATCGAGAGTGCGATCAGATAGAACAATCCGAACGACTTCGAGAGCCATACCAACATATCGTGTTCGAGATCCATGATCACCTCGCAACGTTTGCGACGGATTTGTGAGCCGCGTCGGTCAGGTGGCCGAGCACCTGGAGATAGGCGACCAGTGCGTCCATCTCGGTGAGCTCGCCGGGCTTGCCGTCGAACACGCGGACGTTGGTAGCCTTGCCGTAGCGTCGGGTGACGCCTTCGGCGTATGGCGTGTCCGGCGCCGCCTGGCCGTAGGCGTCCTTGCTCGCATTCGCGATCATGTCGTCGGTGTAGGGCACGCCGACGACGCGCTGGGCCTTCAAGTGTGCATCGAGGTCATCGGTGCGCAGCGTCGTTTTTAGCAGCCACGAATACGCAGGCATGACGGAAACGGAAAGCACATCGCGCGGGTTGTTGAGGTGAGCGACGTGCCATTCGTCAGAATACTTGCCGCCGATGCGCGCGAGGTCCGGTCCCGTGCGCTTCGAGCCCCACAACATCGGATGGTCGTATTTCGATTCAACGGCGAGCGAGTAGGGCCCGTAGCGTTCGACTTCATCGCGGAGGGTGCGGATCATCTGCGAATGACAGGCGTAGCAGCCCTCGCGGATGTAGATGTTGCGGCCCGCCAGTTCGAGCGGGGTGTAGACACGCATGTCGGGCGCGTCTTCTACCGTCTGGTGGATGGTGAAGAGTGGCGCGATTTCCACCAAACCGCCGATGCTCGACACAAGAATGATGCCGAGCGTGAGGCCGATGGCTTTGCGTTCCAGCCGATAGTGCAATCCGAACATGCGGCTTACTTTCCCGATTGAAGGACGGTCGTGCCGCCGAGCACCGGCGATGGCAGGTCGGTCGCGGATTCATGCGCCTCGCGGACACCGGTTCTGATCGTCATCCAGATGTTGTAGGCGCCGACAATCCCGCCGATCAGGAACAGCAGACCTCCAATGGCGCGCGCGATGTAGTAGGGATGCATCGCAATCAGCGAGTCGACGAAGGAATAGGCGAGTGTGCCGCTTTCGTTGTAGGTCCGCCACATCAACCCCTGGATGATGCCGGAATTCCACATGGCGAAGACGTAAACGACAGCGCCAGCCAGCGCGAGCCAGAAATGCACCTCGACAAGTCGCGGGGAATACATGCGCTCGCATTTCCAGAGCCACGGCACGATAGCGTAGATCGATCCGAACGAGATCATCGCCACCCAGCCGAGCGCGCCGGCATGGACGTGGCCGATGGTCCAGTCGGTGTAATGGGAGAGCGAGTTAACAGAGCGGATGGCGAGGAACGATCCTTCGAAGGTGGTGATGCCGTAGAACACCGCGGCCACCATCATGAAGCGGAGCGTCGCATCGTCACGCACCTTGTCCCATGCGCCGTTCAGCGTTAGCAGCGCGTTGGCGGCGGACGCCCACGAGGGGATCAGCAGCATCAGCGAGAACGTCATGCCGAGAGTCTGCACCCATTGCGGCAACGCCGTGTAGTGCAAGTGATGCGAGCCCGCCCACATGTAGAAAAAGGTGATGCCCCAGAAGCTGATGATCGACATCCGGTAGGAATAGATCGGCCGTCCGGCCCGTACCGGCAGAAAGTAATACATCATGCCGAGGAAGCCGGCGGTCAGGAAGAAAGCGACAGCGTTGTGGCCGTACCACCACTGGGTCATCGCGTCCTGCACACCGGAAAACAGGGAGTAGCTCTTGGCGCTGCCGAAGGTGACGGGGACGGCGAGATTGTTCACGATGTGCAGGATCGCCACTACCAGAATGAAGGCCATGTAGTACCAGTTGGCTACATAGATGTGCGGTTCCTTACGCCGCGCGAGCGTGCGCAGGTAGATGGTGAAGTATACGACCCACACCACCACCAGCCAGATGTCCGCGTACCACTCGGGCTCCGCGTATTCCTTGGATTGGGTGATACCCATCATGTAGCCGGTGACGGCGAGCACGCAGAACAGATTGTAGCCAAGAAGCACGAACCACGGGCTGAGCTGATCGGGCAGGCGCGCGCGCGAGGTCCGCTGCAGCACATAAAAAGATGTGGCGATCAGTGCGTTGCCGCCGAAGCCGAAGATCACGCTGGTGGTGTGGACAGGACGCAGCCGTCCGAAGCTTGCCCAGGCGGCATCAAAGGTGAAGTCGGGCTTCACCAACAGCCACGCTACCCAGTCACCGATAAAGAGGCCGAACACCACCCAGATCATCGCGAGAATGATGCCGAGTTTTGTCGGATCGTCGTAATAATGGGCGAGGCGTTCGTCGCCGGGTTCGGGATTGTAATAGATCGATATGACTTTGAAGATTCCGGTAAGCGACGCAACCCCGATGAGCGCTCCGTGAACGCCGAGCGGATCGTCTTTGCCTGCGATGCCCAGTATCAGTCCGCACAGCGCGATCGCGAGCAGGATCAACAGCGCATACTGACGTTCCGCTTTGGTCAGCTGTCGGATCATTGTCTTGCCGCTCTCCAAACCCGGAATCGCGATCCGGCCTGCATTGAAAGATCAAAGGTCAGATCAAATCGCGCGATGGATCACGCCGGCTGCCCGACTGCTTGCGTTTGCCCGCAAGCGATAGCATCCCGATGTGTGCGAATATCCGCCGTAATGCTAAGAATTGCGCCAACGGGGTAGAAGTTTGTCGCTTCCTCGGCGTTACTCGATGAGATCTGCAACAAAGGTACTGAGTTGTCGCAGCACGTCAGGAAGTTTTCCAATAACTGGCATGTATAGTTTCCATAGCAGCAAGGAAATGGACTTCCAGACTGACTCCCGCTACCGAATTCCATGCAGGGCAACCCGCTTGATTCAGAGCCAATGGTGATGAAAATGCCAGTCTCTTACAAGGATCACATCTATTCTCTGTTTCGCGATTTTGATAGAAAGTCGATGTTCGGAAAGTTTGATCTCTGGAGGTATGACGACGTAAAGAAATGGGCGGACACGATCCTGGACAAGGTCGAGAACGGCCTGATGCCTTGCGACGCAGCTTGGCCCGACAAGAACGTTCAACTTCTCAAACAGTGGATTGCTGACGGAAAGCTGCCGTGAGCGTCTAAAGGCATTGTCTCTTAAACTCAGCGAATATCCAAAATTTGAGGAGCTGCCGTGTCCTGCGGTGTTGGTCCGCTTCGGTCACGAGCGGTAATGCTGTGATCATCATGGCATTTCATTCGACCGTCAACAGTTACGGTCGAGTGCCGTTCCAAATCCACACTTCAACAGTCCATCGATACTCGCCGAACACGATATCGGAATCGTCGCTTGCCTGAAGGGCAGGGATGGTTTCACCTGTGCTGTCGCTGAATGCCAGGCGATGAACCTCGCTGTAGTAGGCGAGGTGCTGTTCGTTGAGAGGGCTAGAACGGGCCCGGACCCCGTCATGACGCTCGCCGCGCCGTCGATCGCCTCGTTCACCACGCTAACTAGCGTCGAGATGAGCTATCGCGGGCGCACCGCCTCGAACAAAAACGCGGTCCAGGACGGCTCTGTGTGGATGATTATTTATGGCTTTAACACGCGAAAGGTTTGCTCAGGACAAGCCTCTCGCACATGATAAGTGGGGTATCACCGCGACCTCGCTGCATGGCACCGATGGCAAATGGTTGTGAAGGTCCCATCTCAAACGCCGGGCTGTTGAACTGATCAGCACACCTATCCGCCATTTCCTATAATTGCTGGCGGATGGCGTCTTGCTGATGCTTCGCTCAATGAGCCGCTACTTCAACGTAGCAAGATAAGCAACGAGGTCCGTCCGATCCGTCGCATCCTTCAGCCCCGCGTAAGGCATACTGTTTCCCGGGACGACCGTCTGCGGTGATTCCAGATACGCTTCGAGGGTCTTCGTGTCCCAGACGATTCCGGAATTCCTCATGGCGTTACTATAGCGGAAGCCTGGAACCGTACCCGCTTTCCTGCCGACAACCTCCTTCAGACCTGGCCCGACACGATTGGCATGGTCCGTCGTATGGCATGTCGCACAACCCTTGAAAACAGCCTTGCCGTGCTCGGCGTCCTGAGCATGGCCCGGGCCAGCGGCTGCGCATGCAAGCATGAGTACTGCGATAAACGCGCCGATAGTTTCCGCGTCCTTCATTGTTGAACTCCTTTTTTGAGATCGGGATCAGAGGTGGCGTGGCCGCGTAATATAATCGTTGATGTCGTCGCCGGGTCAAAGCGCGAGTACCCCGAGCGGGCCCGTCAAGACACCAGGAGCCAGCGCTCGTCCGGCGACAACGCCGAGAACGCCTCGACGGCTCGGATAGAAAGCATGTCCTCGGCCCGCCCAGCGCACCTCAGCATCGGACGTGGCCGACGAAATTGAAAATTCCCTTTGGACATGCATTCCATAGTCATGGGTATCGTCGCCTAAAACCGTGGTGCGCGGCAGGGTCCCGTCAGTCTGCAGTTCGAGGAGCGCGCCGTACTCGGGAGACTGGGCCGCGCATGAAGGGGCTCTTCGCGATAGGCGTGGATCGATTTTGTGATGAAGTGGAAGCGCATGGCGTAACTTCTACGTACGGACATCGGCGATTCGCCAAACGTGGCGGTGAATTTCGCCATGAACATCGAGGGCTCAACCCTACCGATCTGCACAGGGTTTGAACGCTGAAGTCCGCCGCCGGACGTGCCATTTCGGCGAACGCGCGCTATGGGCGGATCGTTTGTCGGGCATGATCTGCCGTCTACAACGGCTATGCTGGCGACCGCGGACTCAGTACTTTGCAAGACCGTGTGCTGTTTGTACAGGCCCAGAAACCGGGCCTTGCCGTGCTGACCGCCAACGTCGTTGACTTCGATATCCCGCTGCAACTTTGGCCGGCGGGGAGGGCGCTTGTCTATCGAAGGAAGTAGCGGGCCAGGGGCCTTGAACCGGGAAGTGCCTCGCATGTAGCCGTCAGATACCGCATGAAGGAGCGGTTCAGCCGCATCGGCATTCCACACGAAATTCCGAGTGGCCGATTTTCTAGGTGCGTCGCGGAGAGGCGGCCACGGTCTTCGCTGGCTAGAGACCAGAGCAGCAGGCGTCTGTACGTACACCGTCGACACCTCGTCGCCGCTGTGGACGCGTGGGAATGGAAACGATAACAGTCGGATACTTCCCAGTGAGATGTCGCCGGCGTAGCGTCCCCTAGGAGACGCTAGGAATTTCAGATGAAATTCGAAGTAGTTAATCTCGTGAGGAAGTTTCGCGGCTCGTTAACAACGGCTACGATCATGAATATCGCATCGCCGACGTTGTCGGAACAGGAGAAGACATGCCGAACGCAGCCGCAGTGAATGGTAAAGAGGCCGCCTATTTCGGTGTGCCGTGGGAAGATGCCTACGGATACCCACAGGCGATTAAGGTTGGTGACACGATACATGTCTCCGGCCAGCTCAGCCATGACGAGAAGGGGAACCTGATCGCGCCCGCTTCTCTCGATGAATCCGGCAAGCCGGCGGACTTCTCGATGATAGAACAGCAGATGCGGGCAACGTACGCCAATGCCGTCAAGCTTTTGGCGCGCTTCGGGGCAACGCTGGACAACGTCGTCGAGGAGACGCTCTATGTCCTCGATGTCGACGCCGCGTTCGCCGCCGCGGGCACGGTACGCAAAGAGGCCTACGGCACGGAACGACCTCAGTGTGCCAGCAACCTGATCGGTGTGACACGACTGGCCTTTCCTGAACAGCTCATTGAAATCACCTTCAAGGCCATGCTGTCGCGAGCAGAAGCGAAGCCGCGGTGATCTCGGTCACATCGTCCGGACCCGGCGTCGTTCCGCGAAGCCCCTCGATCAGATCACGTCCGATCAGATCACGTCGCCTTCTGGGCGGCTGGCGTGCCCCGAGCCAACCCTATGCAATAGCGTCGTTCTTGCTCATCGCAGTCGCACTTACGCCACGTCCGCCCGACGCGATCAGTCCAGCGGATCGAAGACCCTGCAGTAGATGCATCACGGTCGGCCCAGGCAGCCCGAGCGCGTCAGCAAGAAGATCCTGCTTCCCGTCTGCATGGCGGAGGAACGCAACGACACCTTCCACGACGAACCTGACAACATCGATTCGTCACCAAGTACCGCATCGTCAAATCATCCCTCAAGCGTAGAGGCGCTTCCGTCATGAAAAAGGGCGCCGTCGCCGCAACGTTGCGCAGGCTTGGTACACGCACGCATGTGGGCCCGCGACCGCGCGTTCGAAGAACACTTTGCTCACGCGGCGAAGGCGCATCCCAATATCGTTGAGGTCCGATTCGGTTACACTGAGGACTTGCGCATCGAATCGTCGCCGGCAGCGATCTTTTCCTCACGCCTGCCCGTTTTGAGCTGCCGTGCGAACTGGCGACCATGTACAGGATGCGATCCCGATGGGACGTCGATCTGAGACACTGAAGTTACAAGAGGGGCTTTCGGCCATTACGCAAAGCAAAGAGGTGATACAAGTCGTATCGCGCGCATTCGACATCTTGCGCTGCTTCGAAGGTCGAAGTAGGCGCCTCGGCAACCGGGCAATCGCCAACCGCTGCGGTCTTCCTCGATCGACGGTCTCTCGTTTGACGCTGACTCTCACGCGGATCGGCCAACTCGCCTACCTGCCGCAAGATCAGAAATATGCCGTAGGTCCTAATGCCCTTGCCCTCGCCGCCTCGTTGTTCGCGGGAAGCTGCGAAAGCGCGGTCTTCGCTGGGATGCAGCAGCAGAGCACAAGCGTCCAGATGGATCAGCTCGATCAGTTCGCGCTTTGAGCACTCCGGGAAAGTTCGTCATCGATGATCGCGCAACCAAGAGACGTTTCTATGCGCTCGCGCAAATTGCCCTTACCCAGGATGCTGCAACTACCTTCTCGGGCTAGGACCACGCCGCCTCGCACGTCTTTCAAACGGGCTTCGTTGTGTTGAACGACTGCCGATTTCGAAAAAATGGGCCCCTTGGACGAACCCATTTCCGGCCGTCGCTCAAATCGTGGGTAAGAAGGTCGAAAATGCCTTATCGTTCAAAGGGAGTTGACTCACACTCTGTCCGCCGCACCGCTTCACCACCGTATCCGGCTGTTCGAAGCGACAGCAAAACAATGAACAGTCCGACAATAGTTGTTGCAGTTCGGCCCGTGATGTTTTCCCTAATCACCCCGCAAACCGTAGCTTCAGAACGTGGAATGAGGTCCACCTCAATTTGGCTTACCGGTGGTTTTGCCGGCTCGGTCTGGATGGGGCGGTGCCGGATCACTCGACATTCTCCAAGAACAGGCATGGCCGTTTCCGGAGAGCGACCTGTTCCGTCGCGTGTTCGAGAGCGTCTTGTGCCGCTGCATCGAGGAACGACAGGTCGGTGGTGAAGGGTTCGCAGTTGACGCGAGCCTGATCAAGGCCGATGCCATTCGGCAGAAGGGAATCAAAGGCGCCAAGGAACTTCGACCGGACGCCTCCGGCAGCGCAATTGATGAGTATCTGGCTGTGCTTGATGACGCCGCTTTTGGAGCCGCGACCGAGATCACCCCGAAGTTCGTGTCACCCTCCGATGCGACAACGCGCTGGACGGGGGCGCACGGCGGCCAAGCCTTTCCCCTGCTCGACGAACTATCTGGTCGACATCGAGAACGCGATCATCGTCGATGTCAAGGCGACTACGGCAATTCGGCAGGCGAAGGTGTTGGCCGCCGAGTGCATGATTGAGCGCTCGCTCGAACTTTTCGATCTCTATCCAAGCTGGCTCCTCGACGACAGCGGCTATGGCTCGGCCGAAATGCTCGGCTGGTTGGTTTACGCGCGCGGCATCGAGCCACACGTCACAGTGTTCGACAAGTCGGTCCACACAGACGGGATCTTCTCGCGCGAGAACCTATGACCATGCAGATGACATCTACCGCTGTCCCGCTGGCAAGGTTCTTACCACGACCGAAGCGGGGGTGAACGACGGCACCACGATACTTTCTGTCGCTAGCAAGCGCGATTGCGATCGAAGCGCATTGAAGTCCCGCTGTTGCCCCAAGCAGCCTTCACGGAGAGTACTGCGCTCAATCCATGAGGACGCTCGCGACATGGCCCGCCAGATCGCAAGGTCGTGGAAGAACGCACCTTGCGCCGGCTCCGCAAGAGGATCGAGATGCTGTTCGCACATCTCAAGCGCATTCTCAAGCTCGACCATTTACGTTTACTAGGCCCAAACGGCGCGCGCGACGAGTTCATCCTCGCACCCACCGCCCAGAACCTTCGAAAGATGGCCAAGCTGATCCCGATGCCCACCCCGAGGCTCGCATAGGGACCGAGAGCAGTTCGGCCACGTCGCGACGAAGCCATTACAACGAAATACTGTCGGTTTTTTCAACGGAATCGACCCTAGGCCGAACAGCGCTCAAGCCATTGTCATGTCGGCTGTCAGCGGTAAACCGGATGCCGGGCCGCGCTTGCCTCGACCTCCGTTTGTGGACCCCTAAACGGACGTCAGCACAACTGGTTTCTCATTCAATGTCTGGCCTCACCTCACCGGAAATTCGGGCTATGCCACTGCCGCGATCGCGCGTTCTATCTCCGGCGCAGGTATGGCTTGCTCGGCGTGAACCTGGAGAAGATCGGCCCACTGCATGTCCTTATAGTTGAAATTGCGCGAGAGCGTAGGCTTCACCACCATGAAGTATGGCGATAAATCGAAGTCGCGCGGCGCATAGAGTGATGAGTGTCGGATCGCGGCGACTTCGCCCCGCGTGGACTGATTCTCGATGTACGTAATCTTGGGCAGGACCGGGTAGCGCACGGCCTCGAATGCCTGCGCAATCAGCGAGGAACAGATGATGCGGTTCGCATCGCCGGAGCCGAGCGCGATGGCTCGGCGACGCCAACGCTGCGTCAGCGGACACGGGAATAGATGGCGCATGAGGTCGATGATGTTCTTGAAATCGTATCCGAGACCGATGCGATCGAATGCGTAGCGGCAGACCTGTTCGCAGTCCGCGTCGCTCAGGCCAACTGGCCGGCAGATGCGGGTTTGACAATGCAAATATTTCGACAGAGGCGCCGACACGACACCTTCGTCGACATTGGCTTCAATCAGGACGTGCGGATCGCCGCCGGTTGTGGCGGCCGCTATCGGCCCGATGTACAACGCCGAATGCGACCATGTCGATTGAGTGAGATATTTGATGCCGCCGGAAATGCGACCTTTGCCTTCGACCAGCAGGACGTCACCGGGTCGAAGCGTGTCGCGCAAGGCCTTCGCCGCATCGTCCGAGATCAGCGGCTCACAGTGGTTGGCCGGCTTCTGAAGCCGGACAATCAAACGTTCGACGTTGTCGAACATCCAGCCCATCACTCGTTCCTTGCTTTTTTGGCGCTTCCCGTATGGCAGTTTCAGACGACTGTACCGTCGTTATCCAAGCGTAGTCAGGAAAGATCGGCCAGGCCATTGCACGAAGGTCGATTTGTGCGCTGCATTTGTCTGAGACGACCATACCAAAGTTTACAATTGACCACCCGGGCCTTTCCCACCAGTGATGGGGATGCCGCACCTCGCGCGGCAGCTGCTATCGGTCCATCAGCAAGGTGACGCTACTCTTCACCGGGCACCCCTGCGAGGTCGCGGGGGCGGACCGAAGTCACCAATCAGGACACTTAGCGCGTCTACCGGCCGTACATTGGGGCTGATTTGAGTTTTGGGTTTTTGTCCCTTCGCGTCATTTCGCGTGCGCGCAACAATCAGGCTGCTTCAGGGTAAAAGCGGACATCAATTGGCAGGCGAGAATGACCCAAGAGCAACGTGCGCATGACCGACGAACGCTAAAATCTCTCAAATACACGTTGGTCTTCCCTCAAATCGGAAGCATGTTGATCACTGTACCGAGAACAAAGCAGAGCGACCCGATAAGGTAAAGCCAGTTCGCTAGATTGCCCATGCGACATTCCATGAATCGACCGGCTGGCGCTCTGCAGGCTTGTTCATTTGAGCATGTATCCTCATTTGCTCCATGGCCACTTCCATCACGCAAGCGGCGGCTCAAGGAAGCCGCACGCCGCCAAGCCTTGGCGTAACGACTAGCCGCAATCGCCGCCAGCCGTGGTCACCACCGGCCGCAAGAGAAGCCGGAATAGCAATAGTCGGATCGCTCTATTATGATCGTCAATCCGTTGGATGTCGTCGAAGGCGGTGATCTGATCGCGGATCCCCCGGAGGTCGGCGCCGACTTATTACACGCACGCGCCAACCTTCGGGAGCGCAGAGGATTTTATCAGTACGGCGAACAAGTCGGCGTGTCGGTCCAGGGCGCTGTCGCATAAGCGCCGACGCGCGGTGCGGGCAAGCAACCTGACGTGTAATATCCGTAGCCGTCTGCTCCATAATATGAATCATAGGTTGGATAGTCCCAATACGAATTATCGGCGGAATAGCCCCAGTACGAACTATAGGCGGGATAGCCCCAGTACGAAGGGTGGGGATGACCCCGCCGCACCTGATAGCGCACGTCCGTCGTCACGGCTGGTGTCGCCGCCTTGATCGACGTGCCATTGATCTGCGCAGCAGACGACTTAGCCGTGGCGGCCAGCGCGAGAGGAACAGCAATTGCGAGCGCAATCGCGAGGCTGCGGATTTGAACCTTCATGGTAGCTCCTGTTCGTGTTGAAAATGACTATCCACCACCGACGAGAATGACCTTCCAACGCTGGCGAGGGAAATCACGTCCCGCCATAGAGTCGATAGACGATCGTTATTGCCGCCGCGCCCCGTGAGTGCCGTAGCGAGGAATGCCTCCGGCCGAAACCTGCAGGGCTTCCCGTTGCCTCCCTTGGAGCAATCGAAGTTGCGCGTGCCAAGGTGCCGACCTTGACCATCTTGATCATGGCGCCGCTCCTACAATCGATTTGTCTTGCGCCGCGTCGCCGACCGGATGCCGGACTGAGGTAAGAGAGGTAAGGACATCGCCAATTTGCGGATGCGCAGGATGTACAGAAGAATAAGGCCGGAGACGAGATCCCTCCTGACGCACCAGGTGCTTGCTCAGCTTCTCGGAGCGCATCGTGTAGGCGTCACCAACTACCTTTTTCGACTCAGGAGCGATCGGCTCATCGAAATGATGCGTGGGAGCTGGTTGACGTCGAAGAGGGGCGCCCGTTCAAGGTCGTTAATCGTCTCCTTTAGCCCCTCATTTCCGACACTCGAGGAGCAGCTCACCTGGCAGAGTGAGCACATCGACAGGTACGTGGCGCCTTACGTGAACGCCATGCTTGATCGGTAAGCGTCAAAGGCTGCTATTAGGGCTACTGGTTGGCTATCCAGGCTTTCGCTCAACGATCTTCAAAGCGCTTCGTCGATTCTGCTTTGCCAATTGGGGCCACCGGCCTCGAAATGATCCAACACAACCGGGCTGAGTCGCGGCGAAACAAGCCCTGTCGTCGGCGCCCTATATTGCTCGCGGCCTTTGCGCATTGTTTGAAGACCCTCGTCGAAGGCGTTTGCCTTTTCAAGCTCGCCGTATAGCTCTTCTTGGCGAGGGTTGCTTTCCACCTTTATCCGATCGTTCCCGAAAAAAGCCCGCAGCTCGCTTTGAGCCCCGGGTGGTCAAGGGAGGACACGCCCGTGGCGTTGGTGCCATTCACTGGTCATCAGCCAGTCCGCCGGCACCAAGCCGAGCGCAAAGTGGTTCAGTTCATCGTCCGTTCGGGGTACTGCGCGGACAAGCGCGAAAAGACCCGATGATTGCGTGTCATTCTTTTCCCGGAGGAATGCCCGAGCTGCGCCGGGATATGGTCTTCCGCCTAGAGGAGCCGAGACGATCGCCACGATCCACAAGACAACGATAATTCGCGAGGAGGGCAGAATCGCTGGCTCTCCCCGAGTCGCGACGAAATTGCCAGCGTCTCCACCCTCGACGACGCTGGCGCCGCCTTCAGCCCGCTGTGCGCCTCTCCAATCCCGAACGAGTCGCGACTGGCTCCTCGGGCGCGTTAAAGACCGACGTCGTGAGCAGGACAGCGGCGGCGAGGACCCAGTAGTAGCGGGCGTCGAGCTCAGCGAATTTGAAGGCAAACGGTGCGATGGCAAACACCACCCCGACAGCGCGATCGACCCAAAGGTGCAGCCAGTACGGAATGATGCGGACGAGCCCGGTGGGATGGTCGGTCAGAGCGGCCAAAAGTAGCGCAGCGATGCCGACAACAACCGAAAGCCACATTGCGACCGGGTCGCTCTGACCGAGCTTCAGCGCGAACGGCGCTGCCATCAAGACGATCGCGACAGGATAATCGATCAGGTAGGCGTGGATAGGCTTAGTGATAAAGCGGAACGACATCAATAACTCCTACGTGCTTCGTTGCTCAAACGGGTCCTCGCGACGGCGAGCGCAGCCACCCAAGACGGCGATCACGCCGCTCTATGCTGCCAAGCACCCTTACAACCGCCACGGGTTGGCCCGGTTAGACGCAAAGGCTATGCTGACATGCCGACCATTAGAAATGCCCGGTCGCTATTGTTTCCATTCCACTCGCTCAGCGCCATAGAGAGGCTAGCGCGGTATCGAGCGTTGACCGCCAGTTCAAGAGCGGAGTGAACTTTAGCCGCAGGAGGCGAGGATGCTTCAGTGTCCGGCATCGACGTCGGAAAGGCTCGGAAACAGCGCCCGGACGGCACATACGTCATCCGCTTCATTCCTGGGCGGAACCACACAGAGTCGCGGCGGTCGCCACGCGTTATGCCGAGGGCTAGCTTTCAACAGTTGGTGTCGCAGCCGTCAGGCGACCTCCTCGGACACGTGCTCCCGTCCGTTGAACGTGATCGCGTCACCGGCGCGCTTGCCATGCAACTCAGCATAGATCTTTCCTGGGTTAAGACGCCCATGATCTCGTTGCCGTCGCAGACAAAGTTGCTGTCGACACGGCAATAACGAAGAACCGTCCACCTACCTTCAGCACTGCGCTCGATTCGATCTTGCTCTTTGGTCCGAAGTCCGTCGTCAAGAGCTTCTCGATCCTGTCGGAGTGCGAGTGAAGAACCGTTTCCTCGAAGGGTTCGGACAGGTCGCTTGCGAGCTCCGCTTGCGCGTGCTCGTCGTCATCTTCTATTGGCCCGCTTCTATCGAGACGGGTACTCCCGACATACTCAAGATACTTCTCTCTCTCTCTCTCTCTCTCTCTCTCGCGCGCGCGCGCGCTCCCGACGTCGCGCGTCTCGAGCGACAGCATTAGTTGCTTCGCGATCTGCTTCTTCATTTCAAGTCTTTTGTTAGGAGGCATCGCGCCAATCTAGTTGCCTTATTCGCTCGCTAAATTACGAATGATGAAGCAGCGGTTCGGGCGGCGATCACCTTGCTCTGGTCCAACGGACAAACTGAAGCTCAGATCACCCGCATCAAGCTCGTCAGACAGCAGGCGCAGAATAGAGTGGAGCTGCACAAGGTTTGCGTCAGAGCCGATGAGAGTCAGATTTGGAAGCTGATTGAAACCCAACGGCTACTTCGGTCACTCGCGGCTATCAGCTCAATGATCAGTAACTCCATCCGGTTTAGGTACTTCTTTCGCAGCCCTAGTCGAAGCACGATTTCAGCTGCTCGCTTACCGCTATAAACGATGCTGTCGAGCACCTCCCGGACTTCTTCCAGAGCTAGCGGTTCCACGCGCATCCAGTTTAGGCCGGCCTGCGCGTCCGCGACCACTGCCGCCATAGCATCGATGGCCTCGTGGGCTTGGTTGAAGCTGCGCAGGAATTCCGCCGACGCCTGCAACGGCAGTTGGTCACTCGCGCAGCCTTTACTATTCTCCAGCCGGAAGGAGTGTTCATCCGTTAGCATGACAAGTCTCCTCAACTGAGGCGTTAGAGTTAAATCGTTCATTCGAGAATCGATCGGAGTAGAGCGTTGGAAGCGGTTGGCCTGCGGCCTGCGTGTCGTGATCATGCGGGCACGCTCGCCATCATCTGCTGGAGCGTTGCGTGCGGCATGTCCCGGCGGGGGACGTCGACCGACCAGTCGCGAAGCCGCGCGACTTTGACGAAAGCGTCCAGCGCCGGCGAATAGCGGCGCCCCTGCACAGCCAGCAGCCGCACCTCTCGCGAAACCGGGTCGCCTTCGAGCGGAATGGTCTTGAGCGTCGGAAGGTGCGGCATGTGCTCGGGGGCGAGCACTACGTCGAAGCCAGCCGTGGCCATCTGCTGCAGGTGCAAGTGGTGACCGCTACAGTGGCCCAGGCGGGGCGGTTCGTCGGGGAAATAAGACCGTTGGATCTTCGGCGCGACGTCGCATCCGGCACGTTTCAGCAAGACCGTATCGCGGAGGTCGTCGATGCCGATCGAGGGACGGTTGACGAGCCGGTGTGTCGGCGCGAGAACCGCGACATAGCGCTCCTCGGATAGCAACCAGTCGTCAATGCGGGCAGGCAAGTCCTGCACGTCCCCGACCATTGCGGCCTCCCCCTCAAGCAAGAGGTCGACGAGTTTCTCCGCAGCTCTAGGTGAGCGATAACGAGCCCCCGGGTCATCGCCGCCTCGCGGGGTAGTTCGACGGGAAGAGCGCACGCTTTGCTTCCTCGTCGTTCACCTTCTTGAACCCGTGATCCTTTCCGACCGTGCGCGCCCTCGCTACCGCGGGGCGCCCGTCGATCGCGGTGAACCACCGCTTGACGTTTGGGAACGGCGCCAGGGGATCGAGTGTGCCCTTCATCACACGGGACGCGCGATCGATACAACCCCAGGCGGACATGTCCACGATCGTATAGTCAGACCCGACGATGTAGTCGCGGCCGGCGAGTTGACTGTCGAGTACGGCATAGTGGCGCTCCGCTTCGCGGCGATATCTGTTGACGGCGTAGTCGAGGCCGTCGGGGGCCGCAAACTGGAAATGCACGGCCTGTCCGGAGAAGGGCCCGAGGCCTGTTCCGAGGAAGAAAAGCCACGACAAGAGCTCACCCCGGTAGGAAGGCTGCCCGAGGAATCGGCCTGTTTTCTCGGCGAGATACAGCAGAATGGCGCTGGAGTCGAAAACCCGCACTTCTTTGCCGCTCGGACCATCGGTGTCGACGATGGCGGGCACCTTGCCGTTGGGATTGACGGCGCGAAATGAGGGCTGGTGTTGCTCGTCCTTGCTCGTGTCGACCGGCACCAGCTCATACGTTAGCCCGGACTCCTCCAAGAACAGGGCGACCTTGGCTGGATTGGGCGTCGGGTGGAAATAGAAGCGGATCATCGCGCTCACCTTCAGGATTTCGGACTGCTCGCACGCAAGGGCAGCACGCGCCGGGTTGACGAGCGGTTGGTTCAGGCGGCCGGCGCAACGCTGGCGGCGCTCTCGCCGCTTCGGAAGTGGCGTGACGTTATCGATTTCATTCCCGGCAGCTTGAAGCCTACAGCATCTAGTGAACGGGTCGACGGCCCGCGGCCTTCCGAACGGGCCCTTCTGAGCAGCGCCGTTCGCGTCAAACGGCGGCACTTGGGAGGAGTTGTGTCGAGGCGTCGCGCCGGTCGTAACGCACCGTCGGCGTCTGCATCGCGACGATCTCCTCGCCGATTGTCGGGTGTACGGCCATTACCGACGTCAAGTCTTTCATGGTGGCTCCGCTGCCGACGGCTATGGCGAGCACCTGGATCATCTCGCTGGCCTCTTGAGCGAAGATATGGATCCCGAGGATTCGGTCAGACTCGCAATCCACAATAACCTTCAGAAGTGAGGCCTCGCAATCGCCCGTCACGGCCGCCTTCAGCGGGCGGAAGCGGGCCTTATAGACGTCGACGGCGGGGTATTGCGCTCTGGCTTCCAGCTCCGTCAGGCCAACGGTGCCGATCTCCGGGCTGGAGAAGACCGCGGTCGGTACATTGGAATAGTCGACGTGCCAAGCTTTCTTGCCGAACACGCTGTCGGCGAACGCGTGGGCTTCGCGAATCGCGACAGGCGTTAGGTTGAACTGGTTCGACACGTCACCCACGGCGTAGATGCTTGGGATATTCGTGCGGGAGTTCGCGTCGGAAACGATTGCGCCGTCTACCCCAGTCTTGACCCCGGCGCAGTCGAGCCCGAGCGAGGTCGTGTTCGGGGTGCGGCCAAAGGCGAGCAGCACTTGGTCGGCCACGAGCCTCCCGCCCTGTTCGGTCGTAACGTGGATCCTTCCTGCATGGTCGCCACCGCCGACGTGCCCGTCCCGTCGTTCAAGGCGGCGGATGCTGTCGCCAACCATCAGCTTAATGCCACGGTTCGTGTAGGATCCGGCGACCGCCTGGCGCACGTCCTCGTCAAAGCCGCGGAGCACATTGCTTCCGCGGCAGACGACTGTAACGTCGCTTCCGAGTGCGGCAAACAGGCCAGCGAACTCCATCGCGATGTATCCGGCGCCGCCTATGACAAGCTTTTTCGGGAATGTCTTCAAGTCAAAGATGTCATCCGAGGTGATGCCGAGCTCGATGCCGTCGAAGGGAGGCAGTTCGGGCCGTGCGCCTGTTGCAATCAGGATCGTGCGCGCCCGCACGCGTCGGCCGTTTTTGAGGAGCCGCACCGTATGCGCATCTTCGAGCACAGCGCGAGACCTCAAGACCTCGACGCCTGCACTTTCTTGACCGGCGGCGTAGAGCTCTTCCAGGCGTGTGATCTCGCGGTCCTTCGCGGCGACCAATGACGGCCAGTCGAAATGCGGGATCGACAAGCGCCAGCCGAATTCCGCAGCCTCGTCGAACGTGTCGCGGAAACGGCTCGCGTAGACAAACAGCTTCTTCGGCACGCAGCCGCGGATGACACACGTCCCTCCGAGCCGGTACTCCTCGGCGAGCATCACTTTCGCGCCATGTCCGGACGCCACGCGCGCAGCGCGGACGCCTCCTGAACCGCCCCCGATCACGAATAGGTCGACATCGAATTCCGTTTCGCGGGAGGTCGCTGACGCCTCGGCCGCCGGCCTCAACGCGCCTGGGAGTCCCTGCAATGCATTTGTATCGCTCAAGTCAGGCATCCACTCCATTCTCTGAGGGCGGTCGAAATGCGTGCGCTGATCGCATTGTCCGTGCCCGCGCGTCGGCAAACGTCCGCCTAGACCAGCGCTCACTCTGGATCCGAACGGCCGTGAGTCCTAGCGCACACGCTGCAACTTCGGACTCGCGGCATCGTGTTTTGGACTTTCGGCTTAGCGTATCCGTCGATTGTCAGCGCGGCGGAGCCGCCTCGCTCAGAAACCACGCGCGCTTCTCGGCCGGGCCTCTGTACTCTTCGAGTGCCTCGCAAGTTGCTCGTCACGGAGCTTGGTCGCGTCGACTACGCACCGCGTGCGTTCCAGAGGCGATCCAGGACCGGAAGAATATCCGATGGGTTCGACCGGTGAGTTTGATCCGGATCGACTTCCGAGTAGGCAATGACCCCGCTTTGATCGATAACGAACCGTGCCGGCATCGGAAGCGTCCAACTATCCTCCCCGTGAAGGCTTGGCAGATCGATTCCGCTCTTCAGATGCGATTTCTTGAGAAGCTCGGGAATGCGCCAACGAACGCCGAACTGCAGCGCGATCTTGCTACCTTTGTCGCACAAGATTGGTAGCGTTACCTGCGCGGTCCTTCGGGTTCTTGCATTTTCCTCAACTGTCTGCGGCGAGATGGCGACCAGCGAAGCTCCACGTGCCTCGATTAACGGGCGGACTTCTTCGAGCGCCCTTAAGCTGGGATTGCAACCCGGGCTCCAATTGCCACTGTAAAAGATCAAAAGAAGCGGACCGCGGCGCAGTATCGATGCCGATGACGTCTTTACGCCGTCTTGGTCGGGCAGACAGAAGCCCGGCGAGTGTCGTCCGGCGGCTAATGCCTTCTCAGTTTGGCCGGAGGCCTTCAGGTATTCTGCAGCCTGCGCCATGGCAATCGCCAGATCAATGGTCATTTCCGGCATCCAGTATTCCGAACATCTTGCATTTCAATACCCAAGCTGAACGATAGGGGCTTCTTCCGGTGGCGGTCATTGGCCACTTTGACCCGTCATGAGCCAATCGCAGATTAACGGGCCAACTAGCGGGACAAGGAGTCGGCAAAGGTGGTAGGCCCAAATCGTTCGAGCTGTGCATCGTGCTGGACGGCCGCGTCGATAGAGAGAACGTTCCGCAGCCGCCAACAAAATACCAATCCAAGCGAACGAGGCGGACGTCAAAGCCCAAGAGGGGGACTTTGCTGAGCGCATGCTGTCACCCGGAACCTCGCGGGGGCCGTGCGCTCTGGATTAAGCTCTCCTGGTCACCTCGAACAGGAACCATGTGCGACGTTCCGCCTCGTCGATCCAATTTTCAATCAGGCTCGCTGTGGCAACATCGCCATGCTCGTCGCAGACATTGCGTGTCTGCCGCATGCGCTGGGTGAGCGCCAAGTTGTCTTCTTTCAGCTCGGCCAGCATGTCCTCCGGCGTGACGAAATCGGCATCATTGTCCTCGATATGCTTCACTCTGGCGATGTGGCCGATCGAGCGGATCGTGCTGCCGCCGACCTTGCGGGCTCTTTCCGCGATGTCGTCGGTCATCGTGAAAATCTGCGCGGCCTGCTCATCAAGAAGGAGGTGATAATCCCGGAAATGCGGACCTGAAATGTGCCAATGGAAGTTTTTGGTCTTGACGTAAAGCGCGAACACGTCTGCCAGAAGCACGGTGAGGGCGGCCGAAATATCCTTGGTGGCATTGGAGCCGAGATTGCTCGGTGTGTCGAGTGGTGCCTGGCGGCGTTTTCTCGCGGCCTCTATACTCATTTTGATCCCCTCCTTCAGAGTTGATACAGTTTTGATGTTCGCGGGGGATGGCTCTGAACAAGTAGTTTCTGCACGTTCGCAAGAACTCTGGCCTTTGACGTTGATGCGACATGGTCAGTTCGGCATTCGATGACTATCTACGTCGGGCGAGTCGACTTGCGCCAGAGCTCCCTAGGTCCGCTTCAGATCCTCGACCACCATCGCCGTGGCGTGACGCGCGAGCGCCTGGGTCGGGGCGTTGGTGTTGCCGCTGGTGATGTTCGGCATGATCGAGGCGTCAATCACCCGAAGGCCGTCGACTCCGCGGACCCTAAGCCTCGCGTCAACGACCGCTCGCGGATCCTGGCCCATCCGGCATGTGCCTACGGGGTGCCACATCGTCGTCACGGCGCGCTTCACCCATGCGCCGATCTCGGTGTCCGACTGGATGCCCGGCCCGGGCTCCATCTCTTCCTCGATTACCGGCGCCAACGATTCCTGCGCCATAACCTTGCGAATCGCGCGCACCGATTCCACCACGGCCCTCAAGTCTTCCTCCTCGCCGATGAAATTCGGGTTGATGAGGGGCATCGACGTCGGGTCGCTGTCGGCCAACCGCACCCAGCCACGGCTCTTGGGCTGAAGCACTACGAGCTCGAAGGTGATGCCGGAGCGGTCACCCGTCGGGCTGAGTTCCTGGTTCGCGATAATCGGAGCGTGATAGCATTGGATCGTGGGTTCGGCGGTAAAGTCAGACGGATTCCAGTGGGAAACCGTCTCGATGCCGTTGCCTGCCGCCGGACCATCCTTCGTCACAAAATAGCGCAGGCCCGCCTTCACGCTACCGAGGCCGTGCGCGGCGGCCTGATAGCCAAGATCGCCCTTCACATAGGCACGGACCGGTGCCATCGGGTGGTCCTGGAGATTTTCGCCCACCTCGGGAGAGTCGACGATCACCGCGATGCCATGCTCGCGAAGCTGCTCGGCGGGCCCGACGCCCGAGTGCATGAGGATCTTCGGGCTATGGACGCTGCCGGCCGACAGCACAACCTCGCCGGCTGCGATCCTCTTCAGGCCCTTGTCCATGAACTCGACGCCAACGGCCCGCTTGTTCTCGATGAGGATGCGAACAACGGTCTTGCCGGTGAGAAGGGTGACGCGGCGCGAGGCGAGGTGCGGACGCAGATACGCATCGACCGCGCTGCACCGCCGCTGATTTCCGACCGTAGATTGCACCGGTGAGACGCCGATCTGTGTCTTGCCGTTGTAGTCGGGATTGTAGGGAATCCCATATTCCTGGAAGGCCTTGAGGCAATATTGGTTCAGCTCGTTGATGCCTTTGGGCAACTGAACCGCCAGACCACCATTGATACCGTGATATTCGTCGTGGAAGGTGTCGTTGTGTTCCTGCGCCATGAAGACGGGAAGCAGATCTTCATACGACCATTTGCCGGTGTCGCCGACCGCGTCCTGCCACGCGACGTAGTCGCGTATCTGACCACGGACGTAGGCCATCGCGTTGATGGACGAGCCGCCGCCGAGCACCTTGCCTGAGCGATATGCTCGCTTGGTGCCGTGCTGGGGAATCGTCTCGTATTTCCAGACATGCCGATCTTGGGCCAGTATTTTGGCGAAGCCGGCAGGAATGTGGATGAATGGATCGCGATCCGTTTCGCCCGCTTCGATCAGCGCGATCGAAGCATCGGTGTGTACGGCGAGATAACTTGCAACAACGCAGCCGGCCGCGCCCGCGCCAACAATGACAATGTCGTACGCTTCTTGGGACATCAGCGTCTTTCTCTTTCAGGCCATTTGTATCGTTCAATCAACACTCGTAGCTGGCGGAGCGCCATCGCGGTGCCTGATCCCGAGATTGATTGGACCATGCTCTTGGAGAGTGACCTTGCAATGCCGGCGAGGGAAATCACCTCTCGCCATAGAGTCGATAGACAATCGTTATTGCCGCTCACGGCCCGGCATGATGCCGTAGCGAGGAATGCCACGAGCCACATCACACCTCGAGACCGACGTTTCTTTTCTGCAGAGACTTCTAAGCCGCGTTCAGTCGCTGAATCGGCAATGAACGCCGTCGCGGCTTGCACAGCCGGTGCCGCGAAATTTGCGCGGTGAGCCTCGAGAGATGTTCGTACATCGCGCACGAGAACGGCAAGAAGCGCCCCGGGCACTGTGGGCATTCATGATCCGCATGAATAACTCAAACGCATTTTTCACGATCTAGCGCCTCCGTGGGCGGATTGGTCATTCGCGCGCCAAGGCGTTCGAAGAACGCTCAGGAGCGAGCGTTTAAAGCTTGCTGGCCTAGCAGGAGCCGCTTTGGCCTCGAACCTCTCAGCTGAACCGACGGATTACCTCGAACAGCCGATCGCAGGAGCGAGCCAAGTGTTTCGTCGGCGCGGTCGCGACGCCAAGCAGAAGCCCGGACTCGGCGTTGTCGGCCGATACATACCAGGCTGAAAGCGGCGACGGAGCCATGCCGCACGCCGAGACTTCGCGAACCACGGCTATGTCCGAAGTTCCCTTGGGAAGTTTCAGCAGTACGGCCAGGCCGGACGCAGCAACCTGATCGGCGCCCATGGCTGTCTGAAGGCAGTCCAACAACGCCTTCCGCTTTGTGGCATAGGCGCGTTTCGTGCGGCGGAGATGGCGTATGTAGTGGCCCTCGCGCATGAACTCGGCGGTGGCGAGTTGCACCGCAGGGCATGGCGCCGGCGCGAGACACGCCGCTACGTCAGCGAACCGGGAGGCGAGTTCGAGCGGCGCGATCAGAAAGCCCAGCCGAATGGTCGGGCTGATCGTCTTGCTGAAGGAGCCAATGTGGATGACGCGTCCATCCCGGTCGAGCGACGCGAGCGCAGGCGCGGCCCTGCCCGACAGCTGTAGCTCGCTCAAATAATCGTCCTCGATCACCCAAACCTGGTGTGCGGCTGCCCATTCGAGCAAGCGAAGGCGCCGTTCAAGTGACAAGGTGGAACCGAGAGGCGCCTGCTGACCCGGTGTCACGAGTATGAGCTTGGCGTCAGGATGGTAGCGCAAGCCATGATTGATATCGATACCGTCGGCATCAACCGGGATCGGAGCAAGGGACAGGCGGGCGAGCTCAAGTCCCTTTCTGGTCCAGGGGAAGCCCGGGTTTTCGATCCAGGCCGTTTGCCCGGCCAGGCCCAGAACGCTGAGCGCCAGGCCGAGCCCTGCACCAAAGCCCCCGGTGATAATGACCTGCGATGGCAAGCAGATGATGCCCCGGGCGACAGCAAGATAGCCTGCGATTTCCTGCCTCAGTTCGAGCTCGCCGCGCGGATCGGGATAGAGAAGGGGAACACTCGCCTCGGCACGAACTGCGTGCGCCCGAATTCGCGCGAACAGCGTCGCCGGAAAGCTCTCGGTCGCCGGGACGCCCATCTGGAAGTGCGCAGGTCCCCGCGTCATCTCCCGATAGATCTCCATGAACGAGCCTGCGTCCGGCGGCTGCTCACTTCTGACGAGAGCCCGAGGCCGTTGGGCGACGCGGGTGCCAGCGGCTCGCGAGGCCTCGATCAACTGGGCGGCGGCCAACTTCTCGTATGCGGTCCGCACCGTACCTCGCGCGACACCGAGTTGGGCGGCGAGATCCTGCCATGACGGCAAGCGCGCGCCGGCCTCCAGCACTCCGCCCTCGATGGCCGCGGTCAGCCCTCTTCGGATCTGCTCCGCCAGAGGTAGCCTTGCCGCACGGTCGACCTTCAGCTGAAGCCGCTTGTTCATGGCCCATAGTACAGGATTTATTCGCGTTCTTGGTACTTTTTTCTGGCCCAACATGGCGCATCTATGGCCGGACGGAAGGAGAAAGCCAATGAGCGTCGGCACCATAATCATTGCTGCCAGCGCTGCCTTCGCCTTTGCTATTGCCGGGTTTGCCCTGGCGCATAACGGCAAGGCCGAAACAGTCGCGCCCAAATTCGAGCAATTCCGAACATTCCCGGCAAATCGCTCGTCACCCTGGAAGCCGAGTGCACCGCGCGCGGCCTCCGTGCTGCACACACATGCAAAGTCCGCTTTCATCTAGTCCTATTGATCTCGGGCGAGATCAAAATCGAAGGTGAATGACGGCGAGACCCGCATCTACAAGGCCGGCGAACCGCCGAACTCAACCCATTCGATCAGCCGAAACGCGAGCAAGACCAAGCCGCCGAAGTCGCTCGCAGTCTTCGTCGTCGACTCCTACGAAGGCGCTCACCGCCCCCTGTGAAGTAAGATCGAACGGATCAGAATTATGACCAAGAGGCTCGATCGCAACCAGATCGTTCTCCACGGGGCCAAGGCGCTCGGCGGCGTCTATGGCTATGACATGCGGAGCGGTCTGCCGAGTGAACTGGTGGAGCTAATCTATTTGCAGGTCTCGCAGATCAAGAACTGTGCCTATTGTCTCGACATGCGCACCCACGACCTCATCAAGAAGGGGGTGAAGGTCGAGAAGCTTGCTCTGATGCAGGCCAGGGAGGAGGGCGGCAGTCTTTTCAGCGTGGCCGAGCGCGCTGCCCTTGCCGGCGCCGAGAGCGTGACGCGCGTCGCCGAAACTGGGGTGCCGGACAGCGCCCACAGATGAACGACCGACTTACAGCGCTGAAACTGTTTGCCCGCGCAGGCCGCCTGGGGAGTTTTTCGAGCGCCGGTCGCGAACTCGGTCTCTCTCAGCCCTCGGCCTCTCGCCTTATCGCCGCGTTGGAAGCCGACGTCGGCGCGGCACTCTTCAGCCGAACAACCCGAGCGGTCACGCTGACGGACGCTGGAGCAACCTACTTGATGCGTGTAGAGGCGATCCTGGCCTCGCTTGAGGAGGCCGATCACGAAGCTCGCGGCACCGGAGAATTGCGAGGGGTGCTTCGCGTCGGAACCTCATCGAGTTTCGTGCTCCGAGAGATCACTCCCAGGCTGTCGAAATTTTTGTCAGCCTATCCCGCGCTTCGTGTCGAATTGCTGTCTAACGATCGGTATCAGGATTTGGTCGCTGAGGGCATTGACGTCGCCTTCCGCTTCGGAAGCCTGCCTGACTCAAGCGCCACCGCGAGGAAGGTGATCGACGTTCCGCGCATTCTTGCAGCCGCCCCCCTCTACCTCGAAGAGCATGGCACGCCGCTGATGCCGTCGGATCTTGCACACCATGCGATGATCATCGGCCCTGCCCATCTCTCACCGACATTCTCGTTCCGCAAGGACGGGCGTGTCGCGTCGGTCCGTGTGCAAAGTCAGTTGGCGGTGACAATCACTGAAGGCGCCATCGCCGGCGCGAAGGCTGGGTTGGGGATCGTCGCCTCAAGCCTCATCAGTGCAAAGGCTGAGTTGGAAAGCGGTGCGCTCGTTCGTATTCTGTCCGACTGGGACTTCGGCTCGATGGAAGTCAATGCATTGTTCGTGAGTGGAAAGACCATTAAGCCCGCTGCGCGTGCGTTCACGGATTTCCTCATCGGGGAGCTTCGACGCTGACTTCACGGAGCATTCCTACCGGTTATGGAAATGATAGCTTTACCCGAGTGGTCGCCGAACTTAATTACCAAACGCACTGACTGGGGTAGATGCGGCGCTGAGATCTCCCATGAATTCCAAGACTTACCTTGCGCTGCTATCGACCTACGCGCGCGTACATGCTGGTTGGATCAATAACTCGGACGATGTGGCGTCGCCTCGCCGCGGTTGATTGGAAAGTAATAGACCGCGCGACGCGTCAGCCGTACATGAGGAGCAGCGCCATCAAATCCGTAGAACCGGAAATCGACAGCATGGAGCCCACTGAGCGTGAATTGCTCGCCGAATTGCGGCGGCTGCGCCGCTCATTGCGCTTTCGTCCGACTGACACGTGCGATCCGATGGAGTCGCTCTCAACGAGCTGCGTTTTTGACGCGGACTATCAGGCGCACTTCGTGTCGAACCGTAGACTCAAAAAGCGAGCCGTATCGGCTGAGCGACCAACAACACTGCAAAGGAGGCCGCCATGGTCACGAGAGGCTTTACCGGCCGAAATTCGGAAGGAGACCAGTCCGATCGAATTCCGCCAGGCCAACACCTTGTCGAGCACTTCCCTGTCCTGACAGCGGGGCCGACTCCGCGTGTCCAAACAGCGGATTGGAAGTTCACCCTCAAGATCGGGCCGAGGCCTGTTAAGGTTTGGAACTGGAGCGAGTTCAACGCGCTTCCCAAGACCAAGATGACGAGAGACATTCATTGCGTCACATCGTGGTCAAAACTTAACACCGCCTGGGAGGGCGTGATCGTGGATGACATCCTTGCCGATGCCGGCGTGGAGGGTCCCACTGATTTCGTGCTCGCACACTGCTACGATGGCTACTCTACGAATGTCCCCTTTGCAGACCTTGCCACCGGAAAGGCCATGATCGCTCTGAACTACGAGGGTCAACCGATTCCGCGCGACCATGGTGGCCCAGCACGACTCCTCGTCCCACACCTGTATTTTTGGAAGTCTGCCAAGTGGGTAAACGGGCTCCAATTTACCGAACGCGACGAGGCGGGCTTCTGGGAGTTGCGCGGATATCACAAATATGGTGATCCGTGGCGCGAGCAGCGGTACACCAATGACTGAGGGTGGCGCGCGATCGGCGCCTTGGCAGACGTGCGCCATCGTCGAGATCATTCAGCAGACGCCAAGCATCAAGAGCTACTTCCTGCGCCTCAGCGAACCATTTGCACATATTGCGGGTCAACACGTGGATGTGCGACTGACCGCTCCAGACGGCTACGTTGCGATGCGTAGTTATTCAATCGCCTCCTCACCGAGTGCATCGAATGTCATTGAGCTTGCCATCGAACGCCTCCCGGACGGCGAAGTCTCTCTGTTTTTCCATGACATTGCGGCTGTCGGCGACGAAATCGAACTGCGAGGCCCACTCGGCGGCCACTTCCTGTGGCCTGAACGTGTAACCGCACCGGTACTGTTGATTGGGGCGGGAGCTGGCGTCGTGCCGCTGATGGCGATGGTCCGACAACGCCGCGCCCTGGCACAGACTGCGCCGACAGCGCTGCTCTTGTCATCTCGGACACGGCGCGACGTGTTGTTCGCCGATGAGCTGCTCTCATTGGAAATGGCTGACCCGAAGTTCACGTTGGCGCTGGCGATTACTCGAGAGCCCCCAGAGCGCGCCTGTGACTTTGCGCGACGCATCGACGGCGCAATGGTCGCCAAATTGGTTGCCCGACTCCCTCGCATGCCTGCGCATGTATTTGTCTGCGGATCAAACCACTTCGTCAATATCGCGGCCGATGGCGCACTAATGGCAGGGTTGGAAGCCGCGGTGATCAAGACAGAACGATACGGCGGCTGACGGCGCCGCTTTGCTTGACGCGCTCGCCACAATGGAAGGACACTCTATGACACCACAGGACAAGGCGCCCAAGATCCGCGAAGTTGTCGTCGCAAATGACCCCACCAAACATGGCGCGCTGGTTGGTCATGTCGACGCATCTCAGTTTCCTATCGGCGGTCCGGATGGCGTCGGCCATATATCACCTGGTCCCAATCCTTACGACCTTCTCAGCGCATCTCTTGCTGCATGCACCGCTATGACCGTTCGTTTTCAAGATCGGCGCCAGAAATTTCCGCTGGAGAGGGTGGAAGTGGGCGTCAGCTTCCATCATAGCGCCCAGGGCGAAAGAAGTTCGTTTGAGCGCACTCTCGTGCTAGAGGGAGAACTCGATGCGCAACAGCGCGCATTCTTGCTGAAGGCTGCAAACCTCTGCCCCGTTGGTGAAATTCTCGGCATTAGTGCGGATATTCGTACACGCGAGGACGCCACTACCTCCGGCCGCAACGCAAACACTCAGGCCAGCTATGAGGATGATTTGGCTGAACTCCAGATCCCTTATATCGATCCGGATTGAGCGTCTCTCGGAAATCGATAATTGCACTTGGGGCGCGGCAGCCTATCATACTCGCAGGGTCTGAGGTTCCGTACAATCCGTGGCTGGCACGAGACTAAGATCGGCGCTGTCCGATGGAGCCTGCTCATGTCGTGCGAGAATATGTCAAATTTGCATTTAGGCACTACCGCCAGACTGCCACCACCCCAATGTCGATAGGGAACCTGCCGAATACGGTGAGGATGACCGCAATGTTACTCCAAGATGAGCTCGATGCGCTTAGGGACAAGTGTTATGAAAACACTCCCCCGCGTAGCAGGCGCGTCCGCCAGGAAGCCATCGACGACTTGGTCTCCTCGGGCATCGCCGAAAGAGCCATTCATGCGGGAGACTATGCTCCCGAATTCCGGCTGCGCGATCCAGATGGCAAAACGATTTCATCTTACGCCGTTTTAAACGGTGGCCCAGTTCTCATTATCTTTTATAGGGGAGGATGGTGCCCCTATTGCAAGCTCGATTTGCACGCGATCCAGGCTGTCGCACGGGAACTTCGCTCATCGGGTGCGTCGATCATCGCGGTTTCTCAGCAGTCCGCGAACGAGAGCCGCTCTACTGAGCGAGTGAACGGCTTATCGTTCCCCAGCCTCGTCGACTGCGGCGGAAAGGTCGCTCGGGCGTTCGGCCTGCGTTGGAAGCTATCCCGGCAGTTGCGCGCAGCCGAAATAGAATGTGGTCTCGACCTCGCCGCCGTGAATGGCGAGTCGAGCTGGACACTGACCATGCCAGGTCGGTACGTAATAGGCCCCGAAGGGATCGTTGAGTACGCCGATATCAGCGCCGACTACACCCGACGCTGCGACCCAACCGAGCTCTTTCCTGTCCTTAGCAAGATTCGCGCACGGCTTGCACACTGATCCTCAGCGGTGGTCAGCTCTGGATTCCAAAAAGCGTGTCCGATAGTCCAGCGACGTCCGACACGGGGTTTCATCGCGCCGGCAGTAGTGGCAACGTGGCTTTAGGATATAGCGCCTTTGCGCGCCGCGTGTTGTTGCATTGCCATGACACGTGCTCAAGAGTGGCAAGAATAGTTTGCGGCGAACATCCAATGGAGCTCCATCAAGCGCGCTGAACTTCACGCGTGCTGCCGAGATGTGCAACGTCAGGCAACCGGCGTTAACCAAAGGCGTGCAGAAGCTCGAGCAGGAGCTCGGGGGTCAGCTTATCTACCGAGAGCATCAGCTCACTCATCTCACTGATTTGGGGAAGACGATCCTTCCTATGCTCGAGCGCGCACTTGCATCGACGGAGGCGGTTCGACGCCGAGCGCGTGAGTTTCGGCAAAAGGAAGTAGCTCCATTAACTATCGGTCTCGCCCCGTCCATTTCCGCTTCACTCGTTCTTGAGCCTATCGCTGAGATTCGCAAAGTCGTCCCTGGCCTCCATGTCGAGCTTCGAGAAGAGCCACCAAGCCGCCTAGTTGAGCTTCTGTTAGAGGGCGAAGTAAATTTCGCCTTCGTCGGTGATCTCGACGATAAGCCAGACCGAATCGACGATTGGGCGCTGTTCGAAGAGCGTTATATCGCAGTGCTCGCCCCGTCGCATGAACTCGCAGGGCTTCCGGTGATCGGAATGGAGGCGCTTCGCGAAGCCACTATTCTGGATCGCTTCAACTGTGACGTAGCTCCGAAATTTCACCGTCTCTGCTTTCCCGACGCGCTGCCGCATTTCCATCATCGCAGCAGCCGGGACCTGCACCTGCAACATTTGGCGGCCGCGGGGTTCGGAATCGTCCTCGCCCCGGAGCATATGCCCCGGTTACCCTCCCTAAAGGCTCTTCCGATCGAGGGCGATCCGGTATGGCGAGAGGTCCGGCTTCTCGCCGTGCAGGGCCGCCGCTACTCACCCGCGCTTGACGCCTTCGTAAAGGTTGCGCGGCTGCGCGACCGGTCTCTTCGCGCGGGATCGCCTCTCCAAACCGAGCATCGCGGCCACCTCGAAGCGAGCGGTATGTCCGCGCGACTCGCATGGCCCATTTCTTGAGATGTCCGGCGTGCAGATGAACATCGAATTTAATTTAACCAAGGCCCTCAATCAGGTCCGTAGCAAGCTTTTGGCCGGGTTCAGTGACACGGACCGGGAGGCGTACAAGCATCTCGTCGATTGGCTTCGCAAGACTGATGTCGCGTCAGGCGCATTGCAGGTTGGCGATACGGCGCCAGATTTTCTCCTGCCTGATGTGCATGGACGGCTTCATTCGTCCGAACAGCTTCGCGGTGAAGGACCGCTTGTAGTGAGCTTCTATCGTGGTGGATGGTGCCCATTCTGTAATGCAGAGCTTCGCGCTCTGCAGGCGGTCAAGGCTGAGTTTGACAGTCTAAAGGCGAACCTTGTTGTGCTGTCGCCCGAGACCGGTGATTTGCCGAGGCAGCTGAAAAGGCAGTTGAACCTTGACCTGACGGTTCTCGCGGACGTCGACCATGCTGTGGCTATATCTTACGGCGTCCTATTTCGTATACCTGACGAAACCAAGGCGCACTACGCAAGGCAAGGTTACGACCTCGGGCGGCGTCATGGGTCGACCGATTGGATGCTGCCAATCCCGGCGACTTTCGTGGTCGATCAAGCCGGCGTCGTTAGGGGCGCCTTCGTCGAGCCCGATTTTACGATCCGCCAAGAACCATCCGACATCCTCAACAAGGTTCGCCAACTTGCGAGATCTCAGGTTGAGGATGCGTCTGCATTCGACGAATGATGTCGGCCAGAGGACATCTCCGCGAACTGGACTCGCGTGTTTCTGATAGGTGCGCTGCCGAGATAGAGCTCAGAATTTGCGTAAGTCATGCTACTGCTCCGCTTGATGCGCTCCATCGAGACCCCAGGACGATGCCACCCACTTTCCCCGCAGACATCTCTCTTGGTTTGAGAGATGCGTTGCCCGATCTCGAGCGGCATAGGTTGAAGCTAATCAAGCGGCTTAGGTTGGAACCGACCATGTCTGTTCCTGCCAGTTTCCCGCGCACACTGGTTGTTGTGTCGTCCATCGTCGGATCGGCGAAAGCTCACACCACGTCCTCGTCCCTCTTACCTAACTTCGCGGTTGCCACAAGGGAAGGCTGCTAGCGCTGTTGGTACATCCACGTTGATTTCGCGCGCCGCCCGATGGCATCGATTCCATAACCAAAGGTCATTGGTCTATCGAGTTTCGCCGCAATATTTTCGTTCGTGTGCAAAGGAATTCGGAAGATGACGGCCCATCGCACAAAAACAGATGGACGATGAAGGCAATCGTTGTGACGAACCAGGCAGCGAGCGCGGGTGACCGACGCCATACGGATCGTCCGACCACGTCCTATCAGACCCGTCGGGGGTAACCTGGGAAACTACCCATGCCTCTGGCACGAGGTGTCGAGCGGCCCTTTCCCACAACATTTCCAGCCCGCATAGGAAGCACCATGACTAACGGTACCACCATGACTAACGGAATCGCTATAACTAACGGGATCACCATGACCAACGCCGTCATCGAATGTATCCTGAGCCGAAGCGCCGTTAAGTATTACGACCCGGCTGCCACCTTGAGCGACGACGAAATCCGCGAGCTGGTGCGAATCGGCACCACCGCGCCGACGTCCTTCCACTTGCAGAACTGGCGCTTCATCGCCGTGCGCACGCCGGAAGCCAAGGCTCGGCTGAGTCCGATCGCTTGGAGTCAGCCCGCGATCACCGAAGCGGCCGTCACCTTCATCGTCTGCGGCCAATTGGCCGATTCTAGCGTAGTACCAGAGCGTCTGGCGCCGCTGGTCGAAGCGGGCATCATGCCGCCAGAGATGGTGCCGGAATGGGAAATCCCGGCTCGCGATCTGTACATGGAATACCCGCAGCGCCAGCGCGACGAGGCAGTACGCACCGGGACCTTCGGTGCGGCGGCGATGATCTATGCGGCCCGTTCGCTGGGTCTTGGTTCGACACCGATGATCGGTTTTGATGCCGAAGCGGTGCACCGCGAGTTCGGACTAACCAAGGACGAAGTACCGGTCATGTTGTTGTCCGTAGGGGCGGAGCGTCGGGGAAATTGGCCGCAGAAGCCGCGCCGTCCGGTGGCCGATGTGTTGGATTTCGTGTGATTATTAGTTACGGAGACTACGATGCCAAGAACCGCAGCTCTAAGCTCGGAACAGGTGCCGGCCGATTCCAGGCCGACTCTCGATGCGTTCACCAAGAACATTGGGTTCACCCCGAATATGCTGGCGACGTTCGCGCAGAGCCCGATCGCGTTCAACGCCTGGGCCAACCTGCTCGGCTCCTTGAGCAAGGCGCTCGACGTGAAGACCCGTGACAGCATCGGCCTCGCTGTCTCCGAAGTGAACGGCTGCAACTATTGCCTAACGGTTCACAGCTTTACGGCCGAGCATATGGCAAAGCTGCCGGCTGATGAAATCGTTCTCGCTCGGAAGGGTCATGCCACCGACCCGAAGCGGGACGCCGCCGTCCAGTTTGCGCGCAAGGTCATCGAGGCTCGAGGCAATGTCAGTGACGTCGATCTGAAAGCAGTCCGCGATGCCGGCTACACGGACGCGAACGTCATGGAGATCGTCGCGCTGGTGGCCATGTACTCTCTGACGAACTTTTTCAACAACGTGTTCGATCCCGAGAAGGACTTTCCCGTCGTTACTCCGGCCGGCTCGCTCTGAACTCTATCCGGTCGCATCGACCATCTCCGAGGGGGCGTTCATGTGATGCCGGCCTAACGCCAAAGCCTAGATGCACAAGGAAAAAGTCTTGGGCGTCTGGGCTTTTCGATGTGCGACGGGCAGCTCGCTGGAGGCCGCGCTGCTGCTATTCCTTGGAGACTTAGCCTGGTGGGCGGAAGCCGCAAGTGCGCGGAGAACATACCGGGAGCCGCCTTACTAGAAAATGCCCGGGGAATGACGGGACACAGCGAGAGAAGCCAGTGCCCCGCTTTGCCTTGATGGTAAAGAAACAGAATCGGCGCGGATGGCGCAATGACCTCACAACCCTTACGACTGAACTTCCCCGGCCATTCAGGCGCGAGCCTCTCCGCGCGGCTCGACCTGCCCAATGGACCGGTCCGCGCCTACGCCCTCTTTGCTCATTGCTTCACGTGCTCGAAGGACTTGGCCCCCGTTCGGCGGATTGCCGCCGAGCTCGCCGTGTCAGCATCGCAGTATTGCGTTTCGACTACACTGGCCTCGGTTCAGCGAGGGCGAGTTCTCGTCGACCAACTGCTCGTCGAACGTGGTGGACCTCGCTTCTGCAACCTACTACATGCGCCTCGCTTCGAGGCGCCTTCGTACTCATCGGACACTCACTCGGCGGGGCCGCAGGGCTGTCGGCGTCAAAGCAAATTATAGAGACCCGTGCCGTCGTGACGATCGGTGCACCCGCAGACGCCAGCCACGTGTTGAAGCTCGTGTCGTCCTCCGACCTTTCGAAAATTGAGGGCGACGTTGCTGCAGACGTGCGCATCGGACAACGCATGTTCAAGATCAACAGGCAATTCTGGCTTTAGGACGTGTGTTGCGAGCCGCTGTCGCACGACATCGCATCGCTGCGAAAACATCTTCTCATCACGTACGCCCCGCGCGACGAGACCGTCGGCATCGAGAACGCCACCGAAATAAGACTTGGCGGCGAAGCACCCCAAGCGCTTCAACTCCCTGGACGCGGCAGACCGCTAGCTTTTCCGATTTGGGGGACGCCGCGTTCGCGGGTCTAGCGATGGCGGGTCGGCTGTCTCGCTACGTGCTGCGGACACGCCCTAGGAGGACGACATCCATGGCACGTGCGTGGAAACCGGGGAGGGCCGGTTTCAGAACCGGGCGGGCCGGCATCGGCTGTACGAGCTCGAAAAAATGGGTGGCTTGGACTCCGGGCCGACGCCCTACGACTTCCTTTCCATCGCTCTTGGGGCGTGCACTTCGATGACGCTTCGCATCTACGCGGATCGCAAGAACATTTCTCTGGACCGCGTCAGCGTCGACGTCGCACATGAGAAGGTCCAAGCGGTCGACTGCGCCGGTGCACGATGGACGCCTCGCCGGAAACGAAGATCGACCGCTTCACGCGCACCATCGCCGTAGACACCGAGGTGAGCTAGGAGTTGCGGTCGAAGACCATCGAGATCGCCAACAAGTGCCCGGTGCATCGTACTGCTTGAGTCCTCGTCTTCGCGCCCACGTTGGTGGGCACGCTCAAGCAACCGATGCTCGCGCGCAGCCAGAGCCCTGTTCAGGAACTGGCTGGCAACAAGCACTCTTTCAAAGACCCAGGGAGGGGGTATAAGCGTCGACAAGCATGTCGACGGTGAAGCCACGGTTCAGTCCGCTCGGGTTTCCGGACGGAGCGGTGTCAGGCGTGGAGGGTCTCTTTAGCGTCTGCGAAATACTGAGGCGCCTCGCGACGATCGTATTTCCCGTAGTCGCGCACGATCCTCACTTTCCGGACCCTCGTCTTGTCATTCAGCGCTGAAGTGTCCTCGTAGACCTGCGCCGCAGCTGCGTCCTTCCAGGATATGAGCAGCATCAGGTCGCGGGGCGTGAGCAAGGCCTCGAAGATGTCCCAGGACATGGTGTCGGCGGCCCACGGATTGAGGCCGAGCCACTCGGCGCAATCGTACGGGTTGTTGGTCTGCTTCCACTCCAAGGGGCGAGTCGCGTTAATCAGCGTGACCGTCGTTCCCTCTCCGACTTCGGTCTCCTCAAGCCTCTGCTCCGCGAGGGCGAACCCCGGTGGCACTTGATTGTCAGCAGTGATCTGTCCGACGCGCAGGTGGTAGTCGGCGAGGATTTCGTTGCGACCCTTCTGCTCGACCTCGTGATGGCGCATGTGGGTGCGCCAGCGCACGAGCGACTTCTCGTCTCGCCAGGTCGAATGCGAAAGGATCCAGCCCTCGCGGGTTAGACTCTTGTAGCGGATGTTGTCGACAAAGCCCTCGACCTGCTGCAGCTCGGGATGCAGTATCTTGGCGTAGTCAAGGTAGTCATCGAACTTCCCTTTATTTGGGAGCGCCTCGAAAATCACTGAAAACATAGTCGTATCTTCCCTCCTAGACTGCTGCGACGTGATCGATCTCGATGTCGAAGTGCCCCGACCATGACTGTACTCGCAATTCTAGTTGCCGCGAGCTGTACGCCGTCGGCCGCAGCCTCACACACGCGCTCACCGCGACAGCGTTATTGGCAGGGAATCGACTCGTAAAGCTATGATTTCGATAACCGCGTGTAATAGAGGATAGGCGCGCGCGGTCGCCGAGACTTCCGCTCGGGCGTGTCCTCGCGGAAGAAAGTGCGCACTCTTGCCGTGGCGAGGTGCTCCCGCACGGCTCTCGACATCAGCGCCGCACGGGCTCGAACCGATCTATGACCGACTTCAATCACCTGCCGAGCTACACCGGCGCCATCTCGAAATCATCACTTTCCACCACTGACGACTCCTTTCGGCGTAAGAAGCAGATGTTTGTACCGCGCCTTTGACTTTCTCGCGCTGCGTCGATGGCATCGATTCCATGACTACAGGTCATTGGACGATCGAGTTTTGCGTCGTAATTTCGGTGGTCTGAAGCAATTCAGAAAATGACCACATACCACACTCGAAGAGGTGGACGATGAAAGCGATAGTGGTGACGGACCAGGCCGAGGGAACGGCCGGAATGAAGCTGGTCGAGCGGCCCGAGCCGCAGGCGGCGATAAACGACGTCGTCGTTCAGGTTCATGCGTCCGGATTCGTCGGGACTGAGTTGACGTGGCCCTCGACCTGGACAGATCGCCTCGATCGCGACCGAACACCGTCCATCCCCGGGCACGAGCTAGCCGGAGTAGTCACCGCCCTCGGCTATGGCACGACAGGGCTGTCGGTGGGACAGATAGTATTCGGCCTCACCGACTGGTATCGCGACGGCACCCTGGCGGAGTTCGTAGCAGTCGAGGCACGCAACCTAGCGCCGTTGCCGGGCGACGTCGACTTCACGGTGGGCGCGAGCCTGCCGATCTCGGGCCTGACCGCATGGCAGGGACTGTTCGAGCACGGCCGCCTTCGAGCGGGGCAGAGCGTCATTGCGCACGGCGCGGCCGGCGCAGTCGGGTCGATCGTGACCCAGCTCGCGCGCGAGGCGGGCGCCTACGTCATCGGCACCGGACGCGCCGCCGACCGTCAGGCGGTGCTCGACTTCGGCGCACAAGAGTTCGTCGACCTCGAGAACGACGCCCTGGAAGATGTCGGCGGCGTCGATTTGGTGTTCGATCTCATCGGCGGCGACATCGGGAAGCGGTCCGCGCGCCTGGTGCGAGCCGGAGGAACGTTGGTGTCCATCGTCGGGCCGAGTGAGGCACGGCCCGCCGATGGTCTGGCGGTCGACTTCGTTGTCGAGTCCGATCGTGTCCAACTGGGTGAAATCGTCCAGCGGGTGCGGGACGGACGACTGCGGACGAACATCGGTACCGTCTCGACTCTCGATGACGCCGTCGCCGCCTTCAACCGGACCAAGCGACGCAAGGGGAAGACAATCATCCGCGTTCGTCCGTAGGGACGCGTGCCTGTCGATGCGCGCGGCGGATCACCTTCGAGGAAAAGGAAGCACGTAAGCCGGTTTGACCGGCGCGTTCGCGGACCAAGCTATCTGGCGCCGCCCGAACGGCTCGAGCCCAGATTGTATCAGCTCGAGATTATAGCATGGAAAGGAATGAGAAATGGCAGTCGCGACGTGGAACGGGACAATGATCGCGGAATCGGACAAGACCGTTGTCGTCGAAGGCAACCACTACTTCCCGCCCGATTCCGTTAATACGCAATATCTTAGGCAGAGCACGACGACCAGCCGGTGTCCATGGAAGGGCCTTGCGAATTACTATTCGCTTGTCGTCGATGGCAAAACTAATGAAGATGCAGCATGGTATTACGCCGCGCCCTCCGATGAAGCTGCCACCATTAAAGGCTACATCGCATTCTGGAAAGGTGTGGATGTAAGGTAATGGACTAACCACCGTCCTCACCCCCCACCTTAAAGGCCGACGGCGGCTAATCGGGGTCACGGCAAGAACAGTGCTCAGATTGACGCTCTTTGGACGAACCATTAGCGTCGGCCACGTCCAGTCGAATGGCGGCGCACCGGCCGGACTGGACGGAGTTCACCAACCTTCGTCAATTCGGTGGTCCGGGAATTAGCCATCAACACCGATATGGTGTGACCACTAGCCACCCAGTCGCCTGAGCGGCGCAAGCGACGTCTCGACGGAAGCCAAAGGCTCGGCCTCTTGGGGCAAGGCGCCGCCGCGCAGGATGTAGGCGCCGCCCATCTACACTGACTCGCGCCGCGGCTCTTGCTCTGATCGAAACGGTAGGTGGCCCTACGTCGCCTCGATCGTAGTGTCGCTGGCTACGATCTATTCAACCCGGGTCGGCGCGACACACATTTCTTGCGATCAAATCTGCAGCGGGACGCCCGCGCTAGAATCGAACCGATCCTCACATGGTAGTCCGCGTGTCGAGGTTCGCTCGCTGCGCGGCGCTCACCTCGGGCGCGCCGAGAACTGAGGTCGTTAGCAAGACCGCAGCGGCGAGAACCCAGTAGTACCAGGCGTCAAGCCGAGTAAAATGGAAAGCGGAGGGGGCGGTGATGGAGATCACACCCAATGCGCCGTCCACCCAGATATGCAGCCAGTAACGGATGACCCGGACGAGCCCCGTCGCGTGGTTCGTGAAAGTCGGCAGCAGCAGCGCCGTGATGCGGGCCACCAGCGAAAACCACAGCGCGACAGGGCTGCTCTTGCCTAGCTTCAGCCGGAATTGCGCGACCATCAAGACGATGGCAACAGGATAGTCGATTAGGTAGGTGTGGATTGTCTTTGTGATGAAGCGAAAGGGCATGGCGCAACTCCTGCATGCTGGGCTGCTCGATCGAGTTCTTGGACATCGAAAGTAGGGGCTGCGCATACGAACGTCGGATCGATCGATGAGCTACCGTGCTGCCACCAAGTATCGATGAGGTGTTTGAGGAGGGTATTCCCGTCTGCGCATTATTAGAAATGCCGGATCGCTATCGTTTTCATTCTCTCCAGCGCCAGGGTCTAGTGCTTTCAGCCGCCAACGCCCCCCGCGCAGGGGATCAGACAAGCGCTCGAGTTGAAATCTCTTTCATTTCGAACGCTCTCGGTTTGTCCATCCTTACTGATGCTAACCTAATCTAAGCCGCGTGCCCATAAACTTGGCCACGTGATGCAACGTCCGCGTGCCCCGTTAGCAATCAAGCTCGCGTTACGGCGAAACATGTCGCGAAGAGCCAACAGGCGACGAATTAGACATTCTGACGTGATCGGATTGCGAGTTGGCCTCCATGTATGTCGTCGCTGACGGAGTGAAGATCGTCGGTCGCTACCGGATCGAGTCTTCTTTGCCTGTGGCGCGTGCCATATCCTCGTTATGCCTTGTTATCTCGTGCGTCAGAATGACTGCAATGGGCCACAAGGGGATGTCGTCGCCTAATCGTCATTGGTGGATACGGCGATGAGCAACCCACGACTTTAGCCGACGAGAATGCGCCCTGTGGTAAAGCCCGATGCGTCTCAGATCATGGATCAACTGGCAGCATCACTGACGTGCCTCAGCAACAAAAAGTTCGTGGCGCTTTCGATCCCGAGGAGGAAATTCATGGCGGACCACAAGAAGTCGGCTTAACCTTCCTGACCGCTCGGGTCGAAATTCGATACTGACCTAGAGCACCATTATGATCAAAACGCCAATCGCTACTGCTGCTGCGGCCGCAGTAGAACTTTGGTTTGCGCAACCGGAACGTTGGAAATTGGAGGTGACCCCAATGACAACAGAGATGCGGAAGACCGGAATCGACGTCGTTGGCGACATGGTGGCCTGGGGTGCCCACTTTTGCCTCTTCTATGAGACGAGAGAAGATCTCCTCGACTCGTTGATCGCATACTGCAAGTCGGGTTTGGGAAGGGAGGAGTACTGCCTGTGGATTGTTGCCGAGCCTTTGACGATCGAAGAAGCCACAGCTGCGTTGAAAGCCGCGGTGCCTGACCTTGATCGACACCTGGCGGACTCCAGGATGGAAATTGTGTCGGCCCGCGATTGGTTTCTCCCGGGCGGCACGTTTGACGGCAAGAGACTGACAGACGCTTGGTATGAGAAGCTCGCTCGCGTATCGGCCAGAGGTTACGCCGGCATGAGAGTGACCGGGGATACCACCTGGTTATCAAAGAAGGACTGGGGACACTGGTGCGACTATGAAGATGGTCTCAACGAGGTCATCGGCAATCAGAGTCTTGCCGTGCTGTGCACGTACCCGCTTGCGACGTGCGGAGCTCCTGAAATCCTGGATGTGGTGCGTACACACCAGTTTGTCCTCGCAAGGCGACACGGGAATTGGGACATTGTCGAAACCGCCGCGCTCAAGCGAGCCAAGGCCGAAATCACGGGGCTCAATGAGGAACTCGAACAACGTGTCGTAGAACGGACCAACCAGCTGATTGAGGTGCAGACGCAGCTGGCGCATGTCAATCGTGTCACAACGATGGGAGAGCTGTCGGCCTCGATTGCCCATGAAATCATGCAGCCGATCGCGGCGACAGTTAACGATGCCCGAGCTGCCTTGTACTTTCTAAACGCCCAGCCGCCAAATCTGGAGGAGGCCCGGGAGGCGCTCGGTGCCGCCGTCAAGGACGGCAACCGAACCATCGACGTCATCGAGCGGATCCGTGCCCTAATCAAGAAGGCGCCCCCACGGAAGGATGCCTTGGAGATCAACGGAGCAATCCTTGAGGTCATTGCCCTGACCCGTGGCGAACTTGTGAAGAACGGCGTCTCGGTGCAGACACAGCTCGCGGAGGGCTTACCGCTCATTCAAGGAGATCGAGTCCAACTGCAACAAGTGATCCTCAACTTGATCATCAACGCCGTCGAAGCGATGAGCGTCGTCAGCAAAGCGTCGCGAGAGTTGCTAATCAGCACCGGGAGAGATGCATCGGGCGGGGTGCTCGTCACCGTGCGGGATTCAGGCCCGGGCTTGAACTCGGAGAGTTTTGACCGTCTGTTCGACGCATTCTACACCACCAAGCCCGGTGGCATGGGCATGGGACTATCGATCTGCCGATCGATCGTCGAAGCTCATGGGGGGCGAATATCGGCCTCTCGTACGGCCGGCCCGGGTACAGCCCTTCAATGTACCCTGCCCGTAGGGTGAGAGTGTAAACGCAAAATTACACTCGTCCTCGCAACCCCGACGTCGTGAACGGTAGAAGGAGGGCCCTTCGGGTTCGGCAATCACGTGCTGATCTCAAGCCACCGCAAGCTGCTGCGGTCAAAAGCCGTGGTGGTGAGCGTTGCGGAAACGCCGGAACACGATTCCGGCAGGCACGGTCGAGAGAGGCGAGCGCAAGCGAACCGCTGCAGAAGTGTCGAAAGCGGATTAGGCGATGTCAGAACCGGGGGGTGACCCTTCCTCTGGGATCAGTTCGGGGGATGCCTGAGACTGCCCGAGCGACATCCGGCATGTAGGCGGCGCGAAGCTCGACCAGGCTTTCGTATGGAACGTGAGAACCTGCGCTCTGTCGCGCTGACGGCGCGAAGGGAGAAGCCGCAAGCGGCTCCAACCGCGAGGGCGAGAGTACCGATGCGGAGCGCAGGGGCGGAGCAGCCCGTAGTGGTGTGGAAGGCCCTGTAATGGGGCCGGAGCGAAGGGGCTGCGTTGTTCGGCCTTGGCCATCGGCCAACTGGAAACGGGAGGAGCTGGTGGACAAGGCAAAGCCGTTCAAGATCCCGAAGCGGGAAGTGTGGGAAGCCTTCAAACGTGTGAAGGCCAACCAGGGAGCGGCTGGCGTAGATGGACAGCCGATTGCGGAGTTCGAGGCCAACCTTTCGGGCAACCTCTACAAGCTCTGGAATCGGCTGTCGTCAGGGAGCTACTTTCCTCCGCCGGTGCGGAGGGTCGAGATTCCAAAAGCGAATGGCGGGACGCGGCCGTTGGGGATTCCGATTCCGACGGTCGCTGACCGCACCGCTCAGGAGGTCGCCCGACGCTACCTGGAGCCCGTTCTGGAGCCGGTATTCCATGCCGACTCTTACGGCTACAGGCCCGGCAAATCGGCGGTCGATGCCGTGCACCAAGCGCGTCAGCGCTGTTGGCGCTACGACTGGGTACTCGATCTCGACATCAAGGGCTTCTTCGACAGCATCGATTGGGAGCTTTTGCTCAAGGCAATCCGCCATCATACGGACTGTCCGTGGGTGCTCCTCTACATCGAGCGTTGGCTGAAGGCGCCTGTGCAGATGGAGGACGGCAGCATCATGCCGCGCACGGCAGGGACGCCGCAGGGAGGGGTCATCAGTCCGCTCCTGGCGAACGTGTTCCTGCACTATGCGTTCGACATGTGGATGGTGAGAACCTTTCCTCATATCCCGTTCGAACGGTACGCGGACGATGCCATTTGTCACTGCAAGAGCGCCGAGGAGGCGCGGGCACTCTGGGGTGCGATTGCGGACCGCTTCGCGGCCTGCTTGGTGCTACATCCGCAGAAAACGACAATCGTCTTCTGCAACGATGTGAACCGGCGTGGCGACTTCCCCGACATCCACTTTGACTTTCTTGGCTTCCAGTTTCGAGCCCGAAAGATCATGTGGGTGAAGCCGGACGGGCGCATTTTCTCGCACAGTTTCCAGCCCGCTGCTAGTCCGAAGGCGTTTGACGCGCATCAGTCGCGAGATACGCAGCTGGGCGCTGCATCACCGCAGCGACAAATCTCCGACCGAACTGGTCCAGATGTACAATCCGTGCATTCGCGGCTGGATCACCTACTACAGCCACTTCTACAAGACGCAATTGCGTCCGACCCTGAAGCGGATCGATGCCTATGTCATCCGGTGGGCGCGTCGAAAGTTCAAGCGACTGCGCCACCAGACCAAAGGTGCAAGAGGTTGGTTTGACCGGCTACGCCGTGCCAACCCCACGCTCTTCGCACATTGGCCACTATGTCATGGCAACGGCGAACATCGGGAGCCGTGTGACTCGAGAGGGTCATGCACGGTTCTGGGAGCGCCCGGAGGTGAAATTCCTCCGGGCGACTCGACAAAAAGCAGCGGTCAGCCCAACGATCCTGCGGCGTCCGGTTTCCAGCAAACAGCCGACATGGCGGCGGCTCTTGCGTTGTTCGGCTCAGCGCGCCACTTCCGGACTCATGCACCGCAAACAAGGACTTACTCGATCGGCAGGCCCGGTGGCTATCGAACGGTCCCAGTTAGTAATCGCAGCCTTTTGGATTAAGCGGTTCAACGCTTCCGGGGAAGCGGCTTTCCATCCTAAGCTCCCCTGCTATCCTGTTCGCCGACCACGCAGCGCGAGCCCGCCAGGCGTTCTGCCGGATGCAGGTTCATCCACTCGGCGAGCTGCGGCGCGCCCATCAGGCAGGACTGCATCGAGACGTCGGCGAAGTCGGAGGTGGTGACGGTCTGCTCGCGGCAATTTGCCGGAGAGAAGAGATTGCAGAGCACGGCGATGATCTTGATCACGACTGGAGAGCCCCATCGCTGCGATGGGAATTTGCCCGGATGATCTTGATAGCCTTGGCCACCGTGCGCGGATTTAGGCCTAGCGCGTGAATCACTTCCTTCTTCTTGCAGCCGAGATTGCGCTTGAGGTAGCCGCGCACACGCTCGACGTTGAATGCCTCCAGCGCCTTGGAGCCGGAGCGCAGGTTCAGCGTTTCAATGGTACAGAATTCGACGAACATGTTTGAAGCGTCCCACCCGGTCATGCACGCCATTTGCCTTCAGCTCTCAGCCGATCGGGCGAATGCTTTGGCCGCGTCAACATGCGAAGCTTTTTCAGCTCGCCGCTCGTAGTCGTCGGCAAGGGCCTTAAGCTGACCCGCAATCGCTGAGTCGGCCATGGTTTGGGCTGCGCGGAGCAAAGTCCGTGCTGTCTCCAAATATGCCTTGCCTCGTTGTGAGATCTGGACCATCACAAAGCCCTCGCGCGGTTCTCTGGCAGCTGGTTGAAGGTGATCTGGAGCCAGCCGACCCAATTGCGGTCACTCTCCCTGCGAGCTCTGAGGCGGTCGACGCACTTCTTGGAACAAAGAGGCGTTCGCCACGAGTAGTGCCGGACGAGACCAAACTTGCCATCACAGACTGCGCATCGCGCGGCACTGCCAGATCTAAGACGTTCGGAGCAGTTGGGCATTGTAGTCTCCTCTTGGCTTTATCGCAGCTGTTCGTCGATCATCCTTTTTCACGATCGCACTTCATGAGCCCGTGCGCTTTTCCAACACATGCAGCCTAGGACGATCTCGATCAGAAACTCAATTGAACGTCTAGTCGTCCCGTCATCTAAATGGTGTCACCGAACGATACGAAGGTTTAGGGCGCTTCCCCTTAAGGCCGGCCACTTCCACAAGGGCATAAGCTGACCCCAATGCTGCCTGGCCTGACCTTAGTCGGTTCATCTCCCGGAAGCAGACGTTGCGGCGGTCTAAGTGCGGGGCAGCTACGGACCAAAAGTAGCCGTACGGGCGAGTGCCGTTCCGATCGGCAGCAGTTCTCATCCGGGTCCGCAAAGACAAAGAGCTCAACAGGCCAGCGCGCCACTGCAACTCGCGTAATGGCCTCACCATTCGCTCTGGTGACAACCCGACCCGACTGTCGCGGCGACGCGCATCGGTCGCATGGGTGCGCTTAAACAACACGGAATTGAGGCTCGGCGGCGCCTCCTTGAAGAGCCCGCAGCCCGCGGATCCGGCAAATCACGTCACTGGCCAAATGCGCGTGCCTCACGATGCAATCGAACGCTTGTCGCACCTCGTCCAGGTCCGGCGGTCGATGATCCAGAAAGTGCCGAGCGGCCTGAGCGTTAGTGGCCATCGTCGCAATGCGCTGCGGCGCTTCAGCAATACTATCTGATACGGCAACTAAATGTCCAATGTCGAACATAGTGCTCTCCATTGCATGCTCGGAGCGGAGCACAGGACCGCGAAGGCCTGTCTGAAGGTGGGCATCCCGAATGCTCTGCCCCTCTTGGAGAGGTTTGATCTCAACGGAGGCCCTTGCTTTTTCTATGCGCCGGGATCAGCACTGCTGATAGGCGAAAAGAGTTCCGACGTCGACGATGATCGCGTTCTCGATGTCGACCAGGCGGTTCGTCGAGTAAGCGAAGAAGGCTTGGCCGCCATGCGCCCCTGTCCAGCGCGCCGCCGGATCGGAGGGCGATACGAACATCGGCGTGAGCTCGGTCACGGCTCCGAAAGCGGCATCGTCGAGGATGGCCAGATACTCATCGATGGCTCGGCCGGCGGCTTCCGGGGACGTCCCTTGTCGCCTTCGATCCCCTTCGGTCGATTGGCATCGGCTTTGATCAGGCTCGCATCAACTGCAAATCCGTTCCCTCCGACCAGCCGCTCCCTGAAGCAGCGGCGCAAGACGCTCTCACACACGATGGAACAGATCACTCTCTCCCGGAAGCGGTCATGTCTGTTCTTCGAGAACGTCGAGTGATCCGGCACCGTCCAGGCCGAACTGGCAAAACCAGCGGGTAGGCTAAATTGAGGTGAACCTCATCGCATAGGCGCCGCTCCGATCGGATGCCGAAGCAGTAACCGATTAGGAGCATCCGGATCATCAGCTCGGGATCGATCGAAGGCCGACCGATGCTACTGTAGAAAGGCATCAGGTTCCGCCTGATCTCTTGCAGATCGAAGAACCTATCGACCGACCTCAGCAGATGGTCGGCGGGAATATGCTTTTCGAGCGAAAACTCGTAGAACAACGCAGCCTGTTCCACTTGCCGATGGCCGATCATGATCTTCAGTCCTGCCACTTAGACAGACTGAATCACTGATCCCTCTGCGTCGCAACTGCAGCCTTTTTCAACGGAATCGGCCAATTCCGGACATTGGCCAATAGTCCCGTGTAGCGCCGCCCATAGGCGGCTCTTATTGTCGGCTTGTCCGCGGGGTCGACTCCCGGTGCTAATTCGACCGGACACGGCTTACGGTCCGCCGCCGCAGAGTGATGTTTTCACCAGTCGGCCAGGGTAGCGAGGGAAGTCGCCGCTCCGGGGCCTACAACGCAGGCTGCGTTCGCAGCGCGCTTACCGCGGCTCTGATCATCGCGACGATTTCGACCTCGGCACCGCTGTCCTGAGGTTGAGCTAGCTAACGACCGCGCCTGGTCAGCCCACCTCCGACCGGGCCCCGAGTGAAGCTCTCGTGTCCTTTCCCCCGTGCACATTCCCCGGGGCCTCTTCCAGTCAACTTCATTAGCGGGCTGCGCATCTTTCGGCGTGGTCAGGTCAGAGAGACATCCATATCGCTCAATTGCCCTCGCGTCGTGCCGGGATTGGCGAAGGTGATCGCTGGCATTAGACTGTGGTCGAGGCGCCCTGCGACTTCGGGCTAGTGAGATCGGATGATCGCGTCCGGCAGATGGCGGGTAGGAAAGGCACCACATTCTGGAAGTCTGATTTCGAATTAGAGGCGGCGAACTCGAAATTGCCGCCCATCGCGGGCTTTCGACGTGAGGCGATGTTCATGGAAAGGTCAGCGGCCGGATTACAGGCGCATGAGTTTGTACTCTCGAATCTTTCGCCCAGCGTCGCTCAAAGGCGATTCGCGCTTGGCGTTGTGCTAGTGCTGCTCGGTGTCTTTGTCATCGTGGCAGGCCCGCTCTCGGACCTGCCACTGAGGCGGGTTGACGCCTTTATACCCGCCTACGGCACTGCGATTTTCGTCATCGACTCTATCACCGCAGCCCTGCTCTTCGCGCAGTTTTCCGTCCTACGCTCGCATGCGCTCCTCGCATTGGCGAATGGCTATTCCCTGACGGCGCTCATCGCAATTCCTTGGACGCTTACTTTTCCAGGCGTATTGGCGCCGGAGGGCGGCCTTGGCGGCGGCCTCCAGAGTACGGTTTGGCTCTATGTCCTGTCGCACGTGGGCTTCGCCGTGTTCGCGATCGTCTATACCCTGCTGAAGGATGCTGATCCGATGGAGTGGCTGTCGCCACGCTCCATTCGCGCGAGGGTCCTTACGGCTGTCGGATTAGTGACTGCGCTCGTCTGTTGCGCGACAGTTTTCGTTACAGCAGGCCATGCGCTCCTCCCGCGCATCATGCTCAACACGGCGGAGGTTTCCTATCTCTGGTACTATGCGATCGGACCGATGGCGGCATTGTTCGTCGTCGCGCTTGTCTTACTATGGCTGCGGCACCGCTCGGTGCTCGATCTCTGGCTGATGTTGGTCTTGTTCGCATACATCATCGAGATCGCCCTCACCGCCTTTCCTATCCCGTACCGCTTTAGCGTCGGCTGGTATGCCGGGCGAGTTTACGGCGTGCTTTCCGGCAGCCTTGTGCTGCTCATCCTGATGAAAGAAGTGACGATGCTATACGGTGAACTGCTGCGCGCAGTCCTTGCCCAACGCCGCGAGCGCGAGGTGCGTCTGCTGACGGGGGACGCGGTCGCAGCCACCGTTGCGCACGAGATCAAGCAGCCATTGTCGGCGATGACTATGAACGCCAGTACGAGCCTGCACTGGCTTGATCGCGCGACGCCCAACATTGATGAGGCCAAAGCCGCATTACAGCGAATCGTGAACAACGGGCACCGTGCGGGCGAGGTCATCGAGAATATTCGGACGCTCTTCAAGAGCGATGCGCGAACCCGGACCTCGCTCGACGTCAACAATCTGATCCGCGAAGCTCTGGCGCTCGTGCGCGACGACCTGCAGACGCATCGGGTAGCGGTTCAAACCGACTACAACCAATCGCTCCCACCGATAGAGGGCAATGAGGTTCAGCTGCAGCAGGTGCTAGTGAACTTGATCACGAACGCCATCGATTCGATGGCCACTGAAGATGGGGACCGGGTACTTTCTTTGAGGTCTAAAGTCTACGACTCCGGCAGTCTGATGGTGTCGGTGGAAGACGTGGGGAAGGGTGTCGAGCCGAGCGCTATCGATCTGATATTCAAACCGCAGTTTACGACCAAAGTGCACGGGATGGGCATGGGGCTGTCGATTTGCCGGTCGATCATCGAGGCCCATGGGGGGCGGTTGTGGGTGACCGCCAATCTGCCCCGAGGTGCCATTTTTCACTTCACGCTGCCCGCCCACCGGGAGTACTAGCATGTGCATTGCTACTCTTGAAAGATGCAGGAGGCCGAATTGCCTGCGGAGACCCTGATTTCGATCATCGATGATAATGAGGACTTTCGCGAGTCTATAGCGGGTCTGATGAAATCGCGGGGGTTCACGGTCGAGGCCTTCCCATCCGCGCTGGCTTTTTTGTCCTGCCCGAATGTTCGCAATACCTCCTGCCTGATCGTGGACGCCCATATGCCGCGAATGACCGGGATTGAGCTGCATCGTCGGTTGGTGGAATCGGGCTATGCCATTCCAACGATCCTGATCAGCGGTTACCTCGACGACAGCGTTCGGGCTCGTGCGTTGGCTGATGGCATCATTTGCTACCTGACCAAGCCGTGTGATGAGGATGCTTTGTTTGGATGCGTCTCGTCGGCTTTGGAGCGGGCCAAGCCAGATGAATATCGTTCATGATGATCGCAGTCAGGTGGGAGCGTTGACCGAGGGAGGAAATCACGACGTCATGGCCTGCGAGGGTTCGGTGCCAAATCATCGGCGCGCGACGGATTCCGAACGACGATGCGTAAGTGATCGCGCGGTTCCTTTACTAGCGCGGAGCGGACCACTGCCGTGATTTCGTGACCGCGCGAGAGTCCGCTCAATGCCATATTTCCTGTTCTGCCGCTCGCTCCAAGCAGGAACATTGTCGTCGCACTCTCCAGTGGGCAAGGCATCCAACCTTGGCTCATGAGCTTGACCGAGGTCGCCTATGGGTCTTGGTTGTGTGCAAACGCATAGGCCTGACGCGGCGTGGTCGCCAAGTATTGCGCGCGGCCGGTATTTGCGTATCGAATCGTCCAAT
>NZ_FNCU01000067.1:0-38737 GCF_900099855.1 Bradyrhizobium sp. Rc2d | reverse complement strand
CCGGATCATCTGGGCCATGCTGGTCAAAGGAGAAACCTACCGAGACCGCGCGAGCGCGCCGGCTGCGGCCTAGTTGAGGGGCAACAGCCGCCGCGCTCGCGCTCCATGCCTATCGGAAGGGCACTAAAGGTGTGATGGCAAATGGTCTGGAAACCGGGATCGAAACACTCCGCATCGTCATCGCGCGTCACAGCGCGCCGCAATGATTGGAATTCGATCAGCGATCTCCATCAGGGCCCGCGGTCAATGGCCGCTTCTCGAGGCCGTATACATGACCGCTCCCCGATTCATTTGCTGAAGCACCAAAAAGCCCTTGCCGAGAGGGGGCCGTCCATACATGACGAGGAGAGAGGATATGCGCCTCACGGCGTGCTCCGCCGGATTTGCTTCCCGCGCTATCGGGTGGCAGGAAGACGCAATAATCCAAAGACAGCCGCCATCAAGATGCAGGCTGCACGGGAGGACACATGCCCATTCAACAGACCGCCGCCGGAATCGTGGGCCCGTTCGACGGGCTCGACGTGCCCTGGCTGCTGAAGCTGCGCGCCGAGGTGCGCAGCTCACATCCGTTCCTGATCTGGGCGCCGTTCGATGCGCCGGCGCGACGCTGGAGCTATGGCGAGTTTCACGAGCGGGTCGGCGCCCTCGCGGCGGGCCTCGCAAGGCGCGGCGTCAAGCCCGGCGAATATGTGCTCATCCATCTCGACAATTGCATCGAGGCGATGCTGGCGTGGTTCGCCTGTGTCGAGCTCGGGGCCGTCGCGGTGACCACCAACACCCGCTCGGCGCCGGCCGAGATCGCGTACTTCGCCGATCATTGCGGCGCGGTCGCCGCGATCACGCAGCCGGCCTATGCGGAAGTTGTCGCGCAGAACTGCCGCAACATAAGCTGGATGGCGGTGACCTCGCACGATGCGCGCACAGCGCCGGCGCAAGCGGTCGCGCGCGGCGACAGTTTCGAATCCCTGTTCGTCGACAGCGCGGACCGCCCCAGGCGCGCCACCGATCCGCTCGCGCCGTGCAGCGTGCAATACACCTCGGGCACGACGTCGCGCCCCAAGGCGGTGCTGTGGACCCATGCCAATGCGCTGTGGGGCGCCAAGATCAACGCCGCGCACGAAGACCTTCATGCCGGCGACGTGCACCAGACCTATCTGCCGCTTTTCCACACCAACGCGCTGGCCTATTCCATGCTGGCGACGCTGTGGGTCGGCGGATCTTGCGTGATCCAGCCGCGCTTCTCCGCCAGCCGGTTCTGGCGCGTCGCGCGCGAGCACGGCTCGACCTGGACCTCGACGATTCCGTTCTGCATGAAGGCGCTGCTCGAGCAGGAGATCCCGAACGACCACAAATTCCGCCTGTGGGGCAGTGCGATCAACGAGCCGCCGGCCTTCGCCGCATTCGGCGTCAAGATCATCGGCTGGTGGGGCATGACCGAGACCATCACCCACGGCATCGTCGGCGAGGTCGATCAGCCCAACATCCCGATGTCGATCGGCCGCGCGGCGAGCGAGTATCAGATCCGCATCACCGACGACGACGGCCGGCCGACGGACGTCGGCGGCACCGGCAATCTCTCGATCAAGGGCATCCCCGGCCTGTCGCTGTTCGCCGAATATCTGCACAACGAGAAGGCGACGCGCGAAAGTTTTGACGAGCACGGCTTCTTCCTCACCGGCGACCGCGTCGAGCGGCTTCAGAACGGCTACATCAAGTTCGGCGACCGCGCCAAGGACATGCTGAAGGTCGGCGGCGAGAACGTCGCGGCCTCCGAGATCGAGCAGGTGATCGCGCTGGTTCCCGGCGTGCGCGAGGCGGCGGTGGTGGCGAAGACACATCCGATGCTGGACGAGGTGCCGGTCGTCTTCATCGTCCCGCAGGGCGGCGTCGCGGGTGCTGCGCCCGACCTGCATGATCGCGTGATGGCGGCCTGCCGCGCCGGCCTCGCCGACTTCAAAGTGCCGCGCGAGATCAGGCTCGTCGACGACATGCCGCGCTCGACGCTGGAGAAGGTGGCGAAGGCGGAGCTAAGGAAGATGGTAAGGTGAGGCGCCGCCAAACGGCACGCTGCCGTAGGGTGGGCAAAGCGACTTGTCCGCCGTAGCTCGAAGAGCGAAGGCGGAAGCGTGCCCACCATTGTCACCGCGAATGCCGATGCGTGGTGGGCACGGCGCGCGAAGTGCGCGCCTTTGCCCACCCTACGGCATCGTGTTCAAAACGCCCCCAGCGCCACCGGGCGGAACGCCTGCAATAGCTGCTGGTCGAGCTTGCCGCCCATGCCTTCCATCATCGTGAACGCACGCGAGTGGGTGAAGGGCATGCGGTAGGCACGCTTCTCCACCAGGGCGGCGTAGATGTCGACGATCGTCGTCAGCCGCACGATGTCGCTGATCTGGTTCGACGACAGGCCGTTGGGATAGCCAGAGCCGTCGAGGAATTCGTGGTGATGCAGGATGACGTCGAGCATCTCCGGCGGGAAGCCGCCTTGCGCGGCGAGCGCGTCATAGCCGCGGCGCGGATGCTGGCGGACCTCGGCCATCTCCTCATCGGTGAGCTTGCCGGGCTTGTCCAGCAGCGCGGAGGGAACGAAGGCCTTGCCGACGTCGTGCAGCAGCGCGGCGCGGGTCAGGCGGCGCTGGTCGTCCTCGCGCATGCCGAGATGCTGGGCGAAGGCGACGGCGAAACCGGTGACGAACAGGCAGTGCCGATAGCTGCCGACATGGTGGCAGCCGACCGTGGTGAGCCATTCGCGCAGTGAGGAGTGCTTGATCGCCTTCAGGATCTTGCTCTCGGCGGCAATGACGTCGTCGAAGGTCAGGGGCACGCCGAGCGGCAGCTTCTCGAACATCTTGGCCAGGACCGCATGCGCCGCCTCGACGCCGCGGTTGAGCGTCTTGCCGCGATCGGTCGCGTCATAGACGGCGGTGTCCGGGAAGGCGGAACGGATGCGCTGAAGGATGGCGTCCGCCTGCAGCGGGCGCGAGATGGTGTCGGTGGCGCCCAGCGCCCAGGCCTGCATGGTGCCGTGATGCAGGGCGTCGGCGAGCACGAACAACCGCGGCATCGACCGATAGGCATCGCCGCGCAGCTTGTTGCGCACCCGCTGCACGCTCTCGGGCGAACGCAAATTGATGTCGACGACGAGGCCGGAGAGATCGCGCGACGGCTTCTCGGGAATGTCCTGGGTCGTGACCGTCGAGACCTCGCCGACCGCTTTCAAGATGCTGACGAGCTCGCTGCTCTCGTCGCTCCGGTCGGAAGCGAGCAGAAGCCGGCGTTTGGCGGCGGGTTTGGCTGAGGCGTTCATGAACTTCCCCAAAAGGAACCGAGAGCACGAGTATTGGCCTTAAGCCTAAGCCGGATCAGGTTCTCTGGCTCTTAAGAGGCGTGCTCAATGGAACCCTGCGGAATTGAGTGCAATTTGAGGGATTTCCGCTGTGGGCGGTTTCAAACAAAAAGTCGAAAAACAACCCCATGCAAAGTAGCCGGGCCATTGATAACAAAGAGGATTTTCGAGGGCTCTCGCCCACCCTCGCCGTCATCGCCCGGCTTGACCGGGCGATCCAGTACTCCGAGACGGCTGTGGCTGAACCGATAGGCCGCGGCGTACTGGATGCCCCGCTTTCGCGTGGCATGACAGCGAGATTGTGGAAGCGGCCGAGACAAAAAATCCGCCGGAGGTTGGCCTCCGGCGGATCATCTTACGCAACAATCGCGCTCGGTCTCACGCCTTCATGCTCGCCTTCACGGCTTCGGCCGTGATCGGCAGCGCCCGGACGCGGGCGCCGGAGGCGTTGAAGATGGCGTTGCCGATGGCGGGGGCCACCACCGTCACCGCGGGCTCGCCGACGCCGGTGGCCTTCTCGCCATTGGCGATCACGGCAACGGCGACCTCGGGCGTCTGGCTCATGCGCAAGGGCGTGTAGCTGTCGAAATTGGTCTGCTCGATGCCACCGTCCTTGAGTGTCGCCTTCTCGTACATCGCCAGCGACAGGCCCCACAGCGCCGCGCCCTCGACCTGGGCGCGGATGTTGTCGGGATGTACCTGGGTGCCGACGTCGGTTGCGACCGTGAGCTTCTTCACGGTCACCGCGCCCGACGGCGCCACCGCGACATGGGCGACGCAGGCCGTCCAGCTTGCGGACTGCCGTTCCTGCGATGAGACGCAGGCCACGCCCATGCCTTCTCCCTTGGGGAGCTGCTTGGTGCCGTAGCCGGACAATCCCATTGCGGCGAGCAGCGTGTTGCGCAGCCGCTGCGCGCCGCCGTCGTTCTTGCCCGCGCCATCGAGCAGCGAGATGCGGAACTGGGCGGGATCCTTGCCCGCTGCCGCCGCGATCTCGTCGATCATGCTTTCGACCGCCCAGAAGGTCCAACCCGGCGCCACCGAACGGAGCTGGCCCGACGGCGTGGCGTTGTGCGCGAGCTCGTTCTTGATCGCGCGCACATAATGGTTGGGCACGGTGTAGAAGAAGTCGGCCCCGTTCACCGTGAAGGAATCGAGCGGACCTTTCTTGTCGACCGACGGCGTCAGGAAGTCGGGGATTCCCCAGCGTGCGGTCGGCCAGGCCGAGACCACGTCGTGGCTAATCGCAATGAGCTTGCCATCGCCGTCGACGCCGGCCTTGACCTTTTGGTAGGTGAGCGGGCGCGAGAAATCCATCGTCATATCGTTCTCGCGCGAGTAGATCACCTTCACCGGCTTGCCGACCGCCTTCGCCGCCTGCACCGCCGGAATCATCATGTCGGCATCGAGCCTGCGACCGAAGCCGCCGCCGAGCCACATCTGGTGCATGACCACGAACTTCGGATCGATCCCGGCTGCGCCTGCCGCGATCGCACCGGAGCGCGTCGCGAACTGGTTGCCGGAATAGATGTGCAGGATGTCGCCCTTGAACTCCGCAGTCGCGTTCATCGGTTCCAGCGGCGCGTGGATGTTGATGCTGGTGGTGTATTCCGCCTCCAGCACTTTTGCCGCCGAACCGAACGCGGCGTCGGGATCGCCGTCCTTGACGAAGAACTGGCCGGAATCCTCCAGCGCCTGAAGCCGCTTGGCTTCATCGAGCAGCGACTGGCTCGACAGCTTGGCGTTGGGACCGCCGTCATAGGCGATCTTCAGCGCCTGCGCCGCCTTCTTGGCGTTGGCGTAGGTGCTGGCCACCGCGACGACCCAGCCCGACGTCGTTCCGGTCTTGTCGTCGAGCGTGACGGCCTTGATGAAGCCCGGCACCTTCTTGGCGCCGCTGTCGTCGACCGATTTCACCGTGGCGCCGAAGCGCACCGGCGGCGTGACCACCGCGCCATAGGCCATGCCCGGCAGCATCACGTCGATGCCGTACTTGGCCGTGCCGTTGGTCTTGGAGGGGATGTCGAGCTGCGGCACCGAGACCCCGATCATGGTGTATTGATCCGGCGTCTTCAGCTTGATCGCCTTCAGCTCGTCCGGCGTGAAGGTTTTCGTCGCCTTGCCGCTTTTCACGACCTCAGCAAACGACATCTGCTTCTTCGACTTCGGATGCACGATCATGGAATCGCGCACCACAAGCTCGCTAGCCGGCACGCCCATCGCGGCGGCCGCGCCTTCCGTCAGCGCGATGCGACCGGCGGCACCCGCCCGACTCATCGCCTCAAAATTCATCATGGTCGACCAGCTGCCGCCGGTGATCTGCGCGCCCAAGACGGGGTCGTTGAACTTCGGATCGTTGGAGGCAAGCGACACGCGCATGTCGCTCCATTTCGCGCCCAGCTCCTCACAGACGATCTGCGCCATGGTGGAGGCGATGTGCTGGCCCATATCGGCCTTGCCGCAGGTCACGGTGACGAGACCATCCGGCGAGATCGCGTACCAGACGCTCGGCTCGAAATTGGCCGGCGCCGCAGCCGCCGCAGAATCGATGCCGGGCACGCCGACATAGCCGAGCACGAGGCCGGTGGCGACGGTGCCGACCAGGAAGGAGCGGCGGCTGAGATCGGTCGTCTCGGGGGTCACGTTCTTCACATGCTCGTTCATGTGGGCCTCCGCTCGCTGGAGGTGGCGGACGCGGTGCGCATCTCGGATGCGGCGCGCATGATCGCCTTCTGGATCCGCGAATAGGTCATGCAGCGGCACAGATTGCCGTCCATATGCGCCACGACCTCTTCCTTGGTCGGATTGGGATTCTTCGCAAGCAGCGAGGCCGCCTGCATGATCTGCCCGGACTGGCAGTAGCCGCATTGCGGCACCTGTTCGGTGATCCACGCCTTCTGCAGGGGATGATCGCCCTTGGCGGACAAGCCTTCGATGGTGGTGATCTTCTTGCCGGCGACGTCGCCGACCATGGTCTGGCACGAGCGCACGGCTTCGCCGTTGACGTGCACAGTGCAGGCCCCGCACAGCCCGGCACCGCAGCCGAACTTGGTGCCGGTCATCTGCAATTGCTCGCGGATCGCCCAGAGGAGCGGCGTGTCGTTCGCCGCATCCACGGACAGACTCCGCCCGTTGATGGTGAGAGTTGGCATAGGCGTCTTCCCCTGCCGGTGCATGAAGCCGCTTACGGCGGCAACTTGTCTAGCGGACGCCCACCGGGCTGGCGTCCCGCCTTGGCGGCAAGCATGATCGGGTTCACGTGCGGAGGCAAATGCAATTTGGAATCGATCGAAAAAACCAGCTCTGCACTTGCTCGTTGTGCGCCGCGCCAACGGCGCCGACGCAGCCACTGGACACAACAGCGCATGCGCCTGACATGCGTGCCATCGCATTCAGGCAGTTTCTTCGAGGTAACTTGGCGGACTAGACTGTGACGAAGTGAGCTGAAGTCATAGCGGGCGCTTACCTTACCTCTCCACGACGGGGAGAGGTCGGATTGCATCTGGCGATGCGAAGCATCGTCCAGTGCAATCCGAGTGAGGGGCCGCAGCGTTCAGTGGAGACCTGAACCCCTCACCCGGCTCGCATCTTGCGATGCGAGCCGACCTCTCCCTTCGGGAGAGGTGAACCGCGCACGCCAGCTGGCACCGAGGATGAAAAACGAAAGGGCGGAAAACAATGCCGAAGATCAATCGGGACGGCGTCGGGATCTATTACGAAGTCCATGGCGAGGGGCTGCCATTGCTGCTCACCCACGGTTATTCCTCGACCGCGGCGATGTGGCACGAGCAAGTCGATGCGCTCGCGAAGAACCACAAGCTGATCTTGTGGGACATGCGCGGCCACGGCCAGTCCGACTATCCTGACGATCCCACCGCCTATAGCGAAGCGCTGACTGTCGGCGACATGGCGGCGATCCTCGATGCGGTCGGTGCGAAGCGCGCCATCATCGGTGGTCTCTCGCTCGGAGGCTACATGTCGCTCGCGTTCTATCGCGCGTGCCCGGAGCGCGCACGCGCGCTGCTGATCATCGACACCGGCCCCGGCTTCAAGAAGGACGACGCGCGCGAAGCCTGGAACGCGCGGGCGCTTGCCACCGCCGACCGGCTGGATCGCGAAGGCCTCGAAGTGCTGAAATCAGCAACCCGCGAACGCGCCACCGCCAGCCATCGCAACGCCAGGGGGCTGGCGCTCGCCGCGCGCGGCATGCTGACCCAGCGCGACGCGCGCGTGATCGAGCTATTACCCGAGATCAAGGTGCCGTCGCTGATCGTGGTCGGCGCCGACGACACGCCGTTCCTGGCGGCGTCCGACTACATGGCGGCAAAGATCCCCGGCGCACAAAAGGTCGTGATCCCCGGCGCCGGACACGCCGTCAACATCGATCAGCCCAAGGCTTTTGTTGACGCGGTCGAGCCTTTCCTGAAGAACTTGCCGGGATAGGCCGATCAAGCAAGGACGTGGGCGATGAAGCTGATGATGCTGGCTGCTGGCATGATGTTGCTATCGATGCCTGCGCAGGCCGAGCCGTTCGGCACCATGCCGCCGCGCCGGCCCTTCGTTGCGACCTTGTCGAACAACACGCCGCTCGCCTTCGGCATGGATGCCGAGCAGACCGCGCGCGCCCTCGGGCGGCCCCTGCAATATGTGCGGGGACGTCCCGGCAACGAGATCTACCTCGCTTTGCGCAACATCGGCGGCAGCGGCTTGATCCCCTACCGCCACCGCCTGTTCCTGCAATTCCGCCATGGACGCTTGGCAGGATGGAAGGAGGATTACGGCGAGAACTGGATGTGGGAGTGAGAGCGGCTGCGCAACTCTCGCCCCTCATCCTGAGGAGCTTGCAAAGCAAGCGTCTCGAAGGATGAGGGGAGAGAGTGAATTTGTGACAACCAATTCGCGACAACAAACAAGGACAACCCGCGTGGGACAAGACATCAAGCTGACGGCTTCGGACAATTTCCAGCTGGGCGCCTATCGCGCCGATCCCTTGGGCACGCCGAAAGGTGCGGTGGTGGTGATCCAGGAGATCTTTGGGGTCAATCACCACATCCGCTCGGTCTGCGACCGTCTCGCGGGGGAAGGCTATGTCGCGATCGCGCCGTCGATCTTCGACCGGACGTCGCCGAATTTCCAGTCCGGCTATTCGCCCGATGAGATCGCGGAGGCGCGCAAATTCGTCGCCAATCCGGACTGGGCCGCGATGCTGCGCGATACCAGGCGGCGATCGATGCGGCCAGGAGCGTCGGCCCGGTCGGCATCATCGGTTTTTGCTTAGGGGGCAGCGTCGCCTTCGTTGCGGCGACGCGGCTGTCGGGCCTGAAGGCCGCGATCGGCTATTACGGCGGCGCTGTCGTGCGCTTTGCCGATGAGACGCCGAAGGTGCCGACGCAGCTGCATTTCGGCGAGAAGGATGCCGGCATTCCCCTGACCGATGTCGAGACCATCAAGACGAAGCGGCCTGATGTGGAGGTCTTCGTCTATCCGGGCGCGCAGCACGGCTTCCATTGCGACGAGCGGGCGAGCTACGACAAGACCAGCGCCGACATCGCCTGGCCGCGCAGCATGGCATTTTTCGCGAAGCATTTGACGAAATAGCGCGCGGGACTCTCGCCTCCGTCATTCCGGGATGCGCCGCGAAGCGGTGCAGGCCCGGAATCCATTGGGCGTCAGAGCTAGCGGGTCGATGGATTCCGGGTTCGCGCTAACGCGCGCCCCGGAATGACTGGGAGACAGTTGCGCTGCCCCGCTTCGCAGAAATCGGGTGGCTGCAGCACGGCGCGCGGCGATAGAGCTGGCGGATCAAGCAACTCGCGCCGGAGCTTCGTCATGCAGCAAGCCATCACGCACCTCGTCCTCCGCAATCCGTTCGGAACCATGGACGTTCCGTCGCCTGACGATTCCGAGGTGCGGGCCTATGCCGCGACGGCATCGCTGTCCGGTGATGCAGCCGACGTCAATGCAGCGGCGTGGGCATCCGTCGCTTCGCCCTCTGACCCGCTCGAGGGCTGGTGGCAGAGCCGCTGGAACGGCGGCGCCGATCCGACCATTGCGGGCGATGCGCCGGACAGATGGAAACAGGGCCGCGCGGAAATCCGCGTCACGGGAAGCCGTCTCTATCTGCGCTTCGACTGGGACAATGGCCGCCGGCACGGACTGATCGATGCGGCGCGCGAGGGCGCGTATCGCCTGGTCGGCAAATACATCAACCTGACCACGCCGGCGATCACACGGCCATGGGTCGGGCGCGTGGTGGATGCCACACGGATCGACGGGTGTTTTCCGAACGGGCGGCTGGATTTTCGAAGGTAGATCGCGGGCGGAGAAAAATCGTCGATACCACCTAAGCTGTCATTCCGGGACGCGCGCAGCGCGGGCCCGGAATCCATCGGGCCGCAGAGTTGGTGGAGGAATGGATTCTCTGATGCGCAATTGCGCATCATAGCTCGCGCTTACGCGCGCCCCGGAATGACAGGAAACCTAGAACCAGCGCTCGCCGACGAACACGGTGTCGCCTGGCGCAAGCGGCGTGCCGAGGGGGACGACCGCGCGCATCGCGCCGCCGGCTTCGGTGTGCGTGACGGTGACGACGTCGCGCTTGGCGCGGGGCGAGAAGCCGCCGGCGATGGCGACCGCGCTTTCGATCGTCATGTTCGGCACGTAAGGATATTGGCCGGGCGCGAGGACCTCGCCGAGAATGAAGAACGGGCGATAGGCCTCGATCTCGACGGCGACCGAGGGCTCGCGGATATAGCCGTTGCGCAGGCGTGCGGCGATTTCGCCGGCGAGGCCCGCCGTGGTGCGGCCGCGCGCGGGCACCGCACCGATCAGCGGCATGGTGATGGAGCCGCCGGCGTCGATCGCATAGCTGTTGGTGAGACCTTCCTGGCCGTAGACCACGACGCGAAGCCTGTCGCCGGCGTCGAGATGATAGGACGAGTCATAGCGCACTGGCGCCGCCATTGGCGCGGCGTAGCCGACCGGCATGGGCGCGGGCGAAGAGGCAAAGGAATTGCGCAGCGCGCCGATGGCGCCGCCACCGTCGGCAACGACGACCGGCTGCGGCGCGCTGTAGGGCTGACCATAGGCCATGGAGTCGAGATCGGCGCGCGGCGGCATCACCGCGACTGGGCCGGCGGTCTGCATGCAGCCGCCAAGGGCAAGCGCGGCGGACGCTGCCAGGGACGCTGCCAAGATCGACCATCGAAACGCGCGTGCAACCGGCACCGGACCTATCCCTCGAAACGAGACGGCTCCAGTCTTGCACCGGTTATGGTTAATAAAGCGTTGCGAGGGGTGTTCGGCGCGACGCTGCAGCAAAGAACGCGGCGCGCTCCCTCTCCCGCGTGCGGGAGAGGGTCGGGGTGAGGGTGTCTCCACAGAGGGATTCCCAACGAGGAAAGAGCCCTCACCCGCATTGCATCTGCGATGCAATGCGACCTCTCCCGCAAGCGGGAGAGGTGCAGCGAGCCTGTCGCACCAGTGAACGCTTACGCGCTCACACCAACCCCGATCGGGCAGGACACGCCGGTGCCACCGAGGCCGCAATAGCCGGCGGGATTCTTCGCCAGATATTGCTGATGGTAGTCTTCGGCGAAGTAGAATTCGTCGGCGGGCGCGATCTCGGTGGTGATGGCACCGATCCCTTTTGCGGCGAGCGCCTTCTGGTAGAGCGCCTTCGACTCCTCGGCGGCCTTCTTCTGCGCGTCGCTGAAGGTGTAGATCGCGCTGCGGTACTGCGTGCCGACGTCGTTGCCCTGGCGCATGCCCTGCGTCGGGTTGTGGCTCTCCCAGAACGTCTTCAAGAGCCTCTCGTAGGAGATCTTGTTCGGATCGAACACGACCAGCACCACTTCGGTATGAGCGGTGCGGCCCGAACAGACCTCTTCATAGGTCGGGTTCGGCGTGTGACCGCCGGCATAACCGACCGCGGTCGCGTAGACGCCATCGCCGAGCTCCCAGAACTTGCGCTCGGCGCCCCAGAAGCAGCCGAGACCGAACACCGCCTGCTCGAGACCGGCGGGATAAGGCGGCTGCAGCTTCGCGCCGTTGACGAAATGGGTGGTCGCGGTCGGGATGGCTTGCGCACGGCCGGGCAGCGCCTCAGTTGCGCTCGGCAATGCAGTGGTCTTACGCATGAAGAGCATGATGGGTCTCCGAAACGAGCTGTCCGTCGCGTGAGCGAGCTCAAGAGGTCGAGCGCTGAGGCGGCGTGCTCGCGATCAGGTGGGAATATAGGCATCTACGCAGCGAGAGGCAGAGCTGTTACATCGCCCCGACGCTCAATCGCGGGAATTGAAGGCTCAATCCCGGGAATAGCCGATCAGCGGTTTGCGCGGGCGGAACAAGATCATCAGCAGGATGCCGAGAATGCCGAGGACGGCGAAGACCGGCTGATCCAGCACCAAGCGGATCACCGAAGTCCAGAGCCAGGGCGCCTTGGCCTCGACCCAGGTCCGGAACGCGGTCTGGCTGGCCTGATTGATGTCGTTCCAGAACTGGCCGAACCGGGTGAATTTGAGGGTTTGGTCGGCCACCCAGCGGGCGCCGTCATAGACCATGAAGATGAACCCGCCAGCGAGCAGCAACAGCCCAATCAGTCGGAAAAAGCCGCGGATCATGCCTCACCTGCCATGGTCGTCCGATCGGACGACCCTCCAGAATGTTGCCAGCCAATAGCCGGGCGACGGCAGAAATTCAACCTCTTCAGGGCGTTACGGCCCGCCTCCAGCCCGTTCGAGGCCGGTTTTCCAGCTCCCGAAAGCGTTGACGGTGCGAAAGACCCTCTCTATAAGGGCGCCAACTGGCGGTGGGCGCAATCCTGCCGCCGCTGTTCTTTGAGCAGGTGCAGGCTCTTTGAGGCCTCATGTTCCCGGGACAGCCCAGCAACCGAACACCCTAAATCCGAGCGTCGATTCAGCGGTCAAGCAGCCGGCGCTACCCGACCAAGACGCGACCGGTACCGCAAAGGACATTGAGACCATGGCCAATACCACTTCCGCCAAGAAAGCGACGCGCAAGATCGCCCGCCGCACCGCCGTCAACAAGTCGCGCCGCACCCAGATGCGCGGCGCCGTGCGCACCGTCGAGGAAGCCATCAAGACCGGCGATCGCGCCGCTGCCGTCAAGGCGCTGGCGAATGCCGAGCCGGCCTTGATGCGCGCCGCCCAGCGCAACATCATTCACAAGAACAACGCCAGCCGCAAAGTCTCGCGCCTCACCGCGCAGATTGCCAAGCTCGCGAAGTAGTCTTCCGGCATCCGATCGGTCGATCCGATCGGCGCGTCAAACAGCCCGGCATCGCGCCGGGCTTTTTTGTTGGCTGTCATATTCACGCAAGCCGTCACGGCACGATCGATCCTCGGATTGGAAGATCTGTATCGCCTGCGCTATTCTTCGTTCCGTAATTTTACTGCCGAAATTTTGCAACAGCGGAAACTTTCACCGCGTTGCAAAAACCCCTGTGCTGCGGGCTCGAATTGAATCCGCGGGAGACGAAAGTTCTACACACCGTAGATTCACAGGAACGTGTCTCGGCGTGGAGTTACCCTGCAAAACGAGTCTCGAAAAGCGATGACTCAATAATCACTTATCAACATAGCAGCGAGAAGCATTTGGAAAATTCGCTCGCGCGTCGGGTGCGTGACGAATTTTTAAAAGTTTTTTGGCGTAGGCGGAGAATTGTCACACGAGGCGCGGCATTTTCGATTCTGTGCACGAATCCAAAAACTTGCTTCGGAGCCTGTGAACAACTCGCGCGCGGCGTTAACGCAGATCAAGTTTTTTGGCGCCTCAAGTGTGAATCAATTTCGTTGCGAGTCTTTCCGCTTAGTGTATTCCTTAAGTCGTTCGCGGCGCCCACGATCTTGAGACCAGCGCGGTTTTGGAAACGGGGCGAGCGTGCAAATCGGCGGCGGTGTGCACGTAGGCGACGCTTCAACAAGCGATTGTCGGTTCGAAACCCATAGCAATGTGGGAATGGTAGCTCTTTGTCTGAATGTCTCCAAGCGGGATCTCAACTGTCCCGCTCGCGCCAGGCGCAAATGAGAGACGTCGTAAAGCTACCCCGATAGACGCGAGGCGAAGCCGAACGAACGGCGAGTACAGACGGGCAGGGCATCCGCGACTGGGGCTTTCAGGGGCGGCTGTCTTTTCACACGCAGGACCTTGTCGTGAGCAATCACGGCGGGACGGGGAGGTATCATGTCCTACGGATTCAACGCGGTATTGACACAGTTTCGTTCTTTCGACGATGCCGTCTCCGATCCGTCAAGCGACCAGCCTCCGACGTGTGAGGGCGCGCAGAGTACGCGCTGACCTCGCGACCCCTCCATCTCCGACATCGCTGATTTGACCCGCGGCGTTTCCGCCGAACGGTCGAGCCATGTCTGATGATGGACTCGCTTGAGGTCGCGCCATCCCAGGGATTTCGGCAGGAACCCTGCATGGCGCTCACAACGCAACCTTATCTCTCAAGAGAAGTTTTCTGACGATGACAATGGAACAGGATCGCTGGTCACGCGTGAAGGGTCGGCTGCGCTCGAGCGTTGGCGAAGACGTTTACACGAGCTGGTTTGCGCGCATGGATCTGGAAGGCGTGCAGGACGAGAGCGTGCGACTCTCGGTGCCGACGCGCTTCCTGAAGAGCTGGATTCAGGCCCATTATGCCGAGCGCGTGCTGTCGTGCTGGCAGGCCGAGATGCCGGAAGTACATCGCATCGATCTCACGGTCCGCTCGGCGGTGCGCCCGGTCGCGCAGCCGAAGGAAGCGCCCGCCCCGGTCGAGGCGCGCCGCGCGCCGACCCCGGAGCTGCGCTCGACCGCGACCGCGCCAGTCTCGGCCAATCACGACGCGCTCGGCGGCTCCCCGCTCGATCCGCGCCTGACCTTCGCGAGCTTCGTCGTCGGCCGCTCCAACACGCTGGCGCACGCCGCCGCGCGCCAGGTCGCCGAGGGACGCCGCGGCGACCCCGTGATGTTCAACCCGCTCTACATCCATGCCGGCGTCGGCCTCGGCAAGACGCATCTCTTGCAGGCGGTGACCTGGGCCGGCAATTCCGGCAACGAGCGCAAGGTGCTGTATCTCACCGCGGAAAAATTCATGTACGGCTTCGTCGCCGCGCTGAAGACGCAGACGGCGCTGGCTTTCAAGGAAGCGCTGCGCGGCATCGACGTGCTCGTCATCGACGATCTCCAATTCCTGCAGGGCAAGTCGACCCAGGCCGAGTTCTGTCACACCCTGAACGCGCTGATCGACGCCGGCCGCCAGGTCGTGATCGCAGCCGACCGTCCGCCGTCCGATCTCGAGAGCCTGGACGATCGCGTTCGCTCGCGGCTCGCCGGCGGCCTCGTGGTCGAGATGGGCTCGCTCGGCGAGGAGCTGCGGCACGGCATCCTCAAGTCGCGCGTCGCCGCGGCCCGCGCCCACCATGCGACGTTCGAGGTGCCCGAGGAGGTGCTGCATTATCTGGCGCGCACTATCACCCATAACGGCCGCGACCTCGAAGGCGCGATCAACCGTCTGCTCGCGCACTCGAAACTCAACAACCGGCCGGTGACGCTGGAGATGGCCGAGCACGAGGTGCGCGACTTGGTCCGGCCGCAGGAGCCCAAGCGGATCAAGATCGAGGACATCCAGCGCGTGGTGGCGCGGCAGTACAACGTCAGCCGCTCCGATCTGCTGTCCTCACGCCGGACCGCCAACGTGGTCCGCCCGCGCCAGGTGGCGATGTATCTCGCCAAGACGCTGACCCTGCGCTCGCTGCCCGAGATCGGCCGCCGCTTCGGCGGACGCGACCACACCACCGTGCTGCACGCCGTGCGCAAGATCGAGGCCCTGGTCTCCAAGGACACGGCGCTGTCCGAGGAAGTGGAGTCGCTGAAGCGCCAGCTTCAGGAATAAACGCCTAGGGCTGCCATTCTCCCGCCGCCCCGGCCATGCCTGGGCGGCGGCCTTCGCTTGGGCGGTAAATCGTGGGGAACTGCCTCCGATCCCTTGAATCCGGGGGCTATCCGCGCCACCTTGCGCGACCCTGACAGCTTTGGTCATATCGGCTGATGATCCGGCTTTTCGGGGTCTTCGGTGCCGTGGCGCGCGTCCCGCTGCCCGGCCTTCTCAACGCTGTGTTTTCCTTGGGGATCGGGCGAGTAGTGCAATGAAGGTTACGGTCGAACGCGCGCAACTGCTGAAGTCGCTGGGCCATGTCCATCGCGTGGTCGAGCGCCGCAACACGATTCCGATCCTCGGCAACGTGCTGGTCCGCGCCGAGAATGCGAAATTGTCGCTGAAGGCGACCGACCTCGACCTCGAGGTGACAGAAACGCTGCCCGCGGAAACCGCGACCGCGGGCTCCACCACCGTGCCGGCGCACATGTTCTACGACATCGTCCGCAAGCTGCCCGACGGCTCGCAGATCGTGCTGGAGGCCGACGGCGACCGCGCGGTGCTGGCGATCCGCGCCGGCCGCTCGCGCTTCACGCTGCAGACCCTGCCGGAAAATGATTTCCCGGATCTGGCCGCCGGCGACATGTCGCACTCGTTCTCGCTCGCCGCCAAGGACGTCAAGCGGCTGATCGACCGCACCCAGTTCGCGATCTCGACCGAAGAGACGCGCTATTACCTCAACGGCATCTATTTGCACGCCGCCGGGACCGCCAAGGCGGCGACCCTGCGCGGCGTCGCCACCGATGGCCACCGCCTCGCCCAGCTCGACCTGGTCCAGCCGAAGGGCGCCGAAGGCATGCCCGGCGTGATCGTGCCGCGCAAGACCGTCGGCGAGGTGCAGCGCCTGATCGAGGACACCGAGGCCGAGATGACGATCGAGCTGTCTCAGGCCAAGATCCGCTTCACCATCGGCAATGTGGTGCTGACCTCGAAGCTGATCGACGGCACCTTCCCCGACTACGGCCGCGTCATCCCGCAAGGCAACGACAAGGAGCTCGTCGTCGACAAGAAGGATTTTGAGAACGCGGTCGACCGCGTCTCCACCATCTCCAGCGAGCGCGGGCGGGCGGTGAAACTGTCGCTGTCGGCGGGCAAGCTGGTGCTGTCAGTGACCAATCCGGATTCCGGCAGCGCGACCGAAGAGCTGGAGGTCGAATACGCCTCCGACGCCCTCGATATCGGCTTCAACTCCCGCTACCTGCTCGACATCGCCGCCCAGATCGAAGGCGACGTCGCAACCTTGAGGCTGGCCGACCCCGGCTCCCCCACCCTGGTGCAAGACCGCGACGACAAGAGCGCACTATACGTGCTGATGCCGATGCGGGTGTGAGGGGCGCTCTCTCGACCATCCGAGGACAGCGTAGGGTGGGCAAAGCTTGCGCCGTGGCTCGAAGAGCGAAGGCGAAAGCGTGCCCACCATGCAGCAGCACGGATCGCGGCGAGACGTGGGCACGGCGCTCAAAGCGCGCCTTTGCCCACCCTACGGCATGCTCCCGCAAAGGGAGAGCGTGCGCCCATGACGAATAGAACATGACCCCCTCCCGCATTCATCGCCTGACGCTGACGCAGTTTCGCAATTATCGGGCGGCGGGGCTCGAGACGGCGGCTGACATGGTGGCGCTGGTCGGCCCGAATGGGGCGGGCAAGACCAATTGCATCGAGGCGATCTCGTTCCTGTCGCCGGGGCGGGGCTTGCGGCGCGCGACGCTGGAGGACGTCGCCGACAACCAGGGCGATGGCTCCTGGGCGGTGTCGGCGCAGGTCGAGGGCGCGCTGGGGCTGGCGACGCTCGGCACCGGCATCGATGCGCCGCGCACTGACGCCGCCGTCAGCCGGCGCTGCCGTATCGACCGCGAGCCGGTCAATTCCGCCGCCGCCTTCGGCGACCACATCCGCATGGTGTGGCTGACGCCGGCGATGGACGGGCTGTTCATGGGCGCGGCGTCCGAGCGGCGGCGCTTCTTCGACCGCCTGGTGCTCGCCATCGACAGCGACCATTCCAGCCGGATCAACGCACTGGAACGCTCGTTGCGCTCGCGCAACCGCCTGCTCGAGACGCGCAATTACGACGATCATTGGTGTGACGCGATCGAGCGCGAGACTGCCGAGCTTGCGGTCGCGGTGGCCGCAACGCGCGGTCAGACCGCGGCACGGCTGACCGGCATGCTCAATGCGCGCGCGCAAGCCTCGGCGTTTCCGTCTGCGCAAATCGCGCTCGACGGCTGGATGGAGAACGCGCTGCTTCAGGAGACCGCGACGTCGGTCGAGGACCGCTACCGCCAGATCCTGCGCGACAACCGTCCGCGCGACGCCATCGCCGGCCGCACCACCGACGGTCCGCATCTCACCGACCTCCAGGTGGTCTATGCGCCCAAGAGCATGCCGGCGCGCGATGCCTCCACCGGCGAGCAGAAGGCGCTCTTGATCGGCCTCGTGCTGGCGCATGCGACGCTGGTGGCCGAAATGACCGGCATCGTGCCGCTGCTGCTGCTCGACGAGGTGGTCGCCCATCTCGATCCGAACCGGCGCGCGGCGCTGTTCGAGGAGCTGAAGAAACTCGGCGCGCAAGTGTGGTTGACCGGCGCCGATCCGGCCGCCTTCGCCGAGATCGGCGCGGGAGGCGAGGTCTTTGACGTCGAGAGCGGACGCGTCTCCGCCCGAAGGTAGGCCGCCACAATGAACCCGCCCGGTTCCGTCAGCGACTAGCTGCCTGAGGCCGCGAGAAGCGGCCGTCGCGCAGGATTTCCAGCTCGCGCGATATCCTTGGAGCGTGAGCATGACGACGGTGAGGCCTGGGGTGCGAGCTCCGGTACGATGGCAAGTTTTTGCGTACTGCCTTGCTCTCTTTGCGAGCTGCCTGCTCGCGGCAAGCGCCGGCGCCTTTGTGTCGAATCTGCCGCCGCTGTTCTCAGCCGCGCTCACGCTGGATCCGGATGCCAAGCTGCCTGCGCCGACCCGCTACAGCTATCGCGGGATCCACACCACCGTGATGCCGGGCATCGAAGCCCCGCTCCGGACCCGGCTCGAAGCCACCGTGCCCGCAGGGCTCAACGACGTCCTCGCCTTCTATCGCACGGAGCTCGGAAAAATCGGCTGGCAGGAGCAGGATGGCGCGGTGATCACCGCCGATCACGTGCGCCTCGACTTCGCCTCCCCAATCGGGCCGGCAGCGCTGGAGCTCGACCGCAAGGCCGGCAGCACCTCGGTCCACCTCGTGCAGAAGAATTCGGATGTCGCGACCCGGGCGAACGTCCTGCCCGCACCCGGCCAGGCGAAGCTGGTGTTCAGCAATATCGGCGAGCACGAAGCCGTGCTCACGATCAACGAGCGGACCATCCCGCGCCCCGCCGGCGCGAACGCCGTCGCGCTGGACCTCGTGCCCGGCAAATACTCTTACAGACTGAGCGTGCCGGGCCATCCAGCCACCACGAACAGTCTCACTGTCGCCGCCGGCGATAGCTGGGAGCTCACGGTCGGGCGCGACGGTGAGGCGTGGCCACCGCTCCAGCTGTATTGAGGGCTCCGGAACTGACCTTTCCGTTCCCACAAATTCAAGGGTTTTCGAGGCCCCAAACGGGCCTTCGAATCGGGCTTTTTGCAGCGCGCTGAATCGGCTTTCGAAAGCCTTGAAAATCGGTCCAAAAACCCTATCTTCCCAAAGGGTTGCGAGGAGATACTTTGCGCTAGGCGCAAACCCTCTTTCATGGCACAAATAGCCTGCAAATCAGCGCCTTTTGCGCCGCTGATTCGGGCGACATCTCAAAGGCCTCTCATGACTGAACCTGCTCGGCAGCCGCGTGCCGAAAACGAGCCCTCCAACGCGAGCGACTACGGCGCGGAATCGATCCGCGTGCTCAAGGGTCTCGATGCCGTCCGCAAGCGCCCGGGTATGTATATCGGCGACACCGACGACGGCTCGGGCCTGCACCACATGGTCTACGAGGTCGTCGACAACGCCATCGACGAAGCGCTCGCGGGCCACGCCACGCGCGTCGACGTCATCCTCAACGCCGACAATTCCGTCACGGTGCGCGATGACGGCCGCGGCATTCCCGTCGACATCCACAAGGGCGAAGGCATCTCCGCGGCCGAGGTCATCATGACCCAGCTCCATGCCGGCGGAAAATTCGACCAGAATTCCTACAAGGTCTCCGGCGGCCTGCACGGCGTCGGCGTCTCCGTCGTCAACGCGCTGTCCAGCAAGCTCGGCTTGCGGATCTGGCGCGACAACAAGGAGCACTACATCGAGTTCGCCCATGGCGATGCCGTGGCGCCGCTCAAGATCGTCGGCGATGCGCCGGGCAAGCGCGGCACCGAGGTGACGTTCCTGGCCTCGACCGAGACCTTCAAGAACATCGAATATGATTTCGCGACACTCGAGCATCGCCTGCGCGAGCTCGCCTTCCTCAATTCCGGCGTCAACATCATCCTCTCCGACACGCGCCACGCGGTCGAGAAGCGCGAGGAGATGCACTATTCCGGCGGTGTCGAGGAGTTCGTCAAATATCTCGACCGCAACAAGAAGGCGATCGTGCCGGCGCCGATCATGGTGCGCTCGGAAGCCAACGGCATCGGCGTCGAGGCCGCACTGTGGTGGAACGACAGCTACCACGAGAACGTGCTGTGCTTCACCAACAACATCCCGCAGCGTGACGGCGGCACCCATCTGGCCGGTTTCCGCGGCGCGCTGACGCGCCAGGTCAACGGCTATGCCGAGGCCAATGCGAAAAAGGAAAAGATCGCGCTGACCGGCGACGATTGCCGCGAAGGCCTCACCGCCGTGCTGTCGGTGAAGGTGCCGGATCCGAAGTTCTCGTCGCAGACGAAGGACAAGCTGGTGTCCTCGGAGGTGCGCCCCGTGGTCGAGAACGTCCTCAACGAGGCGCTCCAGGCCTGGTTCGAGGAACACCCGAGCGAAGCCAAGATGATCGTCGGCAAGGTGATCCAGGCCGCCGCCGCCCGCGAAGCCGCACGAAAGGCGCGCGAGCTGACGCGCAAGAGCCCGCTCTCGGTCTCCTCGCTTCCCGGCAAGCTCGCCGACTGCCAGGAAAAGGATCCGGCCAAATCCGAGCTCTTCATCGTCGAGGGTGACTCGGCAGGCGGCAGCGCCAAGCAGGGCCGCAACCGCGAATTCCAGGCGGTGCTGCCGCTGCGCGGCAAGATTCTCAATGTCGAACGCGTCCGCCCCGACAAGATGCTGTCGTCGGAGCAGATCGGCACGCTGATCACCGCGCTCGGCACCGGCATCAGCGACGACTTCTCGGTCGAGAAGCTGCGCTATCACAAGATCATCGTGATGACGGACGCCGACGTCGACGGCGCACACATCCGCACGCTGCTGCTCACCTTCTTCTACCGGCAGATGCGCGACATCATCGACGGCGGTTATCTCTACATCGCCCAGCCGCCGCTCTATAAGGTCTCCAGAGGCAAGTCCGAGCAATATCTGAAGGACGAGCGGGCGCTGGAGGATTATCTGATCGACGCCGGGCTCGACGATTGCGTGTTCGTTCCCGGGACCGGCGGCGACCGCACCGGCCGTGATCTGCGCTCGCTGGTCGACGACGCCCGCGTGGTTCGCAGCATCCTGCGCAATTTGCACAGCCGCTATAACCGCAAGGTCGTCGAGCAGGCCGCCATCACCGGCGTGCTGAACAAGTCGATCTACGGCAATCCCGAGAACGCGGCGGCCGCCGCGCAATACATCGCGAGCCGGCTGGACAACCAGGCCGAGGAGGTCGAGCGCGGCTGGGTCGGTCAATTCGTCGAGGGCCAGGGGTTCCTGTTCGAGCGCACCGTGCGCGGTGTCAAGGAAGCGGCTGTCATCGACGACGCGCTGCTCGGCTCGGCCGAGGCCCGCAAGCTCGACGAGTACACGACGAAGCTCCAGGACGTCTATGCCCGCTCCGGCAAGCTGCGGCGCAAGGACACCGAGCACGTGGTGCACGGTCCGGTCGATCTGTTCGAGGCGGTCACCGATTCCGGGCGCAAGGGCATCGCGCTGCAGCGCTACAAAGGTCTCGGCGAAATGAACCCGGAGCAGCTCTGGGAGACCACGCTCGACACCGAAGCGCGCTCGCTGCTCCAGGTGAAGGTCAAGGAGGTCGACGAGGCCGACGACATCTTCACCAAGCTGATGGGCGACGTGGTCGAGCCGCGCCGCGACTTCATTCAGGAACACTCGTTGAGCGCGACGATCGATATTTGATCGCCGGTGGTTTTGGGTTTGATCTGCTAGCCACGCACTCGCTGCACCTCTCCCGCTTGCGGGAGAGGTCGACGTGCTCGCAGAGCACGGCGGGTGAGGGCTCTCTCCTCTCAGGGACTGTCTCGATCGTGGAGACACCCTCTCCCCAGCGCACCCGACTCGTGGCAAGAGGACCTGTTCCGATTGCCCCCTGAACCTCACCTCCCGCCATCGCGACGAAGTGGCATGAACCCGCGGGCCATTCCGGCCGGGAAGCGCCACGACATGACCAGCTCCGCAGCGACCAGTTCCACTGTGCCCTCCCGTCGGCTCGGCATCATCGGCAGCATTGTCGGCGTGCTGGCGCTGATGGCCGCCGTGCTGCCGCGTTGGGTCGTGCCGATCGTGTTTCCGCCGCCGCCAGCGGAGCAGGTCATCGTCGACACCGGACATCGCATCAAGGACCGCGTGATGGCGCGGGTGAAGGGCGTCGAGTATCAGGCTCCCAGGATCGAAAAATCCGCGGCGCGAAGCTGGAGTGAAACTGCATCGGTCACCGCGATTTCGCTCGGCCTGCTCGGCATCCTGCTCTCGGTGCTCGCGCTCATCTTCCGGGAAGAGCGGCTCCTCGCCGCCGTGGCCGCCGCGATCGGCACCGGCGCCATCGCGATCGAAATTTCCTTCGTCATGATCGGCGCGCTGATCCTGATTGCCATCCTTTACGTGGTCGGAAATATCATCGGGTTGTTCTAGGGGCCGCCTGTCACAAGCTCCCGAGGGACGGGCTCGAGCCACGGCCATCACAATTGCTCCCGCGCTCAATTCTCTGTAGTTTCCGCCTCCGAAACAGCCCCACCAACAGGACAGCGAGAACCCCGTGGCGCCCATCCAATACATCGTCGAGGGCGGTCACCGGCTCTCGGGCTCGATCGAGCCGTCCGGCAACAAGAATTCGGCGCTGCCGATCATCGCGGCGGCCCTGCTCACCGAGCATCCGGTGACGCTTCAGAACGTGCCGCGGATCCGCGACACCGAGACGCTGGTCGAGCTGATCCGCTCGGTCGGCGCCGCGGCGGAGTGGACCGCGCGCAATACGCTGCGCATCCATGCCAAGAGCATCCGCGCCGCCGATCTCGACCCCGAGCTGTGCGTGCGCATCCGCGCCTCGATTCTGCTCGCGGGCCCCCTGCTCGCCCGCTGCGGCGAAGTGATGCTGCCGCCGCCCGGCGGCGACGTCATCGGCCGCCGACGGCTCGACACTCATGTGCTGGCGCTGGAGCAGCTGGGGGCCAAGGTCACTGCGACCGACCGGCTCGAATTCCGCGCGCCGAAGCTCGCCGGTGCGGACGTGTTCCTGGACGAGCCGAGCGTCACCGCGACCGAGAATGCGCTGGTCGCAGCTGTCGCCGCCGACGGTGTCACTTACCTGCGCAATGCTGCGTCCGAGCCGCATGTGCAGGATCTCGCCAATTTCCTGGTCGCGCTCGGCGCGAAGATCGAGGGCATCGGCACCAACACCATGATCGTGCACGGCCCGGCGACGCTGGGGGAAGCGACCTACTCCATTCAGCCCGACCATATCGAGGTCGGCTCGCTGATCGGCCTTGCCGCCGTGACGCGCTCGCCGTTACGCATCGTGCGCGCCGGCGTCGAGCACCTGCGCTCGATCCGCATGGGGTTCGAACGGCTCGGCATCGTCTGCCGCGTCGAGGGCGACGACCTCATCGTGCCCTCGAATCAGACGCTGAAGATTCAGGACGATTTCGGCGGCCACGTGCCGAAGCTGGAGGACCAGCCCTGGCCGGCCTTCCCGGCCGATTTGATGTCGATCGCGATTGTCACCGCCACGCAATGCGAGGGCGTGATCCTGATGTTCGAGAAGATGTTCGAATCGCGGATGTTCTTCGTCGACAAGCTGATCGCGATGGGCGCGCGCATCGTGCTGTGCGACCCGCATCGCGCCATCATCGCCGGCCCCAGCCGCCTGCGCGGCGCGCCGATGACCTCGCCCGACATCCGCGCCGGCATGGCGATGCTGCTCGCCGCGGTCTGCGCCGAGGGCACCTCGACCATCAACAACGCCGACCAGATCGAGCGCGGCTACGAGCGCATCGAGGAACGGCTGAACGCGCTGGGTGCGAAGATCAAGCGCGTGCCGGAACGGAAGGGCTGAGCTCTTCGCCTCTCCCCTTGCGGGAGAGGGCAAAAAAGCTACGCACCATCTCGTGCCTCGGACGCAGTATCGTAGGGTGGGCAAAGCGAAGCGTGCCCACCGCTTTCTGTTGCGATGTTGGATCGATGGTGGGCACGGCGCAAGCGCGCCTTTGCCCACCCTACGATTCCGAGCTAGCGGATAGAGACCCCTCACCCGTCTCGCCGCTATCGCGAGCCCCCTCTCCCGCAAGGGGAGAGGGAAAAAAGCACGGGCCATGTTTTCGACGTGTGGCTGTGCTAGGGGACCGGCCATGCTCGACACCGTCCAACGTCATGCGCAGCCGCAAGCCGGCGCGCCGTCAAACCATCTCGCCGGTGAATTCGCCGAGACGCTGCGGCTGGCCGTGCCGATGATGCTGACGCAGCTCGGGCAGATCGCGATGATCACGACCGATCTCGCGATGATCGGCCGGCTCGGCGAGGACGCGGTGGCCGCGGCGGCGCTAGCGCATACGGTCTATTTCGTCAGCTTCACCTTCGGGCTCGGATTGATGTCGGCGGTGTCGCCGCTCGCTGCGCAGGCCTTCGGCGCCGGCGACATCAGGCTGATCCGCCGTTCCTTGCGCGTCGGGTTGTGGGTCGCGCTGCTGATCTCGCTGCCGATGATGGCCTCGCCGCTCTATGGCGAGCAGATCCTGCTCGCGCTCGGACAGGCGCCGGATTCCGCCGCACTGGCCCAGCGCTATCTCAACGGACTGGCCTGGGGCATTGCGCCGGCACTCGGCTTCATCGCGCTGCGCAGCATGATGAGCGCGGTGAACCGGCCGCAGACACCGCTGTGGATCACGCTCGCCGCGATCCCTGCCAATGCCGCGCTGGTCTATGTTCTGATTCATGGCCTGTTCGGCCTGCCGAAGCTCGGCTTGTTCGGCGCGGGGCTTGCGACCACGCTGGTCAATCTCGGCACCTTCCTCGCCGCGCTCGCTATTGCCGCATGGCGAAAGCCGTTCGCGGACTATCACCCGCTCGCCCATCTCTGGCGGATCGACTGGCCCCTGATGCGCCAGCTCATCGCGATCGGCGCGCCGATCTCGTTCTCGCTGCTGATGGAATACGGCCTGTTCTCCTCGGCGGCGCTGCTGATGGGGCTGATCTCGACCACCGCGCTCGCCGCGCATCAGATCGCGCTCCAGGTCACGGCCGTGCTGTTCATGGTGCCGCTCGGCATCGGCATGGCCGCCACCGTGCGCGTCGGCCACGCCTTCGGCCGCAACGAGCCGGCCAGCGTCCGGCGCGCGGGGCTCGTTGCCGCCGTGCTCGGCATTGCGTTCGTCGCGGCCCTGACTGTCGCGATCATCCTCGGCCGCTATGAGCTGGGACGGCTGTTCTTCGGCAGCAGCGAGGCCAGCGCGCCGACCGTCGCGCTGACCGCGACACTTTTGCTGGTCGGCGCGACTTTCTTCATCGCCGATGCGCTCCAGACCATCATGGGCGGCGCCCTGCGCGGCATCAATGACACCCAGATGACGCTTGTGTTCGCAGCAACAGGCTATTGGTGCGTCGGCTTCCCGATCGCCTGGGTCCTCGCCTTCCACACCAGCCTCGGCGCGGTCGGCGTCTGGATCGGGCTGTCGATCGGATCGTTCGTTTATGCCGGCCTGTTGATCTTGCGCTTTGGCATGCTGACGCGCAAACTGGCGGGATGACAGGCTCGGTTCGCGAAGTCACACCCGATGTCGATGCCGGCGCTGTGCTATCAGGCGCGCAGTTCATCGATGCCTTTCGTGTAGAGGTCGGCGCGACGCAATTGAGCGCCCGCGAGGCCTGCACCCGAATGGTGCTGCACGGGCCGCGCTGGATCGATGCGCTGACGCGCTTGCGCAACATCCTGGTGAAACCCTTCGGACTGAAGACGTCAGGCGAAGGTGCTCCGGCTCCGTACGGGATGATCGGCCTGTTTCCAGTGCTGAGCGAAACGCCGGAGCAGCTCATCGCCGGGTTTGACGACTACCATCTCGATTTCCGCGTCGTGGTTGACGTCGCCGGCGACGGGGCGGACCAGCAGGTGACATTGACCACGTTGGTGCGGACCAACAATCTGCTCGGGCGTACCTACCTCACGCTGATCGTACCGTTCCACAAGCTCGTGGCCCGCAGCATGATGGGAGACATTGTGGAGCCGGCCCGATGACGCTGTCCGTCGATCTCTTCTACTCCTACCGCAGTCCCTTCAGCTATCTGGCCCTGCCCAAGACACTGAAGCTCGTCGCCGAGTATGACCTCGCGGTCAACCTGCGGCCGGTCTACCCGCTCGCGGTCCGCGTGCCCGGATTCTTCAAGAAGGCCAGCCCGAACTTCATTCGCTATGTGGTGCTCGACAGCACGCGCGTGGCGCAGCACGAGGGCATTCCGTTCCGCTTTCCGAGGCCCGATCCGATCGTGCAGGACAAGACGACGCTCGACGTTGCGGCGGAGCAGCCTTACATCCACCGCCTGACCCGGCTGGGCGCGATGGCGCAGCGCGAAGGACGCTCGCTCGAATTTACAGACGCGATCGCGCGCGTGCTATGGGACGGTTCGGTAGCGGGGTGGAACGAGGGCGATCATCTCGCGCGCGCGGCCGAGAAGGCCGGCTTCGATCTTGCCGCCATGGACGCCGCGATCACTGCCGATCCGAATCGCTATGAGCACGTGATCGCGGAGAACGAAAAGGACCACGCCGCCTCCGGCCATTGGGGCGCGCCGACCTTCGTGTTCGAGAACGAGCCGTTCTTCGGCCAGGACCGCATCGACCTCCTGGTCTGGCGCATGCGGAGCAAGGGACTGAAGCGGCGCTAGCTCACTCCGCCACCCGCGCGGGCTTGTCGCTTGCTGCCTCCGACCATTCGCCGACGACGCGGTCGAGGTCGCAGAGATTCTGGTGCATCTGCTCCAGCGAGAAGCCGAGGGCGAAGAAGCGCTCGGCGGTGTCGCTGGGCTGGCCGCGGATCAGACCATCGTGACGGACGGCGGCGACCGCCTCGGCGTAATGCTGGAGCGCGAGGTGGACCGGATGGATCGGCGGTGCGCCAGCGCCTTCGCGCAACGCGGCAGCGGCCGAACGCAGGAAGCGGGCGATCACGGTCGAGACTTCCATTAACGGACCTGCGAGCCGCGTCTGCACGTCGGCCGGCAGCGGCACCACGGTGGCGCGGCCGATCATCACGACGTCATGCCGCAACCGCAGGATGGTTCGCAGCAAGGGACCGGTATCCGGCCCGCTCGACAGCCGCGCGGCGCGCTCGCGTTCGGCTTCGGCGCCAATCGCGTTGAGGCTGACCATCGCAGTGCCGATGCCGTCCTGGATCCGGTGCAGCGCATCGTTGTCGCGGCCGCGCGTGAGGCCCGCGAGCAGTTCGGTGAAAGCATCGGCGATCAGTTCGAGTAGTCTTGCTGCGCTGGCGCGGATCTGCCGCACCGCGCGCGAGGGCAGCACCAGGAAGGAGACGAGCAGGCCCGTGATGGCACCGACCGCGACCTCGCTGACGCGATCGATCGCCGAGGTCATGGGATCGGAGTGATGCATGGTCGGAACCAGGAGCACGATCACGGCGGTGACCGTCGCGGCGCTGAGGCTCGGATTGATCGCGGCGATGAAGGCGAGCGGGGCGACCGAGAGCACCAGAAGCCCCAACAGGCCCGCTTCACCGGAGTACGGGATCAGGATCGCGATGGCGCCGCCATAAATGGCGCCGCCGATGGTGCCGAGCATGTAGTCGCGCGTCGCCTTCAGCGAGCGGCCGACGCTCATCTGGGTCACGATCAGCGAGGTCAGCACCGCCCAGAGCGGCAAGAGCAGATGCAGCGCGGTGGCGATGGCATAGGCGGCTACCGCCGCCACGGTGACCCGGATCGCCAGCCCCAATTGCGTCCGTCGCGCCCTAATCCGGTCGAACAGCTCTCTTGCACGTGTCATAGTCAACGTCCCGGTCCGATCCTCTTGCGCCAGGCAAAAGCATGGCTGATGCCCGCCCCCGCAAGGCCGCTTGAAAGGCGAAATCAGCCCGCCTAACTTGCCGGCCAAAACGAGGAAACACGATGGCCCACGAAACCGCAACGCTCGCCGCCTATGTCTTCAATCTGAAATACTGGGATATTCCGGCGGAGGTGCTGGATCGCGCCAAAGTGCTGACGCTGGACTTCCTCGGCAGCGCCATCCGCGCCCGCAGCGAGGCGGAATCGACCCCGTCGATGCTGAAGACGCTGGAAGCGCTCGCGCTCGATGCCAAGGGCGAATCCACCGTGTTCGGCGATGCCAAGACCTGGACGCCGGCGGTGGCGGCCCTGCTCAACGGCGCGCTGGGACATTCGCTCGACTTCGACGACACGCACGCCGATTCCTCGCTGCATCCGAGCGCGCCGGTGGTACCGGCCGCCTTCGCGGTCGGCGAGATGGTCGGCGCGTCCGGCCGCGACGTGCTGACCGCGATCGTTGCGGGCTATGAGGTCTGCTGCCGGCTCGGCAATGCGCTCGACCCGACCTCACACTACGCGCGCGGTTTTCATCCGACCGCGACCGCCGGCACCTATGGCGCGGCCGCCGCCGCCGCAAAACTGTTCGGCCTCTCCGAGAAGCAGATCATCGCCGCCTTCGGCGTCTCCGGCAGCCAGGCCGCCGGATCGCTGCAATTTCTGGTCAACGGCGCCTGGAACAAGCGCTACCAGGTCGGCGCCGCCGCGATGAACGGCGTGATCGCCGCGACACTGGCGCGCAACGATTTCGTCGGCGCGACGGAATCGGTCGAGGGCAAGCACGGCCTGCTCGCCGGCTACACCGACGATGCGCATCCGGGCAAAGCGGTGGCCGAGCTCGGCAAGAGCTACGAGACGATGAAGATCGGCGTGAAGCCCTATCCGAGCTGCCGCTACACCCATGCGGCGATCGACGCGCTGATCGCGATGCGGCGCGAGCACAATCTGACGCCGGACCAGGTCAAGCGTGTCGAGATCGGCCTGCATCGCAACGGCATCACGCTCACCGGCGATGCCGCGACCAAGCGGCATCCGACCTCGATCGTCGGCGGCCAGTTCTCGATGTTCTTCACCGGCGCGCTCGCGCTCGACCAGGGCGCATTCGGCTGGGACGATTACAACCGCCTTGGCGATGCCGCCATCGACGCCCTCGCCGACAAGTTCGACGTGGTGCAGGACGATCGCCTCGAAATCGGCCGCACCCATCCGTTCGGCGCCCGCGTCAGCATCACGACGGACGATGGCGTGCATGAGCGGCTGTATGCCGATCCCTCGGGCGAGCCGAATTCGTTCCCTGACACGCAGGCGATGCAGCAGAAGTTTTTGACTCTGGCGCGGCCCGTGCTGAACGCACGCGCGGAGAAGTTTGCGGATGCTATCATGACGCTGGAGCAGTTCGACCGCGTGGCGAAGGCGACGGAGCTGGGGCGGCAATAGCTCGAGCGCGCATGCTCACCCTCCCCTGGAGGGCAGGGCTATCGCATATGGCGTGAATAATGCTTCGGCATCGGCAGTGGGCTCCCTCTCCCGCTTGCGGGGGAGGGCGGGGGTGGGGGTGCCTCCGCGTCGGGATTGTCGAGAATTGCGGAGGCGATCCCAGTGCGGTGAGAGCCCTCACCCGCCGCGCTCGGGACGATGCTTCGCATCGCCCGGGACGCGTCGGCCTCTCCCGCAAGCGGGAGAGGCGGAGCAAACTCGCGGGTGGTCCCCGCGAAATGCATATGCGATAGCCCTACCCTGGAGGGGGAGGGTCGCTTCGCATGAAGCAAAGCGCAATGCGAAGCGGGGTGGGGTGATCTCTCCACACAGGCACTGCTTCAAAGGATAGACCGTCACCCCACCCCGCTCGCGCTGCGCGCGATCGACCCTCCCCCTCCAGGGGGAGGGTAGAGCCGCCGCTGCTCTCAATCCGCCCCGGCCATCTTCCCCTTCTCGCGCGTTGCGGCCACCACATCGCGCACGAGGTCGAACACGCCATCCGCTTCCGGCGGCCAGTTCGGCGAGCGCCCCATGCGCACGATCACCAGCCGCTCGGACGGGATCACGATCGTGTACTGCCCGATCGTGCCCTTCGCGAAGAAGGCATCGCGCGGCCAGCCGTGCGCGATGCGAAACTTCGCGCCAAAGCTGTCGCCCTGGTTGGTCCAGAAGCCGGCACCGATGCCGACCCAGGCATTCGGCGTGGGCGAGGACGAATAGCTCACCCAGCCCTCGGGCAGGATGCGCTTGCCGCCGGCGATCCCGTCATTGAGATAGAGCTGGCCGAAGCGCGCCCAGTCCCGCGCCGATGCCAGCATCTCGCTCGAGCCCTCGATCGTGCCTGAAGCGTCGAGCTGGAGCGTGACATGGCGCATGCCGAGCGGGGCGAACAATTCGCGGCGCGCGAAGTGCAGTGCGTCTGCGGGATGTCCACTGGCCGCGTTGCGGATCAGATGCGAGAGCAGGATGGTATTGCCGTCGTGATAATTCCACGCGGTGCCCGGCGCGGTCGCGAGCGGCATGCTCGCGGCATAGGCGGCCATGTCATCTTCCACGAACTTCATGCGGTTCACCGGCTCGAAGGCGGAGCCGAGCGAGGCCTGCAACGAGCTGCCGAGTGCCAGCCCTGCGGTGTGGCGCAGCAATTGATCGACACTGATGGCATGGCGCGGGTCATCCGGATGCTTCCAGGCGGCGACCGGCGCGGGTCCGTCGAGCTTCAGCTTGCCCTGGCGCACCAGCACGCCTGTCAGCGCCGAGATCACCGATTTGGTCATGGAGAAGCCGAGCAGCGGCGTCTCCGGCCCGATGCCGTCGGCGTAGCGCTCGGCGATGACGCGGCCCGCCCTCATCACGACGATCGCACGGGTGCGGCGATAAGGCGGCTGTGCCGGCTCGTCAAAGGCGCGGTCGAGCGCGGCAGCAAGCTCGGGACTTTGCGGCGGCACGATCGCGGGGCCGGCGATCTCGGGCAGCAGCGCGGGCTGCCTGTCGTCCGGCGGCGGCATGACTTCGGCGAGCGGCTCGCCATGCGCGAGCGTGCAGCCGAGCCCCTCGCGATAGCCGGCATGGCTGCGGCCGAGGCCAAATAGTGTCACCGTAACGTCCTTGCGCACGCGGTCGACGCGATACTCCATCGCCCAGCTTATCAGGCCGGTGCCGGGCATCGCATCGTTGGTCTCGGTGAAGGTGCGCTGCGGATCGAGGCCGGAGACGAAGGTCTCGGAGCACAGGATGCCGGCGACGAAGCCGGTGGCGACCTTCGGCCCGTCGCCGGCGCGGGCTGCGCCGAGCGCGAGGCCGGCACCGGCGATGGTGGTGAGGAGGACGATCTTGCGGCGGCGGGTCACGGGCTGTCTCCGGCTTGGGGCGTGTGCCGAAGACGAAGCCGGAGGCGCGGGTAGACTGCTCGCCGGATTTGGAAAATGGCGTGGCTGGATTTGGCCGGGACTGATCGATTCTGAAATAACGCAACAGATCCAACAGCTTGGGAAAAGGCGGGTCTGTTGCACGCCCCCCTCGCCCCGCTTGCGGGGAGAGGCGAAGAGCCCATCACGCCGTGCTCGCTTTAAGCCGCCGATATTCCGTCGGGGTCACGCCGGTCACGGCCTTGAAGGCGCGGTTGAAGGGGCCGAGGGACTGGAAGCCGGCATCCATGGCGATGGTGATGACGGGGACTTCGGCCTGGGCGGGATCGGCGAGCGCGGCCTTGGCTTCCTCGATCCGGTGATTGTTCAGGAACACATTGAAGTTGCGATAGCCGAGGCGCTGGTTGATCAGCCGGCGCAGCCGGTATTCGGGAATTTTCAGCCGATTCGCCAGCGCGCCGATGGTGATGTTCTCCTGGCGATAGATCCGCTCGTCCGCCATCAGCCGCATCAGGGCATCGATGAGCTTCTGGTCGGCGGCGTCTTCTGCCGCCGGGACTTGGCTCAAAACCAGCGGCGGCGCGGCCTCCGCGGCCACCGGAAACAGGTCAGCACCATCGACGCGCATCATCGCATAGGCGATGGCCGCAATGATGCAGGCGAGCACGCCCGCATTGATCGTGTCGGCGATATCGCCAACCTCAATTCCGGTCACGACAATCTGGAGCAGCGCGTTCACCCCGCCATAGAGCGCGGCCGCACAGACGATGAAGACGCGAACGCGGCGGCGGCGCTCGACCAGATCGGCCGACCACGAATTGATCGTCTGCGCCACCGCGAGCGCAATGAAGCCGAGCACGATCGTATTCGCGATGGTGACGGCAAGCCGAACGTTTCCGTCCGGTGCGATCCAGAGACAGTTGACGAAGCTGAACGCGGTCACCAGTCCCCAGATCAATCCATGCCACCAGCGCAGACGAAACTCGTCGTCGAACGGCGCGCGTGTGAACAGCCAGAACACCACGATGTTGCCCGTCGACAATGCAATCAGCGGCGCATGCCAGGCCGGCACCAGCGACGACACGCCGACCGAATAGCTCGCAGCATGCGCGGCCGAGCCGATCGCGAAGCCAACGCCGAGCCGGGCTGCCAGCACGTGGCGGAAATCAGAGACGAGCGACGCCGCGAGGACCAACAGCAGAGCGACGCTGGCGGAGCGGAATGCGAGCTCGGTTGCGGCAAGGGTCATCGGCTGGTGCGATCGGGCGCGGTTGGAAGCAGCCGACCATCCTTCGTCGGGCGTATCTTTTCAAGGACCATCCTCACCCCAACTGTCATCGCCCGGCTTGACCGGGCGATCCAGTATTCCGAGACGACAGCGATTCAACCGATTGGCCGCAGCGTACTGGATTCCCCGCCTTCGCGGGGAATGACAGCGGTGGGTGAGGCGATGATAGTTCTGCACATGTGGCGCTATTGCGGTCCGCGACGTTGAGCCCAGGCTTTGTCGCGACGGCGCTGCAAATTCCTGCTAGTCTCGCGTCCAACAAAGCCAAAAGGAGCCTACCCATGAGCTGGCAACCCTCCAACGATCCCGTGCTCGGCGATCCCATGTCCTGCGATGCGCTCGATCTCGTCATCGTGCCGCGCACGCGCGATCTCGGGGACGGATTTGAGGTGCGGCGCGCATTGCCGCATGGCAAGCGGCAGATGGTCGGACCCTTCATCTTCTTCGACCATTTCGGACCGGTGCAGTTCGTCTCCGGCAAGGGCATGGACGTGCGGCCGCATCCGCATATCGGGCTTGCTACCGTCACCTATCTGTTCGACGGCGCGATCATGCATCGCGACAGCGAAGGCAACGTCCAGGAGATCGCGCCCGGCGCGATGAACCTCATGACCGCCGGGCGCGGCATCGCCCATTCCGAGCGCACGCCGGACGCGCAGCGCGCCTCCGGCCAGAAGATGCTGGGCTTGCAAAGCTGGATCGCGTTGCCGGCGGGATCCGAGGAGATCGCACCGTCGTTCCAGCATTATGCGGCAGGCGATTTGCCGATGATCTCCGAGCGCGATTTTACCGCGCGGGTGATCGCGGGCTCCTCGTTCGGCATCACCTCGCCAGTGTCGATGGTCTCGCCCTGGTTCTACACCGAGGTCACGGCGGCGGAAGGCGCGAGCGTGCCGCTCGATCCCGATCAGGAGGAACGTGCGATCTACCTGGTCGACGGCGAGGTCGAGATCGCGAACGAACGCTACGAAGGGCCGCGGCTGCTGATCTTCCGTCCGGGCGACCGCATCACCGTGAAGGCACTGAAAGCGACCCGGATGATGTTTCTCGGCGGCGATGCACTGGAGGGTCCGCGCCACATCTGGTGGAATTTCGTCTCCTCCAGCAAGGAGCGGATCGAGCAGGCCAAGCAGGACTGGAAAACCGGCCGCTTCGCGGCAGTTCCGCAGGAACATGAGTTCATTCCGCTGCCGGAATAGGCTAATCCGGTTTCCGGCCGCACTGTCAGCCGCGGCCGGATTTCTTGCGCGAAGGCTTTGCCGATGACCACCATGCTCTCCAGCGACCTGCCGCTCCCCAAAATCGGACGCGGCAAGGTGCGCGACATCTACGCCGTCGACGACGACCGCCTGCTGCTCGTCACCACCGACCGCATCAGCGCCTTCGACGTCGTGATGGGCGAGACCATCCCGATGAAGGGCGCGGTGCTGACTCAAATCAGTGCGTTCTGGTTCGACGAATTGGAAGGCGTGGTGCCGCATCACATGATCAGCGCCGACACCGACGCGATCATCGCGGCGGTGCCGGCCTTGACGCCCCACCGCGCCGAGATTCGCGGCCGCGCCATGCTGTGCAAGCGCACCACAGTGTTCCCGATCGAATGCGTGATCCGCGGCTATCTCTCGGGCTCGGCCTGGAAGGAATATGCCGCGAGCGGCACGCTGGCCGGCGAGAAGCTGAAGGCCGGCCTCGTCGAGAGCGAGAAGCTCGAGCCTGCCATCTTCAGCCCGGCAACCAAGGCCGAGAGCGGCCATGACGAGAACATCACCATCGCGAAGATGCGCGCGGTGGTCGGCGACGAGGTCGCCTATACGCTGGAGAGCATGACGCGCGCGATCTACACGCTCGGCGAGGAGCTGGCCCGCGAGCAGGGCATCATCATCGCCGACACCAAGTTCGAGTTCGGCCGCGACAAGGACGGCCGCATCATCCTGATCGACGAGGTGATGACCCCGGATTCCTCGCGCTTCTGGGCGGTCGATGCCTACAAGCCCGGCCAGCCGCAGGCGAGCTTCGACAAGCAACCCTTACGCGATTATCTCGACGTCGAGCGCCGCGCCGGCCGCTGGAACGGCGACGCCCCACCGCCGCCGCTGCCCGCCAGCGTTGTGGATGCAACCAGCAAGCGATATCTCGAAGCTTACAGGCGCGTGACGGGGAAAGAGCTGAAGATTTAGCTCCAGCTGTTGCACCTCGCTTCGTCATTGCGGGGAGCCCGCGACAAAATTGCGAAGCAATTTTGCGCTGGCGACGAAGCAATCCAGACTGCCTCTGCGGAACGATTCTGGATTGCTTCGCGCCTGTCATCGGGCCGCGCTTTGCGCGGACCCGGTGGCTCGCAATGACGCGGAGAGACTGATGCGCCCTCACACCCCTGCCATCATCACGTATTTGATCTCGACATATTCTTCCATGCCGTGATGCGAGCCTTCTCGCCCGAGGCCACTTTCCTTGACGCCGCCGAAGGGGGCGACTTCCGTGGTGATGAGGCCGGTGTTGACGCCGACCATGCCTGATTCCAGCGCTTCGGCGACGCGCCAGACGCGGCCGAGATCGCGGGAGTAGAAGTAGGAGGCAAGGCCGAACGGCGAGGCGTTGCACATCGCGATGACATCGGCTTCGTCCTTGAAGCGGATGACGGGCGCGAGCGGGCCGAAGGTTTCCTCCTGCGACACCAGCGAGTCCGGCTTGACGTCGGCCAGCACGGTCGGCTCGAAGAACGAGCGTCCGAGCTCGCTGCGCTTGCCGCCGGTCACGACCTTGGCGCCGCGCTTGATGGCGTCGGCGATGTGGCGCTCGACTTTGTCGACCGCCTTCATGTTGATCAGCGGACCCTGCGTGACGCCACTCTCGGTGCCGTCACCGATCTTCATCGCCGCGACCTTCTTCGATAGCTTCTGCACGAACTCGTCGTAGATGCCATCCTGGGCGTAGAGGCGGTTGGCGCAAACGCAGGTCTGGCCCATGTTGCGGTATTTCGAGACGATCGCGCCTTCGACCGCGGCATCGATGTCGGCGTCGTCGAACACCACGAACGGCGCGTTGCCGCCAAGCTCGAGGCCGAGCCGCTTCACGCCGACGGAAGCCTGCTGGTAGAGGATCTTGCCGACGGCGGTCGAGCCGGTGAAGCCGACGAAACGAACCGCCGGATGCTCGCACAGCACCTTGCCGATCGGCGGCGCGTCACCGGTGACGATGTTGAATACGCCCTTGGGCACGCCGGCCTTCTCGGCAAGGGCCGCGAGCACGAGCGCCGACAGCGGCGTTTCATTGGCGGGCTTCAGCACCACGGTGCAGCCGGCCGCCAGCGCCGGCGAGACTTTTCGCGTGATCATCGAGTTCGGGAAATTCCACGGCGTGATCGCGCCGCAGACGCCGATCGGCTGCTTGATCGCGAGCAGGCGCGCATCGCTCCGCTGCGTCGGGATGGTCTCGCCATAGACGCGCCTCGCCTCCTCCGCGAAGAACTCGACATAGGCGCCGCCGATGTCGACCTCGCCGAGCGCCTCGGTGAGCGGCTTGCCCTGCTCGGAGGTGAGGATCAGCGCGAGATCCTCGCGGTTGGCGACGATCAGCTCGAACCATTTGCGCAGGATATTGGAGCGCTGCTTGGCGGTGAGCTTGGCCCAGGCCGGGAACGCGCGCTCGGCGGCTTCCACGGCCCTGGTGGTATCGTCCGCGCCAAGCTGCGGAACCTTGGCGAGCTCGACGCCGGTCGCGGGATTATTGACGGCGAAGACCGGCGAGCCGACCCAGGCGCCGTCGATGTAGCAGGCTTCCCTCAACAGCGACGGGTCCTTCAACCGGTCGCGCAGATTGGACGAGGCTTGCGGGGCGCGGGCGGCAGTCGGGGTCATGGCGTTACTCCTCAGGGCGCGATCGGATCGGCCCGGAATATAGGGACAGACGGCGCGCAATGCACCGCCCCGCAACGCACATCTGCTGGGAGTTAAACTGAGGGCCGCAGGTCCCTTACCTCTCCCCAGCGGGGAGAGGTCGATTTGCTCCTGGCGATGCGAAGCATCGTCCAGTGCAAATCGGGTGAGGGGGCGCAGGACCACGAAAGAGCGTAACCCCTCACCCGCGCCTGCGGCGCGACCTCTCCCTATGGGAGAGGTTTGGCATCGCGATCGAGGAAGCAGCTACGCCGCGCCGCTCAGATAGGTCTCGCGACGGCCGATCATGCGCTCGGCGGCGGCCTTGGCGTCGGCCTTCGAGGAGGTCGCGCAGGTGCGGTATTCGAGATCGGGCACGTCCGAGGTGTCGCGCCGGCCGAACCAGGATTTTGAGCCGACCGGCAGCAGCGCGAGCGCCTGCGCCAGGTTGTCGACTGCGCCGAAGGAGTACAGCGCGCCGGTGCCGGCGATGCGAACCTCGTAAATGCCGGGCGAGATCGGCGCCTCCAAATTGTCGCCCCGTCCGGGACGGGGATAGCGCTTCCATTCACTCCAGGTCGAAATCATTTGAGGTCCCCTCGCGGCCGATCAGCAGCCGCCAATTTGCATCAAGTCTTAACGTCACTGGCCAATTGGCCGCGTGCTGAAGCGCCGCAACGCACAAAATGTTTCAAGTGAGTCAAACACGCGAAACATACCGCCAGCGCCCATTCATGGCCACGGCGAGATGCAGCCATCTACCGCAGGTTGTGAAAGGGTGTTGCAGTTCAGCTCTGTTGTCGTCCTGCGTGGAACGCCGACCGTCAAGTCACGACATCGCGACCGGCACAGGTACATGGATGCGCTTGCCGCGCCGAGCATGCGGGAGGACAATCAATCACTTCCAACAATAATCAAACCGGAGGAAACACGCATGCAAAGCCGAGCCCAGATCGACGAACTTCTGCGCCAGAAGAGCGACGCAAAGGAAATTCCCGGAGTCGTCGCCATCGCCGCCAGCGGTAAAGAAGTGCTGTATCAGGGTGCGTTCGGCAAGCGCGACCTGTCCAAGCCCGATGCGATGACCGCGGACAGCGTGTTCTGGATCGCCTCGATGACGAAGGCGGTGACATCAGCCGGCGCGATGCAGCTCGTCGAACAGGGCAAGCTGTCGCTGGATGCGCCGATCAGTGAGGTGCTGCCCGATCTCGCCACCCCGCAGGTGCTCGAAGGCTTCGATGCCAAAGGCGAGCCGAAGCTGCGGCCTGCGAAGGGGGCGATCACGCTGCGCCAGCTCATGACCCACACTGCCGGCTTTTGCTACAACATGTGGAACGGCGATCTCGCGGTGTATCTGGAGAAGACGGGGATCCCCGCCATCACCACCTGCCAGAATGCGGCGCTGAAGACGCCAATCATGACCGATCCCGGCACGCGCTGGGAATACGGCACCAATATCGATTTCGTCGGCAAGGCGGTGGAGGCCGTCAGCGGCAAGCGGCTCGATGCGTATTTGCGCGACAATCTATTCGCGCCGCTCGGCATGAGCGACACCGCTTTCAAGATCACCGATAGCATGCGCAAGCGTCTGGTCGGCATGCATGCGCGCGGCGAGGACGGCCAGCTCGCATCGATGCCGTTCGAGCTCGAGCAGGAGCCGGAATTCCACATGGGTGGCGGTGGCCTCTACTCGACCGCGGGCGACTACATCAAGTTCACCCAGATGATTCTCAACAAGGGCCGCGGCAACGGCAACCAGGTGCTGAAGGCGGAGACGGTCGCGACGATGGGACAGAACCACATCGGCGATCTCGCCATGGGCAAGATGACGACGGCGGCGCCGATGTACACCAACGACGTCGATCTCTATCCGGAGCAGGTAAAGAAGTGGGGGCTGAGCTTCCTCATCAACACCGCCAAGACCGCGGAAGGGCGCAGCGCGGGCAGTCTCGCCTGGGCGGGCCTCGCCAACACCTATTACTGGATCGACCCGTCGCGCGACGTCACCGGCGTGATCCTGATGCAGTTGTTGCCGTTCGCCGACGCAAAGTGTTTGGAGACGTTCGCGGGCTTCGAGCGCGGGGTTTATGCCGGGCTCGATGCTGCCGGGAGCGGGCAAAAGGCGGCTTAGAAGAGCACCGCTCTCACCACACGACGACTGTCATCCCCCGCGAAGGCGGGGGATCCAGTACGCCGCGGCCTCTCGGTTCAATCACTGCCGTCTCGGAATACTGGATCGCCCGCCTTCGCGGGCGATGACAGTTGAGAGTTTGGCGCGCACCTGAATCCACATCGTCATGTATGGACGGCCCCCTCTCGGCAAGGGCTTTTTGGTGCTTCAGCAAATGAATCGGGGAGCGGTCATGTATACGGCCTCGAGAAGCGGCCATTGACCGCGGGCCCTGATGGAGATCGCTGATCGAATTCCAATCATTGCGGCGCGCTGTGACGCGCGATGACGATGCGGAGTGTTTCGATCCCGGTTTCCAGACCATTTGCCATCACACCTTTAGTGCCCTTCCGATAGGCATGGAGCGCGAGCGCGGCGGCTGTTGCCCCTCAACTAGGCCGCAGCCGGCGCGCTC
>NZ_FNCU01000021.1:0-137784 GCF_900099855.1 Bradyrhizobium sp. Rc2d | reverse complement strand
CGCCAAGACCGCCCGGATCATCTGGGCCATGCTGGTCAAAGGAGAAACCTACCGAGACCGCGCGAGCGCGCCGGCTGCGGCCTAGTTGAGGGGCAACAGCCGCCGCGCTCGTGCTCCATGCCTATCGGAAGGGCACTAAAGGTGTGATGGCAAATGGTCTGGAAACCGGGATCGAAACACTCCGCATCGTTATCGCGCGTCACAGCGCGCCGCAATGATTGGAATTCGATCAGCGATCTCCATCAGGGCCCGCGGTCAATGGCCGCTTCTCGAGGCCGTATACATGACCGCTCCCCGATTCATTTGCTGAAGCACCAAAAAGCCCTTGCCGAGAGGGGGCCGTCCATACATGACGATGTTGAAGCAGCGAGCACTCATCTATTGACCGTCACCCTGAGGTGCGCGCTCTGCGGCGCATCGCGGCGCTGAGCAAGCCTCGAAGGGCGACAGCCCGGCTCTCGCAGCGTGGCCGCTCATCCTTCGAGGCTCCCCATGGGACGCGTTGCATCCCATGCCTCGCACCTCAGGACGACGGATCTAAAACCCCAATTATCCGCCCGGCGGAATCCCCTCACCTGTCGCATGATCGCCCCGCCTGCACCGCACGGCGCGACAATAGACATTTCCCGGCCCGGGCGGCATCCTGACGCCAACACGCGATAACAGATCGCCACACCGGTGGGGGAAACAGATCATGTTGCAGACACGGTTCACCAAACTCGTCGGCGTCGAGCATCCGATCGTCCAGGGCGGCATGCAATGGGTCGGGCGGGCCGAGCTGGTCGCCGCGGTCGCGAACGCAGGGGCGCTCGGCTTCATCACCGCGCTGACCCAGCCGACGCCGGAGGATCTGACCAAGGAGATCGCGCGCTGCCGCGACCTCACCGACAAGCCGTTCGGCGTCAATCTCACCATCCTGCCCGCGATCAAGCCGCCGCCTTATGCCGAATACCGCGCCGCCATCATCGAGAGCGGGGTCAAGGTGGTCGAGACCGCCGGCAACAAGCCGCAGGAGCATGTCGACGAGTTCAAAAGGCACGGCGTCAAGGTCGTGCACAAATGCACCAGCGTCCGCCACGCGCTCTCGGCCGAACGCATGGGCGTCGACGCCATCTCGATCGACGGCTTCGAATGCGCCGGCCACCCCGGCGAGGACGACACGCCCGGCCTGATCCTGATCCCGGCCGCCGCCAACAAGGTCAAGATCCCGATGATCGCCTCCGGCGGCTTTGCCGACGCCCGCGGCCTCGTCGCCGCGCTGGCGCTCGGTGCCGACGGCATCAACATGGGCACGCGCTTCATGGCCACCAAGGAAAGCCCGATCCACCAGCTCATCAAGGAGAAGATCGTCGCCAATGACGAGCGCGAGACCGAGCTGATCTTCCGCACCATGCGCAACACCTCACGCGTGGCGAAAAATGAGATCTCGACCAAGGTCGTCGCGATGGAGAAGGAAGGTGCCAAGTTCGAGGACATCCGCGAGCTCGTTGCCGGTGCCCGCGGCAAGATGGTCTACGCGACGGGGAATTCGGACGAAGGGATCTGGTCGGCCGGCCAGGTGCAGGGCCTGATCCAGGACATCCCGAGCTGCGCCGAGCTGGTCTCCCGCATCGTTCGCGAGGCAGAGGCGATCATCCGCGGCCGGCTGGAGGGAATGATTGCAGGCGCAGCGGCGCAGGCTGCGGAGTGATCGCTGATGTGATTTGAACACGGCGTCCGCCACCGCGGAGGTATGCTCCCTCGCCCCGCTGCGGGGAGAGGCGAAGAGCACCGCCTCCGGTTAAACCAGTTCGTCAAATGCCAGAAAGCAACTTATGAAGGCTTACGTCTACGGCCCTGATGGCGCTACGATTTCCGACGTCGTTCAACCAAAACCTAAAGGCACGCAGGTGCTGGTCCGCGTCCGCGCGTGTGCCCTCAACCGCGCCGACACCGGCATGCGTAAGGGTCACACCCACGGCGCGGCCGGCGGCGTCGGCACGGTGCTCGGCATGGAATGGGCCGGCGAAGTCGCCGAGCTCGGGCCGGATGCGAAGGGCGTGAGGGTCGGCGATCGCATCATGGGATCGGGCGGCGCCGCGTTTGCCGAATATACGCTGGCCGATCACGGCCGCCTGTTCCACGCGCCCTCGAACATGAATTTCGAGGAGGCGGCCACCCTGCCCGTCGCGCTCGCGACCATGCACAACGCCGTCGTCACCGTCGGCGGCGTGCAGGCGGGCCAGACCGTGCTGATCCAGGGCGCGAGCTCCGGCGTCGGGTTGATGGCGATGCAGATCGCCAGGCTCAAGGGCGCAAAGCTCGTGATCGGCTCGTCGACCGATGCCACTCGCCGCGGCCGGCTGAAGGAGTACGGCGCCGATCTCGCGGTCGATAGCTCCGATCCGAAATGGGTCGACGACGTCCTGAAGGCAACGAACGGCGAAGGCGTCGATCTCATCGTCGACCAGGTCTCGGGCAAGGTCGCCAACCAGAACCTCGCTGCAGCGAAGGTCAAGGGCCGCATCGTCAATGTCGGCCGGCTCGGCGGCACCCATGCCGACTTCAATTTCGACCTGCACGCCGCCCGCCGCATCGACTATGTCGGCGTCACCTTCCGCTCCCGCACCATCGAGGAAGTCCGCGAGATTTTTGAGGAGGTTCGGAAGGATATCTGGAGTGCGGTGGAAGCGCGAAAACTGCAACTGCCGATCGACAAGGTGTTCGCGTTCGACGACATCGACAAGGCGTTCGAGCACATGGAGGCGAACAAGCATTTGGGGAAGATCGTCGTGACGGTGTGAGGCATCGGCGGTCTCGTAGGGTGGGCAAAGCGAAGCGTGCCCACCACAAGCGTTTGATTAGGAGACACTTGTCGGTGGGCACGGCGCTTTGCGCCTTTGCCCACCCTACGAAACTGAGCTAGTGGCATAAGGGAGCTTTCAATTCGGAAGCATTCGCAACGACTTCGCTCCTGCAAGTCACTTGCGACTACAGCTGTGGATCGTGGCTTGATGTTCACCCGCGGGCTGCTAAATCCCCGCCATGACCTCCCAGCCCAACAAGACCACGGTCGCCGTGATCTCGATCTTCGCCAGCGGCGGTATGGCGGCGGCCAAGTTCGTGGTCGGGATCGCGATCGGCTCGCTGGCGCTGATCTCCGAAGCCCTGCATTCCTCGATCGACCTGGTCGCGACCATCATCACCTGGGCGGTAGTGCGGGTGTCCGACAAGCCGGCGGACGAGGAGCACCATTATGGCCATGGCAAGCTGGAGAGCATCTCCGCGCTCGGCGTTACCGCCCTGCTCTACGTGCTCGCCGGCGGCATCCTGGTCGAGGCCTATAGCCGGCTGCGCGAGGGAACCCCGCCGCCGACCATTTCGGCCGTGCCCTTCGTCGTGCTGGTGATCGACATCGCCGTCAATCTCTGGCGCGCCCGCGCGCTGCACCGCGCCGCGCAGGAGACCAAGAGCCAGGCGCTGGCCGCCGACGCGCTGCATTTCGCCTCCGACGTCATGGGCTCGTCTGCCGTGATCGTGGGCCTGGTCCTCGCCGGGCTCGGCTTCTGGTGGGGCGACGCGGCCGCGGCCGCCGCCGTCGCCGTGCTGATCGCGGCTCTCGGCCTGCGCATGGCGGGCTCGACCGTGCAGACGCTAGTCGACCGCGCGCCGGAGGGCGCCCAGGAGAAGGCCACGGCCGCGATCCGCAGCGTGCCCGGCGTGATCGACGTCGAGCGGCTGCGCCTGCGCATGGTCGGAGCGACCATGTTCATCGACACCATCGCAAAGGTGCCGCGGACCTATCCGATCGACCGCGTCGAGGACATCAAGCACAACGCGCAAGCCGCCGTCACAAGAGCGTTCGGCGACGCCGACCTCACCTTCACCGCCGTCCCCGTCGCGCGCAACAACGAGACCGTGCGCGACCGCATCATGGTGATCGCGCGCAATTCCGGCCTCGCCGTCCACCACGTCACGGTGCACGACCTCGGCACCAAGCTGATCGTCGGCATCGACCTCGAGGTCGACGGCGAGATGCAGCTCGAGGCCGCCCACGAGGTCGCCAACACGCTGGAGCGCAACATCCAGGAGGAATTCGGCGAGGACGTCGAGGTCGACGTCCATATCGAGCCGCTGGAACCGGAGTTGCCGTTCGGCGTCGACGCCTCGCCGGAACGGGTGCAGACAATTGCCGCCGCGCTGGCCGAGTTCGCCGGCGAGGGCGAGATCCACGACATCCACAATGTGCGTGTCCGCAACACCGACGCCGGCGAGATCGTCAACTTCCACTGCCGCGCCGCGCCGTCGATGAGCGTGATCAGGGTGCACGAGCATGTCGACGCGATCGAGCGCGCATTGCGGCGCGCGTTCCCGAGCGTGAAGCGCGTCATCAGCCACGCCGAGCCGCCGCGTGCGTGAATTAGTGCGCGAGGAGTCACACGTTCTCGTTTCGGACTCCTCGCGCACGTCCATTTACGGACACGCGGTGCGCAAACTGCGCGTTGGATAAGAATAATTTCGCGTTAACGATTCGTTGACTCTCGACAGCCCGCGAAAACTGGATTCAAATCGGTGTGATTCGAAAGCGACGTGGGGCTGCTTTCGAGCCTAGTTGCAAGCAGGTTTTCAGGGGGCCGAAGGCATGTCGCGTGCAGACGCCGCGAACGCGTGCGTCCAATCCGATTCGATCAAGGGATTGGCGCAGTCGATCGCGAAACCTGCCTATCACCGGCTACTGATCGCGGAGCCAGCGCTGCGCCGCGCCGTGCCGACGCTCATCATCGCCTTCCTGATCACGATCTGCCTCGGCGCTTTCGTGCAGGTCGTCGACCAGACGCGCCAGAAGCGGCTGGTGATCCGGCACGACATCTCGGCGCTCGCCGATTTGCTGGCCGAACGCATCGACCGCCTCACCTCCGTGCGGCAGGAGCGGCTCAAGAACATCGAGAGCCTGCCGACGCTGCTGCCTGACCTCATTCCGTCCTGGGGCACGGCCTCGGGCCGCCACGTCATCGTCACCTCGGCCAGCATCGACCGCCGTATCCTCGCCCGCATCCCGGTCGAGAGCGATCCCTCCGGCAACGACCGCCTGCTCGATGCGATCACGACGGCGCAACTTATCGCGGCGCCGCCGCGCGACGGCAACATCGCCGACATGACGCTACCGAACGGCAACGCCGCGATGGCGACCTCGCGGCAGATCAAGTCGCTGCCCGGCTTCGTCACCGTGATCCAGGAACGCAACGAGCCGATCTGGGGCTCGGACGCCGCGCTCTCGGTGACGCTGTCGGCGACCACCGGCTTCGTGGTCCTGATCCTCGGCTTCGCCTTCCACTGGCAATCGACCCGCGCCCGCGAAGGCGACCTCATCAACGACGCCGTGCGCGGCCGCATCGACACCGCGCTCAACCGCGGCCGCTGCGGCCTGTGGGACTGGGACCTGTCGCGCGGCCGGATCTTCTGGTCGCAGTCGATGTTCTCGATGCTCGGCCTCGACGGCCGCAACGAGCTCCTCACCTTCGGCGAGGTCAACGCGCTGGTGAAGTCCGACGACATCGATCTGTTCGAGATCGCCGATCGCCTCATCTCCGAGAAGATCGACCACATCGACCAGACCTTCCGCATGCAGCATGTCGACGGCCATTGGATCTGGCTCCGCGTCCGCTGCGAGAAAACGCGCGGGGCGACCGATTCCAGCGTCCACCTGATCGGGATCGCCGTCGACATCACCGAGCAGAAGAGCCTCGCCGAGAAGACGGTGGAAGCCGATCTTCGCCTGCGCGACGCGATCGAGACCATTCCGGAAGCCTTCGTGCTGTGGGACGCGAGCGACCGCCTCGTGCTCTGCAATTCGCACTTCCAGCGCCTGCACAAGCTGCCCGACACCGCCGTGATCCCCGGCACCTCCTACGAGACCGTGCTCGAGGTCGGTCGCATGCCGGAGGTGCGCACCCGCCACAACGAGACCGCTGCCCAAGGCCCTGGCGCGCGTACCTTCGAGGCGCAGCTCGACGACGGCAGCTGGCTGCACATCAGCGAGCGCCGCACCAAGGACGGCGGCTATGTCTCGGTCGGCACCGACATCACCCGCATCAAGGAGCACGAGCAGAAGCTGGTCGACAACGATTTGCGTCTGCGCGCCACCGTCATCGACCTCAAGCGCTCGCAGGCCGCGCTCGAACGCCAGGCGGTCGAGCTCGCCGATCTCGCCGAAAAGTACCAGCGCGAGAAGACCCGCGCCGAGGAAGCCAACCAGACCAAGTCGAAATTCCTCGCCAATATGAGCCACGAGCTGCGCACGCCGCTCAACGCCATCATCGGCTTCTCCGAGATCATGGGCTCGGGCATGTTCGGTGAGCTCGGCTCGGAGAAGTACCAGGAATACTGCGAGGACATCCTGACCAGCGGCCATTATCTGCTCGAGGTCATCAACGACATTCTCGACATGTCCAAGATTGAGGCCGGCCGCATGAAGCTCGACATGGAAGAGCTGGACCTGTCGCGGACGCTGGCGGAATCCCTGCGGGTCGTCACCGGCCGGGCGCAGGACAAGCACCTGACGCTCGACGCCGACATCGCCAAATCCATCTCCGTCGTCGCCGATCGCCGCGCCACCAAGCAGATCATCGTCAACCTGCTGTCCAACGCGGTGAAGTTCACGCCCGACGGCGGACGCGTCGTGGTGCGCAGCCGGCAGCTCGACGACCGGATCGTGCTGATGATCGCCGACACCGGCATCGGGATCGCGCCGCATTCGCTGGCGCGACTCGGCCGCCCGTTCGAGCAGGTCGAGAGCCAGCTCACCAAGACCTATCACGGCTCGGGACTGGGCCTCGCCATCGCCCGCTCGCTGGCGCAGCTCCACGGCGGCTCGATGCGGCTGCGCTCCAAGATCGATGTCGGCACGGTGGTGCGCGTGACGCTGCCGCGCGACGCGATCAAGGCCGCGTCCGGGATATCGGCGGCGGCTTAGAGCTTCCTGTAGATCCGGCTGGCTTTAGGTTGAATCGATTGCCGCGGCTCGTTCACCTCTCCCGCTTGCGGGAGAGGTTGGCGCGAAGCGCCGGGTGAGGGCTGTCTCCTCTTGGGGATTGTCCCATTGCGGAAAAACCCTCTCCCCAACCCTCTCGCGCAAGCGGGAGAGGGGGTGCACCTCCGTTGTAGCAATCAAACCTGATCACATCACGCTCTAGGTCTCTACAATTGCAGCGTCGGCGCGACCTCACGCGCGACATTGACCAGCGCCGCGATCAGCGGCGTCATCGGATCGCGCTGCGGGATCACCATGCCGATGCTGTAATTGACCTCGGGATCGACGATCGGGATCGAGCGCACCGTGTCGGATAGGCCGAGCGTCTCGGCGAGCTTGGCCGGCATCACGCTCGCCCACCGTCCCGTCTTGACGTGCGTGAACAGCACCAGCAGCGAGTTCGAGGTCAGCGTCGGCGTCGCCTCGGCACCGACCGAGCGCAGCGCGCGGTCGATGATGCGGCGGTTCTGCATGTCGGGCGTGAGCAGGCACAGCGGCACCTGCCCGACCTCGGTCCAGGTCACCGCCTCGCGGTCACCGAACATCGCATCGGGCGCGGTCAACAGGCGATAGCTCTCGTTGTAGAGCGGAATGGTCCGCACCTTGCCGATCGGCTCATTCTCGATATAGGTCAGCCCCGCATCGACCTCGAGATTTTCGAGCAGTCCCAGCACCTCGGATGACGTGGTGGACTGGATGCGGAAGCGCACCTCGGGATGCTTGGCGCGGAACGGCGTCGTCAGCGCGGCGACCATGCCGAGCACGGTCGGGATAGCCGCGATGCGGATCTCGCCGGAGAGCTGATGTTTCAGCCCGTTGATCTCGTCGCGCATCGCGCGGGCATCGCCCACGATCCGCCGCGCCCAGTCCAGCGCCCGCTCGCCTTCCGGCGTAAAGCCCTGGAAGCGCGACCCGCGCTGGACCAGCATCACGCCGAGGATCTCCTCGAGCTGCTTGAGCCCGGTCGACATCGTCGGTTGCGTCACGCCGCAGACCTCCGCCGCGCGTCCGAAATGCCGCTCCTTCGCCAGCGCCAGCAATAGTTCAAGCTTGTCGATCAACCGGTCGTCCCCTCGAGTTCTGTCGTGGCATGCAAGCTAGCACGCCCGCCCCCCTCTCAACACGCAAAAACACCGGGCAGAACACCCATAATTGCATTTTCAGATCGACCGATCGTACTTGCCAATCGATCGGAGTTCGCAATCGCAGCACGGGACAGCTTTATTGATCTTCGAATGATTCCAAATAGTTTGGGCGGAAGAAACGCTCAGGTTGAGAACGAAGAATGACAGCGGTTTATGATTGGGACGAGACGCGCGGCGCCGAGATCATCGCCGAACATGCTCAGCAGGAAGGCGCGACGCTCGTCATCCTGCATGCTCTTCAAGAGGCGTTCGGCTATGTGCCGGAGGCCGCCATCCCCATGGTGGCGCAGGCGCTGAATCTGTCACGCGCCGAAGTGCACGGCGTGTTCACGTTCTACCATGATTTCCGGCACAAGCCGGCCGGTCGCCATGTGCTGAAGCTCTGCCGCGCTGAAGCCTGCCAGGCCGCCGGCGGCGATGCGCTGGCGGCGCGCGCCGAGGCGAAGCTCGGCGTGGCGCTCGGCAACACCACGGCCGACGATCGCGTCACGCTGGAGCCGATCTACTGCCTCGGCCTGTGCGCGACCGCCCCGTCCGCGATGCTGGATGGCCGCCTCATTGGCCGGCTCGACCAGAAGCGCCTCGATGAGCTGGTTGCGGAGGCGCAGCGATGAGCATGCGTCTCTACGTCTCACGTGATGCCGGTGCGGTAGCCGTCGGCGCCGACGACGTCGCGCTGGCGCTGGAGCAGGCTGCGGCCAAGCGCGGCATTGCGATCGAGATTATCAGGACCGGCTCGCGCGGCCTGTACTGGCTGGAGCCGCTGGTCGAGGTCGCGACACCGCAGGGCCGCATCGCCTTCGGCCCGGTCAGCGAGACCGACGTGCCCTCCCTGCTCGATGCGCTCGCCAGCAACACGCCGCATCTGCTGCGGCTGGGGGCCACCGACGAGATCTCCTGGCTGAAGCGGCAGACCCGCCTCACCTTCGCCCGCTGCGGCGTGATCGATCCGCGCTCACTCGACGACTACCGCGCCCATGGCGGCTACAAGGGCCTGGCGCACGCGCTGTCGCTCGGCGCGGATGCGATCCTGAATGAAGTGACCGCGTCCGGCCTGCGCGGCCGCGGCGGCGCGGGCTTTCCGACCGGCATCAAATGGAAGACGGTCGCGCAGGCCAAGGCCGACCGCAAATTCATCGTCTGCAACGCCGACGAAGGCGACAGCGGCACCTTCGCCGACCGCATGATCATGGAAGGCGATCCCTTCCTCGTCATCGAGGGCATGACGATCGCCGGCATCACCGTCGGCGCGACCAAGGGCTACATCTACATCCGCAGCGAATATCCGCACGCGGTCGAGGCGATGAACGCCGCCATTACGGCGGCGAAGCGCGGCGGCTATCTCGGCGCGAACATCGGCGGCTCGAAGCAAGCCTTCGATCTCGAAGTGCGCGTCGGCGCCGGCGCTTACGTTTGCGGCGAGGAGACTTCGCTGCTGGAAAGCCTCGAAGGCCGCCGCGGCATCGTGCGCGCCAAGCCGCCGCTGCCGGCGCATCACGGCCTGTTCGGCAAGCCGACCGTCATCAACAACGTGCTGTCGTTCGCCGCCATCCCCTTCATCCTCGCCGAGGGCGCCAAGGCCTATGCGGATTTCGGCATGGGCCGCTCCCGCGGCACGATGCCGATCCAGCTCGCCGGCAACATCCGCTATGGCGGCCTGTTCGAGACCGCGTTCGGCGTGACGCTCGGCGATCTCGTCGACGATATCGGAGGCGGCACGTTCACGGGCCGTCCGGTCCGTGCCGTGCAGGTCGGCGGTCCGCTCGGCGCCTATTTTCCCCGCGCGCTGTTCGACACACCGTTCGACTACGAGGCCTTTGCCGCGCGCGACGGCCTGATCGGCCATGGCGGCATCGTCGTGTTCGACGACAGCGTCGACATGCGCAGGCAGGCGCGCTTCGCCATGGAGTTCTGCGCCATCGAATCCTGCGGCAAGTGCACGCCCTGCCGGATCGGCTCGACCCGGGGCGTCGAGACCATCGAGAGGATCATCAACGGCGAGCGCGTGAGCGAGAACCTCGCCCTCGTCGAAGACCTCTGCAACACCATGAAATTCGGCTCGCTCTGCGCGCTCGGCGGCTTCACGCCCTATCCCGTGCTCAGCGCATTGAAGCACTTCCGGGAGGATTTCGTCCCGGCGCCGACCACGCTTCAGGCCGCGGAATAGGAGAACGACAATGTCTCTGATCGAAGAAATCGACTTCGGCACGCCGCGCTCGAAATCGGAAACGATGGTGACGCTGACCATCGACGGCAAGCAGATTTCGGTGCCCGAGGGCACCTCGATCATGCGCGCCGCGATGGACGCGGGCCACCAGATTCCCAAACTCTGCGCCACCGATATGGTCGACGCGTTCGGTTCCTGCCGTCTCTGCCTGGTCGAGATCGAGGGGCGCGCCGGCACGCCGGCCTCCTGCACCACGCCGGCGATGAACGGCCTCGTCGTGCACACCCAGACCGAGCGGCTGAAGCAGCTGCGCAAGGGCGTGATGGAGCTCTACATCTCCGACCATCCGCTCGACTGCCTCACCTGCGGCGCCAACGGCGATTGCGAATTGCAGGACATGGCCGGCGCCGTCGGCCTGCGCGACGTGCGCTACGGCTATGAGGGCGAGAACCACGTCTTCGCCAAGACGGATGGCTGCACCAACGACCACTGGATGCCGAAGGACGAGTCCAACCCGTACTTCACCTACGATCCCTCCAAGTGCATCGTCTGCTCGCGCTGCGTCCGCGCCTGCGAAGAGGTGCAAGGCACCTTCGCGCTGACGATCTCGGGTCGCGGCTTCGACAGCCGCGTCTCGCCGGGCATGAGCGAGAGCTTCCTCGGTTCCGAATGCGTCTCCTGCGGCGCCTGCGTGCAAGCCTGCCCGACCGCGACGCTCACCGAGAAGTCGGTGATCGAGATCGGCCAGCCCGAGCACTCCGTCGTCACCACCTGCGCCTATTGCGGCGTCGGCTGCGCCTTCAAGGCCGAGATGCGCGGCGAGGAAGTCGTACGCATGGTGCCGTACAAGGACGGCAAGGCCAACCGCGGCCATTCCTGCGTCAAGGGCCGCTTCGCCTGGGGCTACACCAACCACAAGGAGCGCATTCTCAAGCCCATGATCCGCGAGCGGATCGAGGATCCCTGGCGCGAAGTGTCGTGGGACGAGGCATTCTCGTTCGCCGCCACGAAGATGCGCGGCATCCAGAAGAAATACGGCCGCGACGCTATCGGCGGCATCACCTCGTCGCGCTGCACCAATGAAGAGACCTATCTGGTGCAGAAGCTGATCCGCGCCGGCTTCGGCAACAACAATGTCGATACCTGCGCCCGCGTCTGTCACTCCCCGACCGGCTACGGCCTCGCCACCACCTTCGGCACCTCCGCCGGCACGCAAGATTTCGACTCCGTGGAAGACACCGACGTCGTGCTCATCATCGGCGCCAACCCCGCCTCGGCGCACCCGGTGTTCGCCTCGCGGCTGAAGAAGCGGCTGCGCCAGGGCGCCAAGCTGATCGTGATCGATCCGCGCCGCACCGAGATGGTGGAATCGCCGCACGTGAAGGCGCTGCACCTGCCCTTGATGCCCGGCACCAACGTCGCTGTCATGACCGCGCTGGCGCATGTCATCGTCACCGAAGGCCTCGTCAACGAAGCCTTCGTGCGCGAGCGCTGCGACTGGAGCGAGTTCGAGGAATGGGCCGCCTTCGTCGCCCAGCCCAAGAACAGCCCGGAAGCCACCGCGATCCTCACCGGTGTCGATCCCAAGGCGCTGCGCGAGGCTGCCCGCATCTACGCCACCGGCGGCAACGGCGCGATCTATTACGGGCTCGGGGTCACCGAGCACAGCCAGGGCTCGACCACCGTGATCGCGATCGCCAACCTCGCGATGGCAACAGGCAATATCGGCCGCCCCGGCGTCGGCGTGAACCCGCTGCGCGGCCAGAACAACGTGCAGGGCTCCTGCGACATGGGCTCGTTCCCGCACGAGTTGCCCGGCTACCGCCACATCTCGGGCGATGCCGTGCGTGACCAGTTCGAGGCGCTGTGGAACGTCAAGCTCAACCCGGAGCCGGGCCTGCGCATCCCCAACATGTTCGATGCCGCGGTCGAAGGCACGTTCATGGGAATCTACGTGCAGGGCGAGGACATCCTCCAGTCCGATCCCAACACCTCGCACGTGGTGGCGGCGCTGTCGGCGATGGAATGCGTCATCGTCCATGATCTCTTCCTGAATGAGACCGCGAACTACGCGCACGTCTTCCTGCCCGGCTCGAGCTTCCTCGAAAAGGACGGCACCTTCACCAACGCCGAGCGCCGCATCCAGCGCGTGCGCAAGGTGATGACCCCGAAGAACGGCATGGCTGATTGGGAGGTCACCATCGGCCTTGCCAAGGCCATGGGCTTCGAGATGAGCTACAGCCATCCCTCCGAGATCATGGACGAGATCGCGGCGCTGACCCCGACCTTCGCCGGTGTCTCCTACGCCAAGCTCGACGAGCTCGGCTCGGTGCAGTGGCCCTGCAACGAGAAGGCGCCGGAGGGCACGCCGGTGATGCATATCGATGGCTTCGTCCGCGGCAAGGGCAAGTTCGTCGTCACCGAATATGTCGCGACCGACGAGCGCACCGGCCCGCGCTATCCGCTGCTGCTCACCACGGGCCGCATCCTCAGCCAGTACAACGTCGGCGCGCAGACCCGGCGCACCGACAACGTGGTCTGGCATGCCGAGGATCGCCTCGAGATCCATCCGCACGATGCCGAGCAGCGCGGCGTGCGCGACGGCGACTGGGTACGCCTGAAGAGCCGCGCCGGCGAGACCACGCTGCGCGCGGAGATCACCGACCGCGTCGCGCCCGGTGTCGTCTACACCACGTTCCACCACCCGGACACGCAGGCCAACGTCATCACCACCGACTATTCGGACTGGGCCACCAACTGCCCTGAATACAAGGTCACGGCGGTGCAGGTCTCGCCCTCGAACGGCCCGTCGGACTGGCAGAAGGCTTATGACGCGCAGGCGCGGCAGTCCCGCCGCATCGTGCCGGCCGAGGCTGCGGAGTAGAGGGATGCACGTGCCGGTCCAGGCCATCGACCGCAACAGCTGGCGCGACGGTGCCGCGTCCGAAGGCGCGCGGCTGATCCCGGAGGAGACGCCGCTGGCGCTGACCTATAATGGCGGCACCTACGCTGTCATGATGGGGACACCGCAGAATCTGGAAGATTTTGCGGTCGGCTTCAGCGTGAGCGAAGGCATCGTCGGATCGGCCGACGACATTCGCTCGCTCGAAGTGGTCCGCCTCGACGACGGCATCGAGCTGCGCATGTGGCTGGCATCGGAAGACGCCGCGCGCATCAGCGAGCGTCGTCGCCACATCGCGGGCCCGACCGGCTGCGGCATCTGCGGCATCGAGTCCATTGCCGAGGCGGTACGGCCGGCGGCCGTGGTGCCGCAGGGGCAGAGCTTTGCGCCGGATGAAATCATGGCGGCGATGCAGGCCATCGCGCCGTTGCAATCGATCAATCTGCAAACCCGCGCCGTTCACGCCGCCGCGTTCTGGTCCGCCGCCGGGGGCATCGTCGCGCTGCGCGAGGATGTCGGCCGCCACAACGCGCTGGACAAGCTCGCCGGGGCGCTAGCGCGCAGCCGCACGGATGCGTGCGGCGGCATGGTGCTGCTGACGAGCCGCGTCTCGGTGGAGATGGTACAGAAGACGGCCGCGATCGGCGCCCCCGTGATGGTCGCCGTGTCCGCGCCGACCGCGCTCGCGGTACGCACGGCGGAAGCCGCCGGCATCACACTGATTGCCATTGCCCGCCAGGACGGGTTCGAAGTGTTTTCGCATGGTGACCGGGTCGTGGCCCGCCATGCCACGGAGGTTGCCGATGTCGCCTGACCGCCTGATCTACATGGCCAACCAGATCGGCAAGTTCTTCCAGAGCCAGGGCCATGACAAAGCCGTGCCTGGCATTGCCGAACACATCAAGAAATTCTGGGACCCCCGCATGAAGCGCGCGATCTTCGTCCATCTCGATGCGGGCGGCGCGGGCCTGGAGCCTGATGTGCGCGAGGCCCTCACCTCGCTGAAGCAGGCGACGTCCCTTCCAGCAGAGTCCTGAACACGCGCCGCACCTCGCTCTGCGTTTCCTTCACACGCGCCTCCAGCGACGAGAAGTCCGGCGCGTCGCCAGCGCGCGCCATCACGCGCAGGAGGTCGGTGCCGGCTGTTTCCGGCTTGAAGCGCTCGCTGACGCAAAGCCGCAAGATCTGCGTCAGGTCGTGATAGAGCCGCGCCGCGGCACGCAATATCTCGGTCTCCGATTGCGCGAGCACGCCGAGCCTGCATGCATTTTCCAGTACCTGCAGGGTGCTGACGTCGAGGATCTCCGGCTTGTCGTGGGCATGCACGAGCTGGAGGTATTGTGCAATGAAATCGATATCGACCATGCCGCCGGCGGCATGTTTGAGATCCCAGCAATCGGCCTCGCCCTTCTCCTGGGCGATCGCGCGCCGCATGTCGGCAACATCGTGGGTGGTGATTGCGGGATCGCGGCGGCGGGTCAGGACGTCGCGGATGACGCGCTCGATCCGTTCGCGGAATTCAGGCGACGCCGAGACCACGCGGGCGCGCGTCAGCGCCATGTGCTCCCAGGTCCAGGCCTCGTTGGCCTGGTAGTCCGCGAACGAAGTGAGGCTCGAGGCCACGGGACCGGCGCGTCCCGACGGACGCAGCCGCATGTCGATCTCATAGAGCACGCCGTAATTGGTGCGGGTCGTGAAGGCGCTGATCAGGCGCTGGGTGAAGCGGGCGAAATAGTGGGCACCCTGCAGCGATTTCGCACCGTCAGAGTCCGGATTGTCGCTGTCAAAATCGTAGAGCAGGATCAGGTCGAGATCGGAGGAGGCGGTCATCTCCCGGCTGCCGAGCCGGCCCATCGCGATGATCGCGGTCTGCTGATCCCTGATGCGGCCATGCTGGGCGGCAAAGCGATCGGCGACAAGGCCATGCACGGTGTGGACGATGCCTTCGGCGACGTCGGCAAAAGCGGTGCTCGCCTGCTGCGCCGAGACCGTGCCGGACAGGATGCGCGTGCCGATCAGGAACAGGCTCTCCTGCCCGAACAGGCGCAGGCGATCGAGGAACTCCTCGTATGAGCCCGCGTCCTGCACGGTCGTCGCAAGCCGTCCCGACAATTCCAGCCTGTCGGGCATGGCGCCGAAGAAGCGCGGATCGATCAGACCGTCCATGAGCTGCGGCTGCCGCGCCAGCATCTCGCCGAGCCGGGGCGCCGCGCCCAGCACCAGCGCCACCAGCGCGACGAGCTCACGGTTCTGGCCGAGCAGCGTGATCAGCCGGCCGCCGCGCTGGAGCGCTCCCAGGAACTGATCGAACGCCACCACCGCGCGATCCGGTTCCTCGGCATGGGCAAGACTGTCGATCAGGGCCGGCACGAACTCGATGAAGGCGCTGCGCGTCGCCTCATTGCGAAACACGCGATAATCGCCGGTGATCCAGTCGCGCACCGTCTGCGCGACGGCAGCCGGCTTCTTGAAGCCGAGCGTCACCAGATGCTGAAGCAGGCGCGGATCGTCGGGACCGGCACTGTAGTCGAGCGTCGGCAGCAGTTTGTCGGTCCCGGTCGGATCGTCGCCCTCGAACAGTTTTTCGTAGTGTCCCTGAACGATTTCGAGCTGCCGCAACAGGTCGCGTGCAAAGGCCTCCCGATCCGGATAGCCGAAGAACCAGGCGAAGCGCTCGACGGCTTCCTTGTCCTCGGGCAGCGTATGGGTCTGCTCGTCGGCGATCATCTGCAGACGATGCTCGACCCGGCGCAGGAATTCGTAGGCCGTGGTGAGCTCGTCGCGCGCCGCGAATGTGATCCAGTTGCTGGAGGCGAGCACATCGAGCGCTTTGAGTGTCGGCCGCACCCGCAATTCCGGATGGCGGCCGCCCGCGATCAACTGCTGCGTCTGCGCGAAGAACTCGATCTCGCGGATACCGCCGCGCCCGACCTTGACGTTGTGGCCTTCGACGGCGACCTCGCTCTGGCCGCGATAGGTCTGCATCTGCCGCTTCATGTCATGCACGTCGGCGAGCGCGGCGAAGTCGAGATGCTTGCGCCAGACAAAGGGCGCGATCTCCGCCAGAAGCGCTTCACCCGCGTTGGCATCGCCGGCGCAGGCGCGCGCCTTGATCATCGCGGCGCGCTCCCAGGTGCGCCCTTCCCGCTCGTAATAGTTCAGCGCGGCGTCACGGGAGATTGCTACCTGCGTCGAGGACGGATCGGGCCGCAGGCGCAGATCGACGCGAAACACATAACCATCATAGGTGCGCTGCTGGAGGATGCGCGCCATGCCTTGCGTGACGCGGACGAAGAACGGCTGCGGCTCGATATCGGGCGCGAGCGTCGTCGCATCGGGATCGAAGAACACGATGAGATCGATGTCGCTGGAATAGTTCAGCTCGCCCGCACCCATCTTGCCCATCGCGAGCACGATCAGTCCGCAGCCTTGTTCGGGCGTCTCGGGATCGGGCGGTGAGAGCTTGCCGCGTGCGGCTTCCTGTCGCAGCAGGTATTGGAGCGCCGCCTGGACCGAGAACACCGCGACATCAGTCAGCGCCGCCGTCACCCGCATCACCGGCCAGACGCCGCCGATATCGCACAGCGCGGTCAGCAGCGCTGCCTCCGCCTTCATGCGGCGAAGCAGGCGCATCACCTCGGGCTCATCCGGCGCCGCGAGCACCGCCCCCCTCGCTTCCGCCATCAGCGCGGCCAGATGCACATCCGGATCGCATTCGAGCAGCCGGATCAGGCGCAGGGGATCGGCGCGCACCAGATCGAACAGATAGGGCGAGAATTCCGCGATGCCGGTCAAAATATCCCGGGCGAAGGGGTGAACCAGCAGGGATTCGAGACGGGCCGATTGCGCCGGCTCGAGCTCGGCCAGCCAATTCCCAAAACGTCTTTCGTCGGTTGTGGAAGCGGCAACATAGGGAGCCTCGGCGAAGCGTGCCGCGAGACTCTCACCATGCTGGTCCGCGTTTCCCGGCGCGGAGTGGTTCATGCCACCTTCTGTGGCACATCCTGTATTGGCGGAGCAACCCTGCTGCCGGCGCCCGCGCGCGCCGGCAGCACCAGCGTGGCGACGAGACCGGGATGGGCATCGCCCAAGCGCAATTCGCCGCCATGCAATGTCGCAACCGCCGAGGCAAGGCTGAGGCCGAGGCCGGAGCCTGGCAGCGTGCGGCTGGCCTCCAGCCGCACGAATCGCTCGACGACGTGCTTGCGATCCGCTTCGGGGATCCCCGGACCACGGTCGGTGACGCTGAGCAGCACCTGGTCGCCTTCGCGCCTCGCCTCGATCGTGATTTGCCTGGCGTCCATGCTGACCACAGTTCCCGCGGCCTGAGCCGCCGGCTTGCCGTATTTGATCGCGTTCTCGACGAGATTGGCGAGCGCCTGACTGATCAGTTCGCGATTGGCGTGAACCGGCGTCGGCTCGGCCTTGACCTTCAGGGTCATGCCGTCATCTTCGGCAAGTGGTTCGTAGAGCTCATGGATGCCACCCGCGACCTCGGCCGCGTCGAAATCGTCCATGTTGCCGCGCGCCTGCCCGGACTCGGCACGCGCGATCATCAAGAGCGCGTTGAAGGTGCGGATCAACCCGTCGGATTCCTCGATGGTGCGCTCCAGCGCAGCGCGGTAGTCCGCCTCGCAGCCCGATTTCGCCAGGGCCTCCTCGGCGCGGTTGCGCAAGCGCGTCAGCGGCGTCTTGAGGTCGTGCGCGATGTTGTCCGAGACTTCCTTCAGCCCCGCCATCAGCGCCTCGATCCGCTCCAGCATGGCGTTGAGGTTTTCGGCGAGGCGGTCGAGCTCGTCGCCGCTGCGCCCTACCGGCAGGCGTTCACTGAGATCGCCGATCATGATGCGATGCGCCGTACCGCTCATCGCGTCGATGCGCGTCAAGACACGTCGCGCCACGAAGATGCCGCCGCCGAGGCCGAGCACCACGACGATCAGGATCGACCATTGTGCGGCCTTGGCGACGATGCCGAACAGGCGACGCCTCTCGTCGAGGTCGCGGCCGATCAGGAGGCGGAAGCCGTTCTCCAATTCGGTGACGCGAACGAGCGCGCGATGGTCGCGCTCATCGGCATCCTCGATCCGCCGATAGGCGGTCTCCGACCAGCCGCGCGTCGCCATCACGCCGGGCGCGAGCGAGCCGACATTGCCGGCGATCGCCTGCCCGGTCGGCGTAGTCACGAGGTAGAGGTTCGCGCCCGGGCGCAGCGCCCGATATTCGATCGTCCGCACCAGGCGAAACATGCCGCCACGGCCGTAGATCTCGTTCATCTCCGAGGTCTCGGCATTCACCGTCTGCGTGATCTCCTCGGTGATCAGTCGCCGCGTATTCCAGGCGAAATAGCCGAGCAGCGAGGCCGCGAACATCGCGAACAGCAGCAGATAGACCAGCGTCAGCCGGAACGCCGTGGTGCGGACGAGTTTACCGAATGCCGTCACGGATCATGTACCCCGCGCCCCGGATCGTGTGCAGCAGCGGGCGCTCGAAACCCTTGTCGATCTTGGAGCGGAGCCGCGAAATGTGCACGTCGATCACGTTGGTCTGCGGATCGAAATGATAGTCCCAGACGTTCTCGAGCAGCATGGTGCGCGTCACCACCTGGCCGGCGTGCTTCATGAGGTATTCGAGCAGGCGGAATTCGCGCGGCTGGAGCGTCAGCTCGTCCTTGCCGCGGGCGACGCGGTGGGACAGCCTATCGAGCTCGAGATCGCCGACGCGGTAGAGCGTGTCCTCGGCCGGGCCGCCGCGGCGGCGCGACAGCACCTCCACGCGGGCCAGCAGTTCGGCGAAGGAATAGGGCTTTGGCAGATAATCGTCGCCGCCGGCGCGCAGGCCCTTGATGCGGTCGTCGACCTGCCCCAGCGCGGAGAGAATCAGCACCGGCGTGGTGGTGCCCTTCTCGCGCAGCCCACCGATCAGCGACAGGCCGTCGCGCTTGGGCAGCATGCGGTCGACCACCAGCACATCGTAATCGCCGTTCTCGGCCATGGCGAGGCCTTCCTCGCCGTCGGCGGCGTGATCGGCAATGTGTCCGACTTCGCGAAACGCCTTCACGAGATAGTCGGCGGATTCGCGGTCGTCTTCGATGATGAGGAGGCGCATCGTGCGTTCGGCGGCGGTCAAGGGTGTGAACCTTCTCTAAACATGGCGCGAGCGGCAATCGCATGCAAGCCGAAGCGGAACGATCTCGGATCGGGAAAAGGCGGGCGGTGAAGCTGGGGGGACTTCACCGCCCTAGGCCTTCCGACGGAGGGGGGCGTAATTCCACCGGAAGGTAGATGAGGGAAGCAAACGTTGCGCTGCTCCCCCGAAGGGCGCCGGCGGCGGGGGCGACTGATGCCGGCGACACCCTTCATCTGGTAGGCCTCCTGAGGCTTCAGCCCTTGTTAGCCCTTGGCGATGGGCACGGCGACGAAGCGCGACTGGCCGCCGCTCTTGACGCGCATCAGGACGCTGTTCTTGTTGTCGGTCCGCGCCGTGTTGATGGCGTCGCGGACTTCGCCGGCGGTGCTCACGCTCTTGCCGCCAACTTCGAGAATCACGTCGCCTTCCTTGAAGCCGCGTTCGGCCGCGGCGCTCTTCGGATCGACTTCGGTGACCACGACGCCTTCCTTGCCGGCACCGGCCACGGAATTGGCGGGCGCAACGGTCATGCCGAGCTTGGGAACGTCGGTGCCGCGGCTCGCACCCTTGCCTTTGTCATTGTCGTTGTCGGCCTTGGCCTCGATCGTGTTCGGCAGCTGGCCGAGGGTGAGGTTCACGACCTTGTCCTGGCCCTTGTGCAGCACGTTGAGCTTCACGGTCGCGCCGGGTGCCATGCCGCCGATGGTGCGGGCGAGCTCGCGGGCATCCTTGACGGATTCACCGTTGACCGAGGTGATCACGTCACCGGACTCGATGCCGGCCTTGGCGGCCGGACCGTTCGCCTGCGGCTCAGCCACCAGCGCGCCTTCGGCCTTCTTCATGCCGAGGCTGTCGGCGATGTCAGACGTCACCGGCTGGATCTGCACGCCGATCCAACCGCGGCTGACCGAGCCCTTGTCCTTGAGCTGGGCCACCACGCTCTTGACGGTGTTGGCGGGAATCGAGAACGCGATGCCGACGCTGCCGCCCGAGGGCGAGTAGATCGCGGTGTTGACGCCCATCACCTCGCCGTTGGTGTCGAAGGCCGGACCGCCCGAATTGCCCTTGTTCACGGGCGCATCGATCTGGATGAAATCATCATAGGGACCGTTGCCGATGTCGCGGCCGCTGGCCGAGACGATGCCCGCAGTCACGGTGCCGCCGAGACCGAAGGGGTTGCCGACCGCGAGCACCCAGTCGCCGATCCGCGGCTTGCTATCCGCAAGCTTGGCGAACGGGAAGTTCGAGCTGCCCTCGACCTTGATCAGGGCGAGGTCGGTGCGCTGGTCGGTGCCGATCACCTTGGCAGTGTAGGTCTTGCCCTCGTCGGTGGTGACCTCGACCTTGTCGGCGCCGTCGACCACGTGGTTGTTGGTCACGGCATAGCCGTCGGGCGAGATGAAGAAGCCGGAGCCCTGGCCCTGCACGACGCGGCCACGGCCGCCCTTCAGGCCCGGGAAACCATCCGGACCGCCGAAGCGGCGGAAGAAGCGCTCCATCGGCGAGCCCGGCTGGAACGGCGAGGAGGAATCATCGCCGTCATCGTTGCTCGCGGTCTTCTCCTTGATGTTGACCTTCACCGAGATCACCGACGGCTTCACGCGCTCGACGATGTCGGCGAAGCCGATCGGACGCTCGACCTTCCGAACCTCTTGGTTGACCTGCGCATGCGCCGGGCTGGAGAACAGGTCCGCCGGCGAGGTCGACGGGCTGAAGCCATAGGCGGCCGCGCCGAGACCGGCGACGACCGAGGCCATCAGCGCGATCTTGCGCGCGGAGAACACCGACCGGCGCGGCTGCCGGTAGGACGGAAGATTCGAGAGGTCGGGACGGTCGGTCATGCAGAGATCTCCAGGGCCTTGAAATTCATTTGGCGCCGGATAGCGGCACCTTACGGTCCTGAACATGGGGGCTCCCGCCTTACCGTGCGCTGGCGGCGGGGTTAAACTTTCGTAATGAAGCGGCGGCGTGGATGCGGCAGTTTAGCGCAGCCCGAAAATCGTGGTTCTACAGGAACTTAATCGAGTTCCCGCGATGAGCGTGGAACCCTGCTTGGACGATTTTAGCTTGCCCTGACGCTGACGATGAACTCGTCGACCTCGCGTTTCAAGGTCTCGGCCTGCCGCGACAGATCGACCGCGGAATCACGCGCCTCGGCGGCCATGCGCCCGGTCTCGGCCGAGGTCGAGGTGATCTGGACGATGTGATTGGAGACGTCGAGCGTGCCGTGCGCGGCATCCTGGGCGCTGCGCGTGATCTCCTGCGTGGCATTGCGCTGCTGGGCAGTGTCGACCTCGATGCCGGACATGATCGACGAGATCTCCGACAGCGTCTTGGAGATGCCGTCGATCGCGCCGCGCGTCTGTGCGGTGATGCCCTGGATGCTGGCGACATGCGAAGTGATCTCCTCCGTCGCCTTGCTGGTCTGGTGCGCCAAACTCTTCACCTCGGACGCGACCACCGCAAATCCCTTGCCGGCCTCCCCCGCCCGCGCCGCCTCAATTGTGGCATTGAGCGCCAGCAGATTGGTCTGCGAGGCGATCGCCTGCACGAGCTGCACGACCTCGCCGATCTTGTCGGCCGCATCGGACAGCGTGTGGATGGTGTCGCGGCTCTTCTCGGCCTGGGACGCTGCGCCCTCGGCGCGCTGGGTCGCATCGGTGACGCGGCGGCTGATCGTGCCGATCGAATTGGTCATCTCCTCGGCCGAGCCCGCAACGGTCTGGACGCTGGCGCTGGCCTGGCTCGCGGCGCTTGCCACCGCATTGGCCTTGGTGCTGGTGTCGTTGGCCGTCCGCGACAGCGTCTCGGCGTTGCTCTTCAGGTGCACGGCCGAGGACGCCACGCTGTCGACGACGCTGGCGACGAGATCGTTGAAGCGCTTGATCCGTGCGTCCAAAAATGTCGACCGCTCGGCCTGGTGCTGCGCCTCATGCAACTGCCGCTCGGTGAGGCGGCGCCGCTCGAGACCATTGGTCTTGAAGACCTCGAGCGCACCGGCGAGCAGGCCGATCTCGTTGGTGCCGCCGAGCCCCGGAACCGGCGTCTCGAATTTCTGATCGGCGACCTCGCGCATGGCATGCACGATCGCGGCCAAGGGATTGAGGATGCCGTTGCGCACGGCAAACCAGGTGGTGAGGCAGATCGCGACGGCGACGTCCGCGATCACGCCGCAGGCGATCAGGAAATAGGAGAAGGCGGTCTGCGCCTGCTGGTAGATCTGCATCGCATGGTCGCGCGCCGGACCGCTCAACGCGGCGAAGTCCGACGATAGGCTAGTGATCTCGTTGTTGAGGTAGAGCACCGCGACGAATCCGGTGCCGCCGCCGATGCCAAGCAAGAACAATAATGCAGCGACGACGGCGCCGACCAGGAAGCGGATCGTCAGATTGCTATTCGCGAACATTGGGGGACTCAGAGTCTGGAATCGAATCTCGCGACAAGTTTCCAGACAAACGTCAACATAGCATGAAACACGCAAGGACGACCGGCGGCCTGCGCATCATGATGCAGCCAGGACGCTAGGCAGCCAGGACGCTAGGACGATTTGGCATCATCCGACATCAACGCGGCGAGCCGCGCCTCCTCGTCGGGCGAGAGCGGCGGTGCCGGTAGATCTGCACCGCTTCGCGCGCGGCGCCGGATTTGCAGCCATAGCGCCAGGCCGCCGCCAACGAGCAGAAGCGGCGCGAGCAGCCATAGCAGCATGGTTTGGCGCTCGAAGCGCGGCTTCAGCAGCACGAACTCGCCATAGCGCGCGACCAGGAAGTCGAGCACCTGCGAATTGCTGTCGCCGGCGGCGATGCGCTCGCGCACCAGAAGGCGCAAATCGCGCGCGAGCGGCGCGTCGGAATCATCGATCGACTGGTTCTGGCAGACCATGCAGCGCAGCTCGCGCGACAAGTCGCGCGCGCGCGCCTCCTTGGCGGGATCCGACATGATCTCGTCAGGCTGCACGGCGTGCGCCGCCGGCCAAGCCAGCAGCATCAGCGCGACGATCACGAACCACATCCGGCGCATCGGATCACTCCGCCGGCTGGAGGCGCTGCTTGGCCCGCGCAGGCTTCGGCGCACCGACCCGCAAGCGGCGGTCGGACAGCGACAGCACGCCGCCGAATGCCATCAGTACCGGCCCCCACCAGATCAGCAGCACCAGCGGCTTGTGATAGATGCGCACGGCAATGGCGCCCTCGGCGGTGGCGTCACCGAGCGAGATGTAGAGCTGGCTCGCGCCGCGGGTCAGCAGCGCCGCCTCGGTGGTCGAGGAGCCGCGGGTGGTGAAGCTGCGCTTGGACGGCGTCATGACGCTGAGCGTCTCGCCGTCGTGGCTGACGTTGAACTCGGCGATCATCTCGCGGTAGTTCGGGCCCTGGCGCTGAAACAGCCCGTCGAGCTTCACGTCGTAACCGGCGACGTGAGCGACGTCGTTCTGCTTCATCGTCGCGATATATTCGCTGTTCCAGGTGGTCTCGCAGACGATCCCAATCAGCGCGACACCGAGGCCGGCATGCGCGAGCGCGGTGCCCCAGGCCGAGCGCGGCAGGCCGCGCGCCCGGTGCAGCACCGTTGCGAACGGCAGGCGAACCAGGCCCGTGCGCTCGACGATGTCGGTGACGGCGCCGGCGACGACGAAGACACCAAGCCCGATCGCGAGCGGCGCCAGCGCGCTGCCGCCCCGCGCCCAGGCCCAGGTGATGGCGACGACGATGAGGCTGGCAACGCCTGCCGCGAGCAGGCGCTGTGTGACGCCGAGCAGATCGCCGCGCTTCCACGCCAGCATCGGCCCGAACGGAACGGCGAGCAGCAACAGGGCAAACAGCGGAGCGAAGGTGAGATTGTAGAAGGGCGCGCCGACCGACATCTTGAAGTCGGCCAGCATCTCCATCGCCAACGGATAGAGCGTGCCGAACAGCACGACTGCGCAGGCGACCGTGAGCAGCAGATTGTTCAGCACCAAGGCGCCCTCGCGCGAGATCGGCGCGAACAGGCCGCCCTGCTTCAACGAGGTGGCGCGGCCTGCGAACAGCGACAGGCTGCCGCCGATGAACAGGCAGAGGATCAGCAGGATGAATACGCCGCGGGTCGGATCGGTCGCGAAGGCGTGCACCGAGGTGATGACGCCCGAGCGCACCAGGAAGGTGCCGAGCAGCGATAGCGAGAAGGTCAGGATCGACAGCAGGATGGTCCAGACCTTCAGCGCGTTGCGCTTCTCCATCACCAACGCCGAATGCAGCAGCGCGGTGCCGGCAAGCCACGGCATCAGCGAGGCGTTCTCGACCGGATCCCAGAACCACCAGCCGCCCCAGCCGAGCTCGTAATAGGCCCAGTACGAGCCCATGGCGATGCCGAGGGTCAGGAAGATCCAGGCGACCAACGTCCACGGCCGCACCCAACGCGCCCAGGCCGCGTCGATCCGCCCCTCCATCAGCGCCGCGATGGCGAAGGAGAACGAGATCGAGAAGCCGACATAGCCGAGATAGAGCATCGGCGGATGCACGGCGAGACCGATGTCCTGGAGCACCGGATTGAGATCGCGCCCCTCGATCGGCGGATTGGCGATGCGCAAAAACGGGTTCGATGTCACCAGGATGAAGAGATAGAAGGCGCTGGCGATCCAGGCCTGCACGGCCAGCACATGCGCACGCAGCGACAGCGGCAGATTGTTGCCGAAAGCCGCGACCAGCCCGCCGAACAGGGCGAGGATCGACACCCACAGCAGCATCGAGCCTTCATGGTTTCCCCACACGCCGGTGATCTTGTAGAGCAGCGGCTTCATCGAGTGGGAATTCTCGTAGACGTTGGCGACGGAGAAATCCGAGTTCACGTGCAGCATCACCAGCGCCGTGAACGAGGCGCCGACGAACAGCAGCTGCGCTAGCGCGGTGGAACGCGCTACGTTCATCAATGCAACGTCGCACAGGCGCGCGCCGATCAAGGGCACGACGGACTGGATCAATGCGAGCCCGAGCGCCAGCACCAGCGCGTAATGTCCGGATTCTGCGATCACCGCACCGCTCCCTGCGGATTACCCTGCGCGGTCGTGGCCGCAGGTTTGCTGCCGCCCGAAGCCTTGCCGCCGTAATCGTCCTTCCAGTGCCCCTGCTTCTTCAGGGCATCGGCGACGTCCTTGGGCATGTAGGTTTCGTCGTGCTTGGCAAGCACGGTGTCGGCCTTGAATACGCCGTTGGCGTCGAGCGCACCTTCGGCGACGACGCCCTGCCCTTCACGGAACAGGTCGGGCAGGATGCCCTTGTAGGCGACCGGCAGCTTGGCGTTGCCGTCGGCGACCTCGAAGGTCACCGCGAGATTGTCGCCGCGCTGGAGCGAGCCGGGCTGCACCAGCCCGCCGAGGCGAAACCGCTTGCCGGGCCCGACGTGCTTCTCGGCGACCATGGTCGGGGTCGAGAAGAACACGATGGAGTCGCGCAACGCGTTGAGCACCAGCGCGGCCGCGAGCGCGAGCACGGCGAGCGAGCCGCCGATGATGGTCATACGTCGCTGCTTGCGCGTCATGGCGTATCCGTTCTCCGCTCGTCTCGTCCTAGAATCGTCATCCGCCGAGCCCGAGTGTCTTCAGGCCTTCATTGAGCTGGCGCAGTCGCTCGGCATCGCTCGCGACCGCCTGCCGGGCATCGGCCGATGCCCCCACCGCCTTGCCACGGTCGCCCATCACGAGATAGGCGCGCACCAGACGCAGCCACCCCTCGACGTCATCGCCGTTCTGCTTGAGGCGCGTGGCGAGGCGTTCGACCATGCCGCGCACCATCGCATTGCGATCGCCCTCGGCCATGTCCTTGGACGCTGCGATCGTCTCATCCGACAGCGCCGGCATCGTGCCGCCGCCGACCCGCGCCAGTGAAGACTGCACCAGCGGACGCCACGGCGCATCCGCCGGCGCCTTCGCCAGCAGCGTGCGCCAGATATTGGCGGCATCGTCCTTGCGGCCGTCCTGCTCGGCGGCGAGCCCCAGGAAGTAATTCGCCTTGGGATCGTCGGCATTGAGTGCGCGCGCACGCTCGAATTCCGCCTTGGCCTCGGCGGTCACGACGCCGCCGGCAGCGGCCGAAAGCGCCTCGCCGAGATCGGACCGGCGCTCGGGGCTCTCGCCATTGTAGGTGAGCGAGTTGCGATAGGCGCGCACCGCATCGTCGAAGCGGCCGAGCCGCTCCAGCACCGGCGCGAGCACGTTCCAACCGCGACCGTCGGTCGGATTCTTTTCCAGATGTTGCTCGACCTGCACGACGAGGTTCTCGAGCGATTGCGCCATGCCGGACCCGGATCCGCGCTCGCGCTGCGCCAAGGGAAAGTCCTGAAGCCGGGGCGAGCCGAGCGGCATGTAGACGCCGATCGCAACCAGCGGCAGACCGGCAAGCGCCAGCACGGCCGCGGCGCGGCGCCATTTCAGGCTCGATTTCGGCGCCGTTGCGGGTTCGCTGGCGGCCGCGGCGAGCAGCCGGCGGCTGATCTCGACGCGCGCAGCCTCGGCTTCAGGAGCGGCGATCAGTCCCGTGCCGAGATCACGCTCTATCTCGGCCAGCTGGTCCTTGTAGACCGCGACCTCGCTGCCTTGATTTTGCGCGCGTCCGCTGCGGCCGAGCGGCAGAAGCACGGCGAAAATCGCCGCGACCGTCATCAGCGCGAACACGAACCATAGCGTCATCTGGCAAGCTTCCGGCGGCGCACGATCCGCGCCCACAGGTGGCTTTACACCACGGCCGGACGAGGCGGCAATTGACAATTGTCAATTCGGCGCGACCGCGCGGGGTCCCGAAACGATGAAACTCCAACGGCTTAGCCGATCTCGAAGTCCGCACTTTGCGCGGCATCCTCGCCATGCCCGTTGAAGGCCTTCAGGAAGTATGTTCCGGGCCGGATTGCAGCGGGCATTCTAATGCGCAACGCCCCCACCGGAACCGGCGAGGCGACCCTGGTGACTGTCTCCGGCAGTTGCCGACCGCTTGCCTTCTCGACCAGCACCACCTTCGCGCCGACCATCAGTCGTTGATATTTGGCAGTGATGACGCGGTTCTCGATTTCGATGGAGCTGATAATGGGTTTCATGCGCCCACAAATAGAAATTCCCCGGACTTGCACGGGACCGTAGGGCTCGCCACCGGTAGCGTCAACCTCAAATTGTGATCACGAAAATATGCGCTTATATCAGCTTGCGCGCGACGATTTGCGCTCGCCCGTGAGCGCGTTTTCTGCCGCACGACTCATCAGCGAGGCATAATCGTCGCCGAACAGCACCTGGCAGAAGCGGATCGCGGCCTGTACTTGCTGCTGCCGATAGGTGCGGACCTTGTGATCGGCGGCGCGCAGCGACTGCACCAGCTGTTCGGTCGAGCGTTCGACATATTGCTGGAGGTCGGAATAGGTGCGCAGCGTCACCTCGTTGATCGCAAGCTCGCTCGCATAGTTGCGGCAGGTCGCGACGAAATCGATCAGCGCCACGGTTTCCTCGACCTCGGTGCTGTCGATTCGCGCCCCCGGCGGAATGTCCTTCTCGGCGCGCTGGCGCAGGATGCGGCGAACGCGGCCGGGAACGCTGTCGATCTCGGATTGCAGCGCATTGGAGATGTCGGCCCGGATCGAGACCAACTGCTTGCCCCAGGCGGAATCGTTGCGCAGGTCGAGCTCGGTGCGCAGGCCGCGCACGCCGTCATGCAGCGCCTTGAGGTTGCCGGCGACATTGTCGAAATGGCCGCGCTTGATGTCCATGCGCAGGATCGCGGCAACACAGGACAAATCATGCAGGGCGATCGTGACGGCCACACCGTAGGGCGTTGCCGCGACGCGGATCTCGTCGTCCGACGCGGCAATCTTGATGGCGAGGCGGATGATCTGCCACGGCGCGGTCATGCGCTGCACCACCATCGACAGCGCGAAGGGCAGCATCTGCGGGGTCTGGAGCACGGGAATGTTGAGCGCTGACGTCACCGAGGCGATCTGGGAATCGCCGAAGGCGCGCAGGAAGCGCGGCAACTTCTCGTTCAGGGCGGCGATGGCTTCCCGGACCTGGAGCACCGCACCGATCGAATAGAGATCATCGATCACGTTGGGCGGGCCGACACGGGCCAGCGCGCGCGACTTGTCGCCGCCGCCGGGCCCCGTCAGCGCGAAGATCGCGTCCGCAGCCACCGCCTGGAGCTTTGAGGCCAGCGCCTCGACCTGTCCGGCACTGTCTGCCGGCATGCGGGCCAGCGCCGCCTCGAATTCATTCACCTTGTCCGGGGCGCCGTCACGGCCGAGCCATTGCCAAATCGGATGCAGCGAGGAGCGGCGGATTTGTCCGACCCGGATCGGGGCGCCCACCTCGACCAGGAACGGTTCCAACACTTGGAACAGAAGGCGCGACAGATCGTCCGTACGCGGCGGCGGGGCCTCGTCGGCTTCGCTCTTGCGGACGATCTTGCGCAATTGCTCGAGCACGAGGGTCGCGACAGCCGTGTCCTGGCCACGCTCCAGCGCGCGCTCGAACTCCCGCATCAGCAGCGCCTGCGACTGCGGCGGGAGCTGCGCGAGATATTCCCTCAGCCGCTCGATCGATGTCTGGCTCATGCGCCCGGGTCATGCACGGTAAAATGGCGGACATGGGATGCGTCCGGGCGCGATCTTAAGAGGTCCCCACTTAAGAAGCCGTTTAGGAAGTCGCCTCGAATGCCCCCGGTTTTTCCCTGGAGGGGCATCGGCCGCAACGAAAAATCCAGTGAGAACAAGGGATTATAGCCCGGGAAGGACCAGTTCGGCTCGCAGCCCCCCGATCGGCGCGCCGCCGAGCGAGAGACTGCCGCCATAAAGCGCGGCAAGGTCGGTCACGATCGACAGCCCCAGACCCGAGCCGGGCTTGGATTCGTCGAGCCGCTGGCCGCGCCGGGAGACTTTGGCGCGCTCGGTCTCCGACAGGCCGCGGCCGTCGTCATCGACGATGATCCGTAGACGCGGGCCGGCGCCGGTCTGGTGCGGCGTCTCGACCAGAACCTCGATGAAGACGCGCGAGGCCGCCCATTTGCAGGCATTGTCGACGAGATTGCCGACCATCTCCTCCAGATCCTGCCGCTCGCCCCGGAACTTCACAGACGGATCGGCCTTGGCCTCGACCACGATGCCGCGGTCGCGATGGATCTTCTCCATGGTCCGCCGCAGCGCCTCGATGGCGGGCGCCACCTCCGTCACGGTCGCGACCACCGAGACCCGCGCCGCAATGCGTGCGCGCTCCAGATGATGGGCGACTTGGTCGCGCATCACGTCCGCCTGCTCCATCACCTTGGACGCGAACGGATCGGCCGCGTGGGCGCCGGCCTCGTTGACGATGACCGAGAGCGGCGTCTTGATCGCATGGGCGAGATTGCCGACATGGGTGCGCGCCCGTTCGACGATCTCGCGATTGGCGTCGATCAGCGCATTGGTCTCACGCGCCAAAGGCGCGATCTCGACCGGGAATTCGCCCTCCAGCCGCTCTGCCCGCCCGGAGCGGATGTCGGCGATGGATTCCGAAATGCGCTTGAGCGGCGCCAGGCCAAAACGGACCTGGAACACGGTGGTCAGCAGCAGCACGATGCCGAGCGCCGTAAACGTGCCGCCGAGATAATAGTCGAAGCTTCGCGTCTCGTCGAAAATCTCGGTGTCGTCGCCGGCGACGCTGACGAGAAATTTGCCGTCGGCGCCGAGATCGACCGGCCGCTCCACCATGCGCAGGTTCTGCCCTTCGGGACCGTCGACATAAGCGAGCCGGATGCCGGCGGCGGTGAGCTCGGCACCCTGCTCTTCCAGCTTCGGCAGTTTCTTGTCCCAAAGCGAGCGCGAGGAGCGCACCTCCGGCTTCTCGGTGTCGGTCCGCGTGATCTGCCAGTACCAGCCCGACAGCGGCAGCTCGAACAAGGGCTCGCCGAGCGACTGGAACTGGCGGTCGGGCGGCTCGTCGGGGGTCGCGACCTCGGCGATCAGCGTGCGGAGATAGAGATTGAGACGACGGTCGAAGGCGCGTTCGGTGGCGTTCTTGTAGACCGACGACAGCACCACGCCGGTGATGGCCAGGATCACCACGAGCCAGGCGGTCGCCGACAGGAACAGGCGGTTCGCAAGCGAGCTAGCGGGCATCGGAATGAACCCGGGAGGCGCAGGATGGCAGGGCGTCGGTCATGACCGGACCAAGGCCCCTGTCGAGCCGCCCGTCAAGACGCTTCAAGCGCCGGGAGCCGGCGGGGTCAGGAGATAGCCGAGGCCACGGACGGTCTGGATGATGTCGACGTCGAGCTTCTTGCGGATGCGGCCGACGAAGACCTCGATGGTGTTGGAGTCGCGGTCAAAATCCTGGTCGTAGAGATGCTCGACCAGCTCGGTGCGGGAGACCACGCGCCCGGAATGGTGCATCAGATAGGCCAGAAGCCGATATTCGTGCGAGGTCATCTTCACGGGATTGCCTGACACGCTGACCCGGCCGGTCCTGGTATCGAGCGTGACCGGGCCGCAGCTGAGTTCGCTCTGTGCATGGCCGGTCGAGCGGCGCAGCAGCGCGCGGATGCGCGCCAGCACCTCCTCCAGGTGGAACGGCTTTGCGACATAGTCGTCGGCACCGGCGTCGAACCCCTGCACCTTGTCGCTCCAGCGGTCGCGCGCGGTAAGGATCAGGACCGGCATGGTGCGGCCGTTGCGGCGCCAGGCCTCCAGCACCGAGATGCCGTCCTTCTTCGGCAGGCCGATGTCGAGCACCACGGCGTCATAGGGCTCGTTGTCGCCGAGATAGTGCCCTTCCTCCCCGTCGAAAGCGCGGTCGACGACGTAGCCAGCGTCGGTCAGCGCCTTGGTGAGCTGGCGATTGAGATCGGGGTCGTCCTCAACAACGAGCAGGCGCACGCTTCTCTCCAAAGATTGGCTGCAAGAACAGGCTGCATGATCACGGCCAGAGATGAGCAATTCCGGCGTGAACTGAATATGAACGCGGGGAACCGGCACGTTACTTTTTGGTCATATACGACCTCCCACGCGCCGACGCGACTGCGCCCGCCAGGCAACCGGACGAGCCGACGGCATGGCGGGCGCAATGTGCCGCGTCACGCGGCGAATAGGAAGGTCCGAGGCGTTCGGACCCGGCCGATCAGGTCCGGAAGAACACGAACCAGATGACGGCGAGGATCAGGATCGCAAGGCCGGTCGAGATGGCAAGCAGCGCCGCCACCGACGGCCCGGGCTCGCCCTGACGGGCCTCGGTCGGAGTTTCCACGATCTGATGCCGCTCTCGCGTGGTTGCCATGATGCCCTCAATCTTTGGATGTCGCTTCAGATAGCCACGACCTCCTCGCAGCCGATATCCGGAGCCAACGCGTGATTGGATATGATGTTCCGGCCTTTGCCCGCGGATGGGCAGCAACCTCAGGCCCAGCGGCCGGTTAACGCAGTTGCAAGATTGAGCAACCCGTCTTGCTATGATTCGTTGTTCCCCGATGGTATCCTTGTTATCTGTCCCCGTTGCGTTTGGAGTAGCCCATGGCCCCCCGCGCCAATTGGAAGGGTTTTCTGCGTCTGTCGCTCGTGACCTGTCCGGTCGCGCTCTATCCGGCCACTTCGGATACCGAGAAGGTCTCCTTCAACCAGATCAACCGCAAGACCGGCCACAGGATCAAGTACCTCAAGGTCGACGCCGAGACCGGTGACGAGGTCACGTCCGAGGACATCGTGAAGGGCTACAAGGTCGACACCGACACCTATATCGAGGTCACCAAGGACGAGCTCGACGACATCGCGCTGGACTCCACGCACACGATCGAGATCGACGAGTTCGTGCCGAAGGTCGACATCGACAACCGCTATCTGATCCGTCCCTATTACCTCGTGCCCGATGGCAAGGTCGGCCACGACGCCTATGCGGTGATCCGCGAGACCATCCGCAGCATGGACAAGGTCGCGATCGGCCGCGTGGTGCTGACCAACCGCGAGCACATCATCGCGCTGGAGCCGCTCGAGAGCGGGTTGATGGGCACGCTGCTGCGCTATCCCTACGAAGTGCGGAGCGAAACCGAGTATTTCGACGACATCCAGGACGTGAAGCTGACCAAGGACATGCTCGACCTCGCAAAACACATCGTCGAGAAGAAGTCCGGCGCGTTCGAGCCCGGGCTGTTCGAGGACCATTACGAGACCGCGCTGATCGATCTCATCAACAAGAAGCGCAGCGGCATGCCGATCACCGCCAAGGCGGCGCCGAAGACCGGCGGCAATGTCATCAACCTGATGGACGCGCTGAAGAAGAGTCTCGCGAGCGAGAAGGAGGCGGTGCCCGCGGCAAAGGTCGTCAAGGAGCCCGTCAAGGGCAAGAAGCCGAAGAAGCGCGTCGAGGGCCAACGCGAAATGCTGCTGCCGATCGCCGGCAAGGGCGGCAAGGACACCGCGGCGAAGTCTGCGCCCAAGGAGGCTTCGAAGAAGGCCGACAAGCCGGTGCGCGCGCCGGCGCGGGCGAAGAAGGCCAGCTAGACGCATCGCACCTAACAATCGCACCGTGATGTCCCCCCTCGCCGGTCGGCCGGACTGACATGCCCTGGTCGGCGGAGTTCGACGATCCGGTTCGCGTGAGCAACAAACGCAAGCTGCTCACGCTTCAAGAGGCGGCGGACTACGTCATGCAGCTGCCTGAGGACGCCCAGCACGAGGCGCACTGGCAGACCGCGATCGAGACCTTGATCAATGCGGCCGAGACCGGCGGGGGCTGGATGATGTTCGCCCGCATCGCCATGTTGCGAGCGCTCAATGCGGACGGACGGCGCGAATGAGGGCGATAGTCGGCCCCTTCGAGCAGCATGCTTGCCGAGCCGTTGACGAACAGGCTCAATAATCCGTTAAGCGCGACCGTCGTTTGCCGATACGGCAGAGCTCTGCGCATGAACCAGGGTATTCCTACGGGAGACAAAATTAAGCACTGGTTGTCCTTGCGCACAGCATGGTGCCAGCCCCGATCGAGCCAAGAGTACGCGTGCCGTGCAGCAGCAAGACGTCAGAAAGAGCTACATCAGCATCGTGAACGACGCACGCGAGAGCGAGCGGACCGCGGGCACTGGGGCGCGCTCGCAGCGGGGCGCGGTAAAGGACTTCGTTGGCCGCCTCACGGCCATATTGAAACGCCGCCTCCCCGGCGCCGCGATCACATCCTAGCGGACCCTGCGGCTGTCGCAGAGAGCGCGCCGATTTGCATCCATTTGGATGGGATGAGGGAACCTTAATTTAATGAATGTCACCGTATGAAACAGAGGCGCGTTCGCCTGGATTTAATTCTTTTGGCGCGCAGAAAATCTATTCGATCGATTTACCGGTTCGAAAACGACGCGGCCATACATTGGTTCGGATGAAGAGGAGTTGGCAATGAGTTTGCTTAGGTCTTTCCTTGCCGATGAGACTGGCGCCACCGCCATCGAATACGGCCTGATCGCCGCCGGCATTGCACTGGCCATCGTGACCGTCGTGAACAACACGGGCAGCCAGCTCCTCAACAACAAATTCAACTCGATCAGTTCGTCGCTGAAGTAACGGCCGCCCTGGCCCGAGGCGACGTCTCTATGCGTTGACTTCAGCATGGCTCGCGGCGGCCTTGCCGGAGCATGCAGCCTCCTCAATCTCGTCATTGAGAGCCACCGGGTCCACGCAAAGCGCGGGCCCGATGACAGGCTCCGCGAGGCAATCCAGAATGCTCCACGGAGGGATTCTGGATTGCTTCGGCGCTTCGCTCCTTGCAATGACGGAGTGCGACGCAACGGCGCCTCTCTTCCACTCACATTTCAAACAGCAGACAGAGCTTCGCATTCTCGCGACTTTCGCCCGAGCTTTGCTTCGCCGCATCCCTTCATAGAAACGAGGACGCGGGAAGGTCGGACGTCTGCGGGCTCCGAGATTCCGTTGGCGGACGAAAGCGCGTGGATTGCGCCTCGCTCCACTCGGGCTACGCGGTTTGACGGCCATGTGAGTCCTGCTATCCTTCAGCGTAGCCCAACGAGCGATGCCGTTAGTCGACTAGCCAGAGCTGTTTGAAGGATGCGGATGAGAAGCGTGACAATCCTGGCTCTCGGGCTCATGTTGGTCGGCGGCTGGTGGCAAGACGGCGCGAAGGGACAGACTTCAGCCCAACCGCCGGTTTCGCTGGCTCCGCCCGATGTATCGCCGCCACGCGCGAGCATCAAAAATTCCAGACCTCTGCCGGCGGCATCCAGCAGAGAGGCTTCGCCACCCGTGATCGGCGGGCTTCCACAGGTGCCGAATCCGGCCGCCGACTACGATGGCTTCAGCGTAGGCACCGTCGATGACAATGACACCGCAAGTCAGCTGACGCCGGCTGCGCGATCACGCGCATCGAAGGGTTCCAGGTCCGATACGGATGCCGCCGGGCAGTCATCGATTGATCACGAAGACGAGTCGCTGAAACGGAAGCTGACGATCTGCAAGAACTGCAAATAGCAAGTTGGTAATCCAGATTTCGCTTCAGCGAAATCCGGGGAACGGCTTCTGAGCCATCCGGGGCTACGATAGCTTGCTGCATAGCTGACTATCGCCTGTCCGCGCTTTACCCTTCTCCAATTTCCTGATCCTCTCTCCTCCAATCAGCCGGACCAACCGGCCTGCCCAGGGAGAGAGACGCCATGAAGCTCGGCACCGCCATTGCAGAAATCATGCGGCGTGAGGGGATCGAGATCCTCTGCGGCTATCCAGTCAACCATCTGATCGAGCATGCGGCGAAAGCCGAGATCCGACCCGTGATGGTGCGGCAGGAGCGTGTCGGCATCCACATGGCGGATGCGATCTCGCGGGTGACGTCGGGCCGCAGCATCGGCGCGTTCTGCATGCAGCATGGGCCGGGCGCGGAGAACGCGATGGGCGGCGTTGCGCAGTGCTTTGGCGAATCCGTTCCCGTGCTGGTGCTGCCGATGGGCTATCAGCGCCGGCTGTCGCATATCGAGCCGAACTTCAATTCCAGCGAGGCGATGAAGCCGTTCGCGAAATCCTCCGAGCCAATCATCCTCGCCGCTGAAGTCGCCAACATCTTTCGCCGCGCCTTCACCAAGCTGAAGAACGGCCGCGGCGGGCCTGTCATCGTCGAGATCCCCTCCGATATGTGGAACGAGGAGGTGCCGGAGCCGCTGAGCTACACGCCGGTGCTGCGCACGCGCTACGGCGCCGACCCTGTTCACGTAAAGGAAGCAGCCAACCTGCTCGTGAATGCAAAACGGCCGGTGATCTATGCCGGCCAGGGCGTGCATTACGCGCAGGCGTGGCCGCAACTGAAACGGCTCGCCGAACGGCTGGCGATTCCCGTCACCACCAGCCTCGGCGGCAAGTCGTCGTTCCCGGAAACACATCCGCTATCCCTCGGCTCCGGCGGGCTCGCGGTGCCGCGCGCGGTGCCGAAGTTTCTGGCCGAGGCCGACGTCATCTTCGGCATCGGCTGCTCCTTCACCGAGACCAATTTCGGCATCGCGATGCCGAAGGGCAAGACCATCATCCATTCGACGCTCGACCCGAACCATCTCAACAAGGATGTGGAAGCCAAGATCGGTCTCGTCGGCGATGCCGGTCTTGTACTCGATGCACTGCTGGAGGAAATCGGCAAGTCGGTTGCATCCGATCGCGACGCCTCGGCGGTCGCGGCCGAGATTGCGGCCTCGCACAAAGAGTGGCTGGCGAAATGGATGCCGAAACTCAACAGCAATGACGCGCCGCTCAGCCCCTATCGCGTGCTGTGGGATCTTCAGCACACCGTCGACATCCACAACACCATCATCACGCATGACGCCGGCAGCCCGCGCGACCAGCTCTCGCCGTTCTGGAAATCGATTGAGCCCCTCACTTATCTCGGCTGGGGCAAGACGACGCAGCTCGGCTATGGCCTTGGGCTCGCGATGGGCGCCAAGCTCGCGAAGCCTGACAAGCTCTGTATCAATGTCTGGGGCGATGCGGCCATTGGTTTTACGGGCATGGACTTCGAGACCGCAGTACGCGAGCGCATTCCGATCATGTCGATCCTGCTCAACAATTTCTCGATGGCGATCGAATTGAAGGTGATGCCGGTCTCGACCGAGAAATATCGCTCGACCGACATCTCCGGCGACTATGCCGCGATGGCGCGCGCCTTCGGCGGTCATGGCGAGCGGGTGACGAGGCCGGAAGACATCGTGCCCGCGATCAAGCGCGGCATCCAGAAAACGCAGGAAGGCGTGCCGGTGCTGCTGGAGTTCATCACCAGCAAGGAGACCGAGGTGTCGCGGCCCGGCTCGTGAGCCGGGACGGGCTTCAGCGGCAAGGCCGCAGGCGCTGGCTCCGGCCGCACAAGATGTGATAATCCGGCCCGGTGCCACGCAAGCCGCGGCATCAAGCCGGATTAGGAATGACCACCCCTTCCAACGAGACCGAAGAACTCGAGCGCCGATTGCAGTCGGCCGCAGCGGAGAATGCACGGCTGCGCGGCGAGCTTGCGGTTGCGCGTGATCGCCAGAGCGCCAGCGCCGAGATCTTGCGCACCATCGCGGCCTCGCCCTCCGACGCCCGGCCGGTCTTCGCGGCGATCGCGTCCAGCTCGAAGCGCCTGCTCGGCGGCTTCTCCGCCACCGTGCTTCAGTTCATCGGCGATGAGCTGCACCTCGTGGCGTTCACGCCGACCAGCCCGGAGGCGGACGAAGGACTCAAGGCGTCGTTCCCGCGCAAGATCGCGGACTTCCCGACTTTTGCGCTCGTGCGCGACGGCGAGACGATCCAGTTTCCCGACAGCGAGGCCGCCGACGTCCCGGAGCTGAACCGGGAGCTGGCGCGGTTGCGCGGCTTCCGCAGCGTGCTGTTCATGCCGCTGATGAACCGGGGCGCGCCGGTCGGCATGATCAGCGTCACGCGCGCCGAGCCGGGCGCGTTCGCGCCCGATCTCGTGCAGCTGCTCCAGACCTTTGCCGACCAGGCCGTGATCGCGATCGAGAATGCGAACCTGTTCAACGAGACGCGCGAGGCGCTGGAGCGCCAGACCGCAACCGCCGACATCCTCAAGGTGATGGCCGCCTCGCCTTCCGACGTGCAGCCGGTGTTCGAGGCCATCGCCGGCAACGCCAATCGCCTGATCGGCGGCTTCTCCACCGCGGTGCTGCGCTATGTCGACGGCGCCGCGCATCTTGCGGCATTCACGCCGACCGATCCCGCGGGCGATCGCGTGCTCCAGGCTTCGTTTCCGGTAGCGTTCACGCAATTCCCGCCTTACCAGCTCGTGGCCAACGGCGCGGCGGCGCAACTGCCCGACACCGAGCTCGAGCCGGCCGCGCGCGACATCGCGCGCGCCCGCGGCTATCGCAGCATGCTGTTCACGCCGTTGATGAGCGAGGGCGAAGCCATCGGCATCATCATCGCCACACGCCGCGCGACCGGCCGCTTCGCCGAGCATCACGTGCGACTGCTGCAGACCTTCGCCGACCAGGCGGTGATCGCGATCAAGAATGTCAGCCTGTTCAACGCCACCAGGGAAGCGCTGGAACGTCAGACCGCGACCGCCGACATCCTCAAGGTGATCGCGGCTTCGCCCGCCGACGTCACGCCGGTGTTCCAAGCCATCTCCGACAGCGCCAAGGCGCTGATCGGCGGGCACTCCTCCACCGTCACCCGCGTCATCGACGGCATGCTGCATCTGGCGGCCTTCACCACCGACAACGAGGCCGGCAATGCGGACCTGCTCAGCTCGTTCCCGACGCCGCTGTCGGCCTCAGGCATTCACAGCCGGGTGGCCCGAAGCGGACAATATGCCTTCCGCAGCGACATGCAGAGCGAACCTGATCTCACCGAGGCCATGAAGGAGCTGGCGCGGACGCGAGGCTATCGCAGCATCCTCGTCGTGCCGATGCTGCGCGACGGCGTCGCGATCGGCACCATCGCCGTCACGCGGCCCGAGCCCGGTCATTTCCCCGACAAGGCGATCAACCTGCTCAAGACCTTTGCCGACCAGGCCGTGATCGCGGTCGAGAACACGCGCCTGTTCAACGAGGTGCAGGACCGCACGCAGGACCTCGCCAAATCGCTCGACGATCTGCGCGCCGCACAGGACCGGCTGATCCAGACCGAGAAGCTCGCCTCGCTCGGCCAGCTCACCGCCGGGATCGCGCATGAGATCAAGAACCCGCTCAACTTCGTCAACAATTTTGCTTCGCTCTCCGCCGAACTGACCGACGAGCTGAACAAGGTACTTGCGCCGGTTAAGTTCGCAGACGATGTCCGCGCGGAGGTCGACGAACTGACGGGGCTTCTGAAGGACAATCTGCAAAAGGTCGTGCAGCACGGGCGGCGGGCCGATTCCATCGTCAAGAACATGCTGCTGCATTCGCGCGAAGGCGGCAGCGAGCATGGACTGAGCGACATCAACGCGCTGGTGGAAGAGAGCCTCAACCTCGCCTATCACGGCGCGCGCGCCGAGAAGCCGGGGTTCGACGTGACGTTGAAGCGCGAGCTCGATCCCGCGACCGGGCAAGCCGAAGTGTTTCCGCAGGAGATCACCCGGGTGCTGCTAAACCTGATCTCGAACGGCTTCCACGCGGTCACCAAGCGCAAGGCCGAGGGCGCCGCCGATTACGAGCCGGTGGTGGTCGCCGCGACGCGCGACCGCGGCGACAGCATCGAGATCCGCGTCCGCGACAACGGCACCGGCATTGCGGACGAGGTCAGGGAGAAGATGTTCAATCCGTTCTTCACCACCAAGCCGGCCGGCGAAGGCACCGGCCTCGGGCTGTCGATGAGCCACGATATCGTGGTGAAGCAGCACGGCGGCACGATCGACGTCGCGACCGAACCCGGCGCGTTCACGGAGTTCACGATCCGGCTGCCGCGGAAGAGCAGTTTTGCGGATGCAGGCGGCGGCTAAGCCCTACTCCGCCATCTCGACGGGTTGCTTCGCCGAGGGACCGGCCAGCGGCCGCTCCTCCATTGCGATCAGACAGAGCGCAGCACCGGTCATCAGCGCCGTGGCGGCGCCGAAGACGTAGCGGAACGCATGCCGCATGTCGTCGGCGGGAATCGTGCTGACGGCGGCGTGATGCTCGCCGAGCGGAATGTCGGCACCGAGCGCGATCAGCAGGATGGCCGCGAACGCCGCGACCGTGAAGGACGACATCAGCGAGCGGAAGAAGTTCAACGCACCGGTGATAGTACCGATCTGCGGCCGCGCGACCGAATTCTGCACCGAGACCACGCAGACCGGAAAGGTGGTGCCGAGGCCGAGCGCAAACGCGGCCATCAGCGTCAGCAGGCCCCATAGCGGCAGCGTCGTCAACGTGAGCCCGAGGCCGCACAGCGCGGCCCAGGAGGTGCCGATGATGGCGACGCGCTTGTAGTGCTTGGCCCGCGCCATCGTCCGCCCGGCGATGGCCGCACCGCAGGTCGAGACGGCTGCGAGCGGAATCAGCGCAAGGCCCGCCTCGCTGGCGCTGAGGTGATAGACGGATTCATAGTAAAGCGGGAGCTGGACCGTGAGGCCCGTGATCGCGCCGAGCGCACAGCCGCCGGCCATCAGCCCAAATGGTACGACACTTCCGCCGAGCAGCGGCAGCGGCAGGAACGGCTCGTCCGCCCGCCGCGCGTGCCACACGAAGCTGACGACGAGCGCGACCGCGCCGCCGACCATCGCGAGCACGGTCGGCGACAGCCAGGGATAGCGCGTGCCGCCCCAGGTCAGCACCAGCATGAAGACGACGGCCGAGGCCATCAGCAACACGCCGCCGAGCCAGTCGACCTTGCGCTTGCGGTGGAACACCGGGATCTTCTTCATCCTCGGCAACAGCAGCGCGATCGCGGCGGCCGCGAGCGGCAGGTTGATCCAGAAAATCATCGACCAGTGCAGATGCTCGGCAAACACGCCGCCGATGACCGGGCCGAGGATGCCGCCGACCATCCAGACACTGGAGAAATAGGCCTGGTACTGGCCGCGCTCGCGTGGGCTCACGACGTCCGAGATCACCGTCTGCACCACCGGCATGATGCCGCCGCCACCGAGGCCCTGAAGGCCGCGCGCGAGAATCAGCATCGGCATGTTCGGCGCAATCGCGCACAGCACCGAGCCCGCGACGAACAGGCTGAGCGAGGTGATGATCATGGCCTTGCGGCCGTAGATGTCGCTGAGCGTGCCGAACACCGGCGCGACCGCAGTCGAGGCGAGCAGATAGGCCGTGATCACCCAGGACAGGCTGGAAACGTCCTGGAACTGGCGCCCGATGGTCGGCAGCGCGGTCGCCACGATGGTCTGGTCGAGCGCTGCCAGGAACATCGTCAGCATCAGGCTGATGACGATGGTGCGGACCTCGTCCTGGGACAGCGGCACCGGCGGCGCGATGGACGGCGCGTCATCGACGCTGATGACCTCGCTCGGAAGGCGGGATAGCTCTTCGGCAATGTCGTCAGGGAACGGCTGGATGTCGGCAGAACTGCTCTGCCGGTCGAACTTGTTCATCTCGATCGGACGTCGTGGGGCGGCACAACGCCGCGAAGGATTCGTTCTATGCAGTCCAATGTAGACAGCAAAATCCTTCCCGGGCAGACACCGCGGCGCATGGGTGCATCCCACCGCAGGGTCATCCCGAACACGTGATCCGAGGCGCGCGGCGGATCAGTCCTTCGGACGTCGCTTCAGACGGGCCCGTTTCGGCAGCACGGCCGGCCATTGCACGATGTGATCCTCGAGATCCTCGTCGGGGATCTCCTCCTCGCTGCCCTCGACCCGGCCGCGCACGGAGACGCCGGCCTCATGCACGGTATTGGGATCGCCCGACACCAGCGGGTGCCACCAATAAAGATCGCGACCTTCGGCGACGAGCTTGTAGCCGCAGCTCGGCGGCAGCCAGTTCAGGGTGCGGACATTGGCCGGGGTCAGGCGGACGCAGTCCGGAACCTTGTCGGAACGATTCGGGTAGTCCTTGCAGGCGCAGCTTGCCCCATCCAGCAGCTTGCAGCCGATATGGGTGAAATAGATCTGCCCGGTGTCCTCGTCCTCGAGCTTGTTCAGGCAGCAGCGGCCGCAGCCGTCGCACAGGCTTTCCCATTCGGCCGCCGACAGCTGTTCCAACGTCTTGGTTTTCCAGAAGAATCCTTCCTGGCTTGAAGGTCGTTTGGGAGCTGCGGTCATGCGCCTCAACAAAGGTTCGAAAGAGCTACGGCGAAGTCATCTAGAGCGAGCGGCCGTGACGGTGCAAGCAACGCCCTCGGAAGGCCCGTAATGTCCCGGGGTCAATTAGGCCTGTTGTTCAAAATCGCGAGCGTGGCCATTGGTTTATGGGCCCTGCTCGGCTAGAAGGAACAGCAAGTCCCCGAAGGACGCGAACCGGGCGCCTTGGGTTTGCCGCAACATTCCCGCAAGACGTTCCGATGCCGCCCCCGGCCGGGTGCTTGAACGCTTTCGAAGCAAGCCGCAAGGGTTCTAGGTGCGCCAGATCATACCACCGCATTGGAAGCAGAAGGTCCGGAATTTCTTCCTGGATCTCGATGCGCGCATCGACTCCTCGCTGTTCTCCTCGGCCAAGGGCATCCGTGAGCTCTACGAGCGCTACTCAACCTTCATGGACCGGTTCTATGTCGGGCGGTGGAAGCGCTGGGTGTTCATCGAGCCGCTGTCGGAAGCTGCGACCCTCGGCCTCGGCGGCCTGGTGGTGATGCTGACGCTCGCCATCCCCGCCTTCCGCGAGACCGCGGACGAGGACTGGCTGAAGAAGTCCGACCTCGCGGTGACCTTCCTCGACCGCTACGGCAACCCGATCGGCAGCCGCGGCATCAAGCACAACGACTCGATCCCGCTGGAAGATTTTCCTGACGTGCTGATCAAGGCGACGCTGGCGACCGAGGACCGCCGCTTCTACGACCATTTCGGCATCGACATCGCCGGCACCGCGCGCGCCCTCGTCACCAACGCCCAGGCCGGCGGCGTCCGCCAGGGTGGCTCCTCGATCACCCAGCAGCTCGCCAAGAATCTGTTCTTGAGCAACGAGCGCACCATCGAGCGCAAGGTCAACGAAGCCTTCCTCGCGGTCTGGCTGGAATGGCGCCTGACCAAGAACGAGATCCTCAAGCTCTATCTCGACCGCGCCTATATGGGCGGCGGCACCTTCGGCGTCGATGGCGCTGCGCATTTCTACTTCAACAAATCGGCGCGCGACGTGACGCTGGCGGAAGCAGCGATGCTCGCCGGCCTGTTCAAGGCGCCCACGAAATACGCCCCGCACATCAACCTGCCGGCCGCCCGCGCGCGCGCCAACGTCGTGCTCGACAACCTCGTCGATGCCGGCTTCATGACCGAGGGCCAGGTGTTCGGCGCCCGCCGCAACCCGGCCTTCGCGGTCGACCGCCGCGACGAGGCGTCGCCGAATTATTATCTCGACTACGCCTTCGACGAGATGCGCAAGCTCGTCGACACCTTCCCGAAGTCGTACACCGAGCGAGTCTTCGTGGTGCGGCTCGCGATCGACACCAATGTGCAGAAGGCCGCCGAAGACGCGATCGAGAACCAGCTGCGCCAGTTCGGCCGCGATTATCACGCGACGCAAGCGGCGACCGTGGTCGCCGATCTCGACGGCGGCATCCGCGCCATGGTCGGCGGTCGCGACTACGGCGCCAGCCAGTTCAACCGCGCCACCGACGCCTATCGCCAGCCCGGCTCCTCGTTCAAGCCTTACGTCTACACCACTGCGCTCCTGAACGGCTTCACGCCGAACTCGATCGTGGTCGACGGCCCGGTCTGCATCGGCAATTGGTGTCCGCAGAACTATGGCCACTCCTATTCCGGCTCGGTGACGCTGACGCAGGCGATTACGCGCTCGATCAACGTGGTGCCCGTAAAACTGTCGATCGCGATCGGCCAGAAGGAGCAGCCGAAGGCGCCGAACCCGGCCAAGATTGGCCGTGCCAAGATCGTCGAAGTCGCGCGCCGCTTCGGTCTCAAGGCGCCGCTGCCCGACACGCCGTCGCTGCCGATCGGTTCGGACGAAGTCACCGTGCTGGAGCACGCCGTCGCCTACGCGACCTTCCCGAACCGCGGCAAAGCGGTGACGCCGCACTCGGTGCTGGAGGTGCGCACCGGCGCAGGCGACCTCGTTTGGCGCTGGGATCGCGACGGGCCGAAGCCGAAGCAGGCCATTCCGCCGAACATCGCCGCCGACATGGCGGGCATGATGAGTCACGTCGTCAGCGAAGGCACCGCACGCCGCGCCGCGCTGGACGGCATTCCGACCGCGGGTAAGACCGGCACCACCAATGCGTATCGTGACGCCTGGTTCGTCGGTTACACCGGCAATTTCACCTGCGCGGTGTGGTATGGCAACGACGACTACTCGCCGACCAACCGCATGACCGGCGGCTCGCTGCCGGCGCAGACCTGGCACGACATCATGGTCGCGGCGCATCAGGGCGTCGAGGTCCGGGAGATCCCCGGCATCGGCATGGGCCAGAAGCTGCCGCCGCAGCAGATCGCCAACGCGCAGGCCAATGCGGCGCCGAAGGTGCTGGAGACCAAGCCCGGTCCGCCGCCAGTGCTGACCAAGCGCGGCGCCGACATTCTGGTGCGCGTCGAGAAGCTGCTTGATGATGCGGCCAAAACTGTGAACAAATCGGCGGCCGCCGATACCAAGCCGGCCTCGTCGACGAATGCGCTCGCCTTCCCGCAGAATTATGCGGAAGAGAACGCCAACACCTCCGCCCCGCGCAAGAACTGATCGAAACCCGTGCGGCTGATCCTGATCACATTGACGGCCCTTCTGCTCGCCACTGTCGTCGGCGTCGGCGCGACCTGGATGACGACGACGCGCGGCACCGAGATCGGCGCGCTGACGATCGGCCCCTGGACCGCCCGTCCGCGCACCGGCACGGCCGACGTCGATCCCTATTCACGCGCCACCATCGTGCGCAACGGCGAGCTGCCGATCGGCACCGGCGATGGCGTCGCCTTCACCGCGACCGCCGATGACAAGAAGAAGGCGCTCGACGGCCGCTGTGACGTCGTCGTCTCCGGCGTGACACCGCCGGCGCGGTTCTGGACGCTGACGCTGTACGACCGTAAGGGCCATCTCGTCGCCAATTCGCTTGCCCGCTACGGCTTCACCAGCCAGGAGATCGTGCGCCAGTCCGACGGCACGTTCGAGATCCGCATCGCCTCGCGCTCGCGCGCCGGCAACTGGCTGCCGACCGGCGGCATCGAGCGCTACGCCTTGATGCTGCGCCTCTACGATACCCCGGTCGGCGTTGCCACACGCACTCAGCGCGATGCGCCGATGCCTACGATCACAACGGTGGGCTGCTCATGATCCGGCTGCTGTTCACCATCGTTGCCGGCATCGTTCTGGGCCTCGTGGTCCATCTCGTCAGCGTGCTGGCGCTGCCGCGGATCGCGACCCAGGATGCCTATTCGCGCCTGACGCCGATGACGACGGTGAACGCAGTCACCCAGCTTCCCCTCGCCGACCCGCAGACCTCACCGATGCCGTTCATGGACCCGGCCTTTGCGCTCGCGATCTGCCGCTACGATCTGTCGGGCGGTCCAATCAAGCTGGCCGTGCCGGTGAGCCAGGCCTACACCTCGGTGTCGTTCTACACCCGCAACGAGATCGCCTATTACGCCATCAACGACCGCTCGGCGGGCCGCAAGGTGATCGAGCTCGACCTGATGACGGAAGCGCAGCACAACGAGCTGCCCGAGGACGAGGAGGTCACCGCGGCCGACCGGCTGATCATTGACTCCCCTGCTACCACCGGCCTGATCGTGATGAAGGCGCTCGCCCCCGAGCCCGGCCTGATGCAACAGGCGCAGGCGACGCTTCAGGCTGCGACCTGCGCCCCGCAGACCGAGCCGCCCGCCAAGGCCGAAGCGCCGCGCGGCCGGCGTTGATGCGCTCCGCTTCGGCGGTGCAACAAGAAAAAGTGCGAAAACAACCCCATGCACAGTAGCGGGGACATTGAAATCGTTGGGCTATCCGACCACCCAAAAAACCGACGCTGCGGCCTCGCATCAAGAATTCGGAAATTTGACACGTCGGGCAAAACACCGGCATACTGGCATCATCGAGAGTTCGTCACACCCGCGCGGAGCAGTCCGTCGCGGGTGTTTTCATGTGGGAGCAGAGGTTGAACGAGCCGGACCGGACACCGCTTAGCCATACTCGGCAGGTCTTTTCAGACTGCTGACACCGCGCTCATTCCGATGGCCCATGGCGAGCCGACCGCTCCTGACGCGATCGTCGGCATATGGGAAGCGGACGACTGCACCGTAAAGCTCGACATGGCTGTCAGGCGACAGTAGGACGCAAGCGCAAATCGATTGCGCCGTTGAAGCAGCAAGCCTCGAGAGCTATCGATCTGCGAAGCCTTCAAATCGGGAGGAACGCATGAGCACCATCACCGGCGGCTGTCACTGCGGTGCAATCCGTTATCAGATCGAAGGCGAGATGATCGTGCACGCGCTGTGCCACTGCCGCGATTGCAGGCTTCACGCTGGCGCCCCAGTGGTCGGCTGGACGATGTACGCGGAGAATGCCGTCAAGGTGACCAAGGGCGAGCCCAAGGTGTACCGGTCTTCGGAACATGTGCGGCGGCACTTCTGCGCTGACTGCGGAACCGGCCTGTTCTATTTCAACGCCAGCATGCAGCCCGGGGTCATCGACGTCCAGAGCGCGACTTACGACATCCCGATGCGGTGCCGCCGGCGATGCAGATCCAGGTCGCCGAGCGGCTTCGCTGGATGGAGCACGCGCACGAGCTGCCGACGTTCGACCGCTTTCCCCCTCAGCCGTAGCGGCGAGCAATGACGCGCGCCGACAAGATCTCCCGCATCACAGGAATCCGGTCGAAATCCACGGGATCGCGGCAACCACCAGCGTGCCGATCAGCAAGGCCACGATATAGCCGACGATCGGCTTGATGCCTTCGTCGGGGCTGATGCGGCTGATCGCGCATGCCGCATAATAGCCGACCCCGAATGGCGGGGCGAACAGGCCGATGCCCATGGCGAGAACGACGACCATCGCGTAGTGCACCTCGTGCACGCCGACCTGGCGGGCGATCGGAAACAACAGCGGCCCGAACAGCACGATGGCCGGGATGCCTTCGAGCACGCTGCCGAGAATGACGAAGGCCACGATCGTCACGCCGAGGAACACCGGCGTTCCGCCCGGTAGCGCGGTCATGAACTTGGCGAGCGATGCGGAGAAGCCCGATTGCGTCAGGGCCCACGCCATGCCGGTCGCGGCGCCGATGATCAGCAGGATCGCACCGGACAGCGACGCGGTCTCCACCAGCATCGGATAAAGCCGGCGCCAGGAGAACTGGCGATAGATCAGGAGCCCGGCGAGAACCGAATAGACGATGCCGATCGTCGACACTTCGGTCGCGGTCGCGACGCCCTCGACCACCGCGGCGCGGATGACGAAGGGCAGCGCCATGGCCGGAATTGCGATGACGAAGGCGCGGCCGATCTCTCTCCCCGTCGCGCGCTTCACATGCGACAGGTCCTCGCCGCGGTATCGCCACCAGACGACGGAGCAGAGACCGATCGCCAGCACGATGCCAGGCAGCAGGCCGCCGGTGAACAGCGCCGCGATCGACACGCCGGTGACCGAGCCGATGGTGATCAGCACCAGCGACGGCGGAATGGTCTCGGTCTGGGCTCCGGTTGCCGCAAGAAGCGCGACGAGATCGCCAGGCTTGGCGCCGCGCTTGGTCATCTCGGGAAGCAAGACCGGCGCCACTGCCGCCATGTCGGCCGCCTTCGACCCCGAGATGCCCGACACCAGGTACATCGCCCCGACAAGGACATAGTGCAGGCCGCCGCGCACGTGGCCGAGCAGGCTGGCGAGGAAGCCGACCATGGCACGCGCCATGCCGGTCATTTCGATCAGCAGGCCGAGGAACACGAACAGAGGCACGGCCAGCAGGATCAGATGGCTCATGCCTTCGTCCATCCGTCCGATGATGACCACATCAGGCGTACTCGTCGTCAACGTCAGATAGCCGACGGTGGCAAGACCAAAGGCGAACGCGATCGGCACCGCCGCCAGCACCATGGCGCCGACGATGACCACGAAGAAGATGAGCAGGTTCAGATTGCCTAGCGGTTTCAGCAGCGGCGCCGCGAGGACAAGCGAAGCGATGACGCCGGCGACCAGCGCCACGGCCGCCAGCAGGCTGCGCAAGCCGGCGATGCGAACGAGCCGCAGAACCGCCGCGACCAGCATCAATCCGATACCAACGGGCAATGCCGCGGCACGCCAGCTGTTGACGATCTCGAGCGCCGGCGTCGTGACGAACACCTCGTCGGCCGCGAATTCGTAAGCCGGATGGATCACCAGCAGCAGGAACGCCAGTGATGCTGCGGCGGCAACGACATCCAGGAATGCGCGCGCATCGGTGCGGAGCATGCCGATGATGGCCGTCATCCGCATGTGCTCGCCGCGCTGGAAGGCGATCACGGATCCCAGCATGGCGAGCCACAGGAACAGGATGCCGGCGAGCTCGTCGGCCCAGATGATCGGGGCGTGAAACACGTATCGGCCGACGATGCCGGCCGACAGCACGACAATCTCGGCCAGCACCAGGAGTGCGGCCGGGATCGCAACCACATGACCAAGCAGCTTGTTGGCCCTGACGGCCCACAGGCGCACACCAGATTGAGGTGCCGCGACAGCGGCACCTTCGTCGATGTTGGGCGTATGGTTGACGGCCGTCATGACAGCTTGCCCGCCGCTTTCTCGAGCTGCGCCCAAGCCTCTTCGCCGAACTTGCCCTTCCAGTCGGCGTAGAAGCTCGTCTTCGCGAGTGCCTGCCGGAACGCGCCGCGGTCGACCTCGATGAACTGCATGCCCTTGGCGGTCAGATCCGCGCGCAGCGAGTCGCTCAGCTTCGCGATATCGGCGCGCTCGTCCTTGGCCGAGCGATCGAACTCGCGCGTCACGATCGCCTGCACGTCCTTCGGCAATTTCGCGAAGGCGCGTTTGTTGCCGAGGATCCAATAATTGTCCCAGACATGGCCGGTCAGGGAGCAGGTCTTCTGCACCTCGTAGAGACGGGCGGTCGCGATGATCGGCAGCGGGTTCTCCTGCCCGTCGACCACCTTGGTCTGGAGCGCGGAGTACACTTCGTTGAAATTGATCGGCGCAGGTCCCGCACCGAGTGCCTGGAACAGTGAGGTCAGATTGGGCGCAGCCGGCACGCGCAGCTTGAAATTCTTGAGGTCCTCCGGTGTCCTGATCTCGCGGCCGGACGAGGTGACGTGGCGGAAGCCGTTGTCCCAGGGGCTCGACACCGCCATGATCGGCGTCTTGGCGATTTGTGCGCGGATATAGGCGCCGAGCTCGCCATCCATCGCCTTCCAGACCGCGTCATAGCTCGTGAAGAGAAAGCCGAGATTGACGATGCCTGCGGCCGGGACCAGCGTCGCGAGAATCAGGGACGACAGGTTGAAGAACTCGACGCCGCCGTTGCGCACCTGCGTCAGGAGATCGGTGTCTGAACCGAGCTGGTTGGCCGGAAACAGGTTGATCTCGAGCCGGCCGCCCGTGGCCTCGCGAATGCGGTCGATCGCCTCTTTTGCGCGGGTGTTGACCGGATGGGTCGGATCCTGTCCCGTCGCGAGCTTGTAGGTGAACTCCGCCGCCGACGCCGGGCGTGTGAGAACGGCACATAGCGGCACGGCGGCGCCTGCCATCAGCAATCTGCGACGGCTGAGGGTGGTCGGCTTGCGCAAGGTCATCGTTTCCTCCTGTTGAGCATGGGCTGAAGTGCTGCGACGGCTTCCGCCACCAGCTGTTGCTGCCGGCCGACTCTCGATGCGTCGGCATTGGACAGCAGCTCTCGTTCTCCGCAGCTGCGCTGCGAAGCATGTCGATCTGGTCAGTTACGAAAGGTGGCTGCGTTAGCGCAGCCACTCCTTGATCTGCCGCGTCACTTCCGCGGTCGAGATGCCGTAGCGATCGTGCAGGGTCGGAAGCGCGCCGGCGGCGAGAAATTCGTCGGGGAGCCCAATCTGCCGGAACGTCGGATGCACGCCCGCGCGCATCAGCAGCGCCGCCACGGCCTCGCCAAGGCCGCCGATGACGGTGTGGTTCTCGGCGACCACGACCAGACGGCCGGGCTTGCCCGCTTCGCCCAGGATCGCCTCGGTGTCGAGCGGCTTGATCGTGGGCACGTGCAGGACAGCCGCATTGACGCGATCGTCCTGGAGGGACTGGGCCGCCTCCAGTGCACGCATTGTCATGATGCCCGAGGAGATGATCAGAACGTCGGCGCCATCGCGCAGCAGCGCCGCCTTGCCGAGCTCGAAACGGTAATTGTACTCGTCGAGCACCAGCGGCACCTGGCCGCGCAACAGGCGCATATAAACAGGCCCTCGATGCGCGGCGATGGCTGGAACGATCTGCTCGATCTCATGGGCATCGCAGGGATCGATCACCGTCATGTTGGGCATCGCGCGGAATAGCGCGAGGTCCTCGGCGGCCTGATGGCTCGGCCCGTAGCCCGAGGTCAGGCCAGGCAGCGCGCAGGCGATCTTCACGTTGCGGTCTTCTTCCGCGATGGTCTGATGGATAAAGTCGTAGGCTCGGCGCGAGGCGAACACCGCATAGGTGGTGGCGAACGGCATGAAACCTTCGGCGGCGAGACCCGAGGCTGCGCCGAACAAAAGCTGCTCGGCCATGCCCATCTGATAGTAGCGATCCGGAAAGGCCTGCGCGAAGATGTGCAGGTCGGTGTATTTGCCGAGATCGGCTGTCATGCCCAAGACGTCTTCGCGGCTGCAGGCAAGCTCGACCAGCGCATGGCCAAACGGCGCCGGCCTGGTGCGCTGCCCTTCCGCCGCGATCGAGGCGATCATGGCGGAGGTGGTCAGTCGCGGCTTTCCGGACGGTGTCGATCCCACGGACTTCATGACTGCTCTCCCGCGTTCAGCGCCGACAGCGCCAGCTGCCATTCATGCGGCTCGACACGAATGAAATGGTTCTTCTCACGCTGCTCCAGGAAAGGAACGCCCTTGCCCATCAACGTGTCGGCGACGATCATGCGGGGCTTTGGCTCGGGATGCGCCATCGCGGCATCGAAGGCGCCCACCACCGCGTCGAGATCGTTGCCGTCGACACGCTGCACGAACCAGCCGAACGCCTCGAGCTTGTCGACCAGAGGCTCGAAGCCCAGCATCTGCTTCGATGGACCATCGGCCTGCTGATTGTTGACGTCGACGATCGCGATCAGATTGTCGAGCTGGTGGTGAGCCGCCGACATGATGGCCTCCCATTTGGAGCCCTCGTCCAGCTCGCCGTCGGAGAACAGCGTGAAGATGCGCGACGTCGACCGCTTGCGCTTCAGCCCGAGCGCCATGCCGACGGCGATGCCAAGACCAAGTCCGAGCGAGCCGCCAGACATCTCCATGCCCGGCGTATAGGACGCCATGCCGGACATCGGCAGTCGGCTCTCGTCGAAACCGTAGGTTTCGAGTTCAGCCTCGGGAATGATCCCGGCCTCGATCAGGGCTGCATAGAGAGCGATCGCATAGTGCCCGTTCGACAGCAGGAAACGGTCGCGGCCTTCCCAGGCGGGATCTTCGGCACGAAACTGCATGGCGTGAAAATAGGCCACAGCCAAGACGTCGGCGATGTCGAGCGCCTGCGCGATATAGCCCTGGCCCTGGACCTCGCCCATCAGCAGGGCGTTGCGGCGGATGTTGCGGGCGCGCTGCGCAAGCGTCGGCGCGTTTGCGAGCGTTGGTGTTGCCATGATCGTCTCTCCCCTCCTCCGCTCAGTGGATCAGCATGCCGCCGTTGACGTCGATGACGGCGCCGGTCACGTAGGCCGAGAGGTCGGAAGCGAGGAAGGTGTAGATGCCGGCGACATCGGCGGCCTCGCCGAGCCGGCCGAGCGGAATGCCCTCGAGGATCTTCGCCCGCATCTCGTCCGTGAGCTTGCCGGCGGTGATATCGGTGCCGATCAGGCCGGGCGTCACGCAATTGACGCGGATGCCGTCGGGCCCGAACTCGCGCGCCATCGCCTTGGCGAGCCCGAGCACGCCGGCCTTTGCCGCCGAATAATGCGGTCCGCCGAAGATGCCGCCGCCGCGTTGAGCCGAGACCGACGACATGCACGCGATCGAACCGCTCCTGCGCTTTTGCATGTGCGGGATCACCGCCTGCGACAGGAACAGGATGCCCTTGAGGTTGACGTCCTGGATGCGGTCCCAATCTTCCGGCTTGATGTCGAGAAGTTTTACGGACTGCGTCACGCCGGCATTGTTGATGAGGATGTCGATCCGGCCGAATTTCGCGATCACCGCTTCGACCGCCTTGATGCAGGCCTGCTTGTCGGCGACGTTGCAGGCAACGCCGAGGTGCGGCTCGCCAGCGACCGGTTCGAGGCCGCGCGCTGTGTCTTCCGCGGCCGGACCGTCGATGTCGAGAACGGCGACCCGGGCTCCCTCGGCCGCAAAGCGGCGGGCGGTTGCAAGGCCAATGCCTCGCGGAGAGGCCGCTCCGGTGATGATGGCTGTCTTGCCGCGTAGCAGCATTGTGGTCCTCCCTGAATGGCTGTTGCCTGGCACCGACGGCGCCGCAGTTCTTGACCCGTTTGATTATGCGGCAGCGCGCTTTCGGACAAACGCGCTGTTGTCTTGCATGGGTGAATTTGGTTCACTTGTCGGATGCTGCTGTCCAGTATCCCGATATCGTCCATCCGCGCCTTCGAGGCGGCCGCCCGCACCGGCTCGTTCCGGGACGCGGCGAACGAGCTGCATCTCACTCCGAGCGCGGTCAGCCACGCCATTCGCAAGCTCGAAAGCGCGATGAGCACCGTCCTGTTCGAGCGCAGCGCCCGGGCGGTGCGGCTGACGCCGGCGGGCGAGAACCAGATGCGTCATGCCGGCGCCGCTTTCGACAATCTGCGCCGAGGCATCGAGGAGGTCGCAGGCCGCGGCCCGCAATTGCTGCGGGTGCACTGCGCACCGAGCTTCGCCGCCCAGTGGCTCGCCCCGCGGCTCGCCCGCTTCATGGCCGCCGAGCCCAAGCTCGAGGTTCGGCTCGCCGCCAACACGGAATATGCGAGGTTCAGCAACGACGATTTCGACATCGACATCGTCTACGGCCAGCCCAGGGCCGAAGGGGTCGAGATCATTCCGCTGGGCGAAGAGACCGTGACGCCGCTCTGCACGCCCGAACTCGCGAAGAAAATCCGCAAGCCGAAAGATCTTCTCGACCAGGTGTTGATCCGCTCGGACGTCAAGCAGGTGCAGTGGCATCAATGGTTCACGGCCAACGGTCTCGAAGCGCCGGCCATCCACGGCATGCGCTTCGATCGCAGCTTCCTGGCGATCGCGATGGCGTCGAGCGGACTTGGCGTGACGCTGGAATCAACGCGGCTCGCCGAACGCGAGATTGCGACCAAGCTGTTGGTGGCGCCACTTGCCAGACGTTCCACCGACATTCGCTATGTCGGCCATCATCTGGTCTTTCCCCGCGCAGGCCAGCAGCGTCGGGCCATCCGCGCCTTTACCGAGTGGATCACGCGCGAGCTTGCGGCTGGCCGCTCGGCTTGAGCGATGCGCGGCCGCGATGGCGGCAGTCGTCATACGCGGCGAGCAATAATCACCAGCTCGGCTTCGCGTCAGCTTTTCGTGCTGGCGGTCTTGTCGAGCGCCGCCCGCAGGCCCTCAGCAAGCTTGATCGCATCGTCGTTTGCCCAGAAATGCATGAAGAAGAGCCGTGGCTGCTCGTCCAGCATGTGACTATGCAGCGCCGTCACCTCGATGCCGTGCGTGCGCAGCGCCACGATGACCGGGTTCACCTCGTCGCTGGTGAGGACGAAGTCGCCGGTGATGGCCGCCTTGCCGCCGCCGGTCGGCTGGAAGTTGATGGCGATCGCGACGCCCATCGGGCCGACCGGGGTCAGCGGCATGCCGTCTTCCGTGATCGGGTCGCGCCGCTTGACGTTGAACTGGTAGACGCCGCCATTGCCCTGCCCTTTGACGCCGATGATCTGGTCGAGCTTCGCCGTGTCGAGGTCGATGGCAGGCGGGTTGCCCGCCGCCGCGACCGTCAGAGGAGTTTTGCTTTCGGCGAGGGCATCGTGGATTGCCGAGGCCAGCTTGACGGGATCGCCATGTCCGGCGACGTGCATGTAGAACGTCGCCGGGCTCGCGCGCAGGAGATGATTGTGCACGGCGGTGATCTCGATACCGCTCGCGATCATCTTCGCCATCACAGGATTGATCTCGGTCTCGAGGAGCACAAGGTCACCCATGACCATGGCGCCGCCATGCGCAGGCTTGAACGCGAGCCAGCCGCCAAGCGCGAGCGCCGGCTTGATCGTGACTCCATCCAAAGTCACGGTGAGATCGGTACGAGGGAAGCCGTAGCGGTGGACATCGTCCGCAACACTGGGCTTGCGGCCCAGCGTTTCGTCGACCTTCTTCCAATCAACATCCTGCGCATGAGCGCTCGCGATGAAGCTGGCACTGACGCCGATCAGCGCCGAGATCGTCTTTCGCATTGATCTACTCCTTGAGCTTGGTTTCAGGCTCTCGCGCCCCCAAGGGTTCACTTCTGTTCCTTGATCTGTCCGCTACTGTCCACGACGAGCCGCACGTCCTTGCCATTCTTCACGGCCTTTGCGGTCGTGCCTTCTGCAGTCGACTTGATGTCGCTGACCTGCGAATAGCCGGCGGCCTGGAGTTTGGCGACGAACTCCTCCTGTGTCAGCGCATGTGCGCTCGACAACACGCCTGCAGTCGCCAAAAGCAGGACTGCGTGAAAGATCGCTGGTGTGCGCATGATCGTTCTCCTGGTGGTATTCCCCGCCCCACGTGAAGCCCGCTTTGTGACGTCGCCTTCGGACAAAGGCCACGACGGCGCAACAGGATGCCAGCACCCGATGCCCTCGCCTATGGCGCGTCGGCGCGGTCGCGCGCCGATCAGTCGGGACAATTTGAGGGATGGCTTGGAGGTTGAAGATGGTTTGGAGGTTGAAAATGACATGTTGCGTCCCTGGTGACGATCAGGACGCGATTCTTCGGCATGTCGCCTCGCGGGGGGATCGCACACCCCCGTCACCGCAAATAGAAACCGTGATGGCAGAGCTGTCAATCCGAGGTTTACCCTCAAATCGCCAGCGCGCGTCACGAAGAGTTCACCGTCGAACGGAACCGCCAACCACCAGCGCGAAACGACCGGAGGATCTCACATACATTGCCCGCGTTGAGGCGTGTCATTCGAGCGAGCTTGCGCACTCAGCCCTTCGAGACGACAGCGCGGCCGTAAGGAGGCTGCGCTGCGACCGGCGGATTGGCGGTCTGGGCGGCGAGCTCGCCGATCAGGCGGTCGGCGTCGGCGGCCATGCCGTCGGGGGCCTGGATCACCAGCCGCTCCAGCGCCCAGCGATAGGACGAGACGCGCTGCTCCAGGCACTGCTGCACCCACTGCACGATCAGCGAGTTCTCCTGCATGCGCGCGACCGCGTCGTCCCTCTCTCTTGGCGAGAGGGCGGAGACGCGCGCCATGCTGGCATCGCGCTTCCTGTCGAGATCGATGACGCGGATTGCGCTGGCGAAGAACGGCTCGAACCGAGTGATGTCGTTGCGCACGTCCTCGATCAGCTGGGCATAGCGCGAGGAATGCGAGCGGTGCGGCTCGTCGATCAGCGTGCGTCCGTACATGGTGCGGTCGAATACGATCTTCTGCCGCCAGGGCGAGGGCAGCGGCTTGTAGTCGCCGAACACGCTCTTCCAGGCCGGGCGCGACAACGGCGGCTCGATCATGGGATAGGCGAGATCGCGAAGCTGGCGCTCCTCGTCGGTGAGCTGGAATTGCGAGGGCTTCAGGCCAACGCTGGAGGTGACCTCCGCCCCTAACCAGCGATGCATGTCGTCGCTGCGCATGTCGGCGCGGGTGCGACCGAAATCGCCGCCGCTACAGGCGCCGAGCGCAGCGCCAAGCAGCGCGAGCAGGACGGCCGATACGAAAGGCCGGATCTGGCGGATGGTGTCCGGCATTGCAAAAGCCGGACGTTAGCGGCGGCGACGACGGCGCCCCGGCGCGGTGCCCTGCTCCGGCCCGCGATCGCCGCTGGTTTCGTCCGCCTCGCGCTCGATACGGATCACCGGGAGGATCAGAACCGTTCCCGTTTCCGTGCGCGGTGCGGCATCCCCCGACGAGCCTGCCCGGCGACCGGCCGGAAATTCGATGATCGTCCCCATATCCAGCTCTCTATCAATTGCCGTGCGACCAAACGCTTCATGCAACATGCATTCATTAAGATCAGTTATGGTTAACGGGATGTAAACGTCCTTTCCGGACCGTAACCGCACGGAGCGTGCCGCGCCGTCCCGTTGCGGCACGACAACGCCTTAAATTGCCGGGCCGGCTTCACGCCTCATTTTCCTTAACGAGGCTTTAAAAGAACCTGCGATAGGCTCGCGACAAGGATCTCTCCCGAGTTGCGTACGCCTCCATGACCAAGTCGCTGTTTCCCGGATTCGACGGGCTGATGACCCTCTCCCGTCGCGAAGGCGTCGACATCCGTCCGACGCTGCTGCGCGTGCTGACCGATCTCTATGTGCAGACGCGCGTCCACAGCGATGACGAGCAGCGGCAATTCGTTGAACTCGCCACGCGATTGATCGACCAGGTCGACGACGCGACGCGCGCGGCCGTCAAGGCGCGGCTTGCGATCTATCCGACGACGCCCGTCCCGATCCTCCAGAAGCTCGGACTGGTCGCCGCCCAGGAAGGCCGCAGGGTTCCGCTGGCGCGAGAGATTCCCACCTCGCCGCCGGCACCCGCCCCGGCCCGCACGCCCACCGAGGCCGAGCAGCGGCTGGCTTCGAACATGGCGATGCAGCCGAAGGACGCCGCCGAGATCCACGACATGTTCTTCCGCGCCGGCGCCTCCGAGCGCGCGCTGATCCTGCACAATCTGGCGCAGACGCCGCTCAAGGCCGCACCGCGGATTCCGACCGTGCGCGCCAAGCGCGCGATCCAGATCCTGGAGATGGCGGCGATCGCGGGCGACATCGAGAACTTCACCTTCGAGCTCGGCGACAGCCTGATCCTGCCCTCACGCGTCGCGGCCCAGATCGTCGACGATGCCGGCGGCGAGGCGCTCGCGGTCGCCGCGCGCGCGCTCGACATGCCGAGCCCGGTGTTCCAGCGCATCCTCTTGTTCTTCAAGCCGGAGATCGGGACCTCCGTGAACGACGTGTACCGGCTGTCGCGGCTCTATGACCGCCTCGGCGAGCACCCCGCGCTGGTGATGCTGGCGGCCTGGCGCGGCTCGACGCTCGCGGTCACCCGCGCAAAGTACCAGGCCGCGCTACATGACGGCGAACGCCAGCGCGCACGTGCCGGTGCGAGCCAGACCCGGCCGGGCGTGCAGCCGGGCACGAGCCCGACGGTGCGCAGGGGCACCGGCGGATCGTCGGATCGCTAGAAGATTTAGATTGGTTTGTCGCTGAGAAGGCGGTGCGCTCCCTCTCCCGCTTGCGGGAGAGGGTCGGGGTGAGGGTGCCTCAAGAGGGACTCCCCCAGTGGAGAGAGCCCCCACCCGGCGCTTCGCGCCGACCTCCCCCGCAAGCGGGAGAGGTTAAGAGCCTGCGGCCTGATCGTGGCAAACAACGGCTATCGCGCCCGCATCACGCCCGCGCCAGCTCGAGAAAATGCCGGCCCGCGCGGTCCTCGGTCTCGACGATCCAGGCGTCCGGATCGAAGCGGATTTCCTTGGTCAGCCGTTCCTCGATGGTGTGCTCCGGCAGAGGCTGCGGCGCGACCGGCACGAAGAAGCGATCGACCGGACGGCCGTCGTCATAGACCGTCTGCGGGGCCGGCGTATACAGCATCGCATTGCCATCGAGCAGCGAGACCTTCACGAACACCGCGCCCGCCTCCTCGGCGCCGCGCCGGCGCACCGCGCCGAACACGCCCTCGGTCTGGCAGCGACGCAAATAGGCCGCCACCCATATGTTGGATTTCAAACGCATGAGTCGAACGATAGGCCAGTGCTGCAATCAGCACCAGCCTCCGTGCGGGCGCCAAAATTATTCGACGGGATGGCCGATCGCGGCCGCGAGTTCGCGCAGCAGGCGGTCTGATACCTGGCCGGTGACCTGCATTTTGTGCTCGCGCTCGAATTTCTGGATCGCGGACTGGGTCTCGCCGCTCATCGTGCCCGTGATCTTCAAATTCCCGTAGCCATATTCGGACAGCGCGCGCTGCACGCCGGCGATGCGTCGCGCGGCCGGGCTCTGCACCGGGATCGGCGCCGGCGGACGTGCGACCGAGGATGGCGTCGAGGTCGTCGCCTTGACCAGATTGGTCATCGGATCGTTCGAACGCGTCGAGGCGGTCGCCTCGACGGGCCTTTCGGGTGGCTTCTCGGCGGCGCGCTCGGCAGGTTTGGGCTCGGTGCGAAACTCCGTCGCGCGCGGCTCTAGCGGCGACGTCTCGGCGCCGACGGGACGCGGACGCGGCAAGGGGTTCGCCAGCGGCACGGACGACGGCGCGGGTAGATTGATCACCGTGCCGAACATCGGCGCGGGATGCCGGCCGGTCTGCAGGAACAGCGCATTGGCAACGATCGCACCGATCGCGGCGACGGCGACGAGGCCGGCCAGCGTATCCTTGGGGCTGTGCAGCAGCACGCGCATGACGAGGTTGCGCTCGGTCTCGACGTCGATGACCGCGGCCTTGGCACCACGACGGCGCGGAGCGGCTTCGCCCTTTGCAGACTTCTTAGGCACTTTTCTTCACCAGCGCAGGTTGGTCGTGAGATTCTTCGTGAAGTTGGTCGTGAGATTCTTCGTGAGATTCCTGGCGCAGCACCGGCGTCAGCGTCGCGATCTTGCTCTCCGCCGGCTTGGCCTGCGGCGGCGTGTAGACGAGCGGCAGCTTGACGGTGACGGCGGTGCCCTCGCCTAACCTGCTTTGTACCGTCAATTCGCCGAGATGCAACGCTATGAGGCTCTTCACGATCGAAAGTCCGAGGCCGGTGCCTTCGTGACGGCGCTGATAGGTCTTGCCGGCCTGGAAGAACGGCGCGCCGATGCGCTTGAGATCGTCGGGCGCGATGCCGACACCGGTGTCGCTGATGCGCAGCGCGAGCTGCGAACCCGACACCGCCGCCGTCACGGTGACCTGACCGCCGCGCTCGGTGAACTTGATCGCATTGGCGACGAGGTTGAGCACGATCTGCTTGAAGGCTCTGGGATCGCCGGTCATGACAGGCAGATCCTGCGGCGCATCGGTGATGAGGTCGATGCCGTTCTCCCGCGCCTTCAGCGCCAGCAAATTGCAGCAATGCATCAGCGAGGCGCGCGGCGCGAATGGCTCCGAGGCAATCTCGAAATTGCCCGATTCCATCTTGGACATGTCCAGGATGCCGTTGACGACCGACAGCAGATGCTGGCCGGAATCGTTGATGAGCTGGGCATATTCCTTGCGCTGGGCCGCTCCCAGCATCAAGGTCTGCTCCTGCGCGATCATCTCGGAGAAGCCGATGATGGCATTGAGCGGCGTGCGCAGTTCGTGGCTCATGGTGGCGAGGAAGCGTGTCTTGGCGGCGTCGGCCGCTTCGGCGGCGCTGCGGGCCTGATCGAGCGCCTGCTCGGAAAGCTTGCGGTCGGTGACGTCGCGCATTACGGCGACGACTTCGGCTTCGCCCGTGACGTCACGAGCCCTGTCCTGGTCGAGCGGGCGACAACGCATCTCGACCCAGATGAAGTCGATCTGGCCGCGCTCGGAGCCGGCAGGTTCCCGCCGCAGCCGGAACTCGACGCTGCACACGTCGCCGCGCGCCGCATCCGATAAAGCCGTGAGATAGGCCGGGCGATCGGCGACGTGCACGCGGTCGAACAGGCCGTGGCCAAGCAGTTGCGTGACGGGCATGCCGAGCATGGTCTCCGCCGCCGGCGAGATGAACTGCACCGCGCCGTTGCGCTGATGCCGCGAGATGACGTCGCTCATGTTGCGCGCGAGCAGGCGATAGCGCTCTTCCTCGCGCGACAACAGCGCAACGCTGGTGCGCGCCAGCGATTCCGCGCCGAAGGCGAGGCCCGCGGCGTAGAGCGTCGCCGAGGCGACGCCGAGCGCCATCAGCACGCCGCGTTCTGTGGCGCTCGGCAGGTCGATCGGCAGCCAGCCGAGCTGGCTGACGAGGATCAGGATCCCGGCACAGGACAGCGCGAGCAGCGAGGCGAAGGCCGCGACGCGGCGCGAGGCCGACAGCGCGGCTTCGAGCGGAACTACGACCAGCCAGATCGCGGCGAAGGATTCGATGCCGCCGGTGGTGGCCGCCACCGCCATGATCAGGCCGGCAAGCGCCAGCGACGACAGCACATGCGCGCCTTCATAGCGGCCGGTGCGCGACAGGAACCAGGACAACAGGATCGGCGCGATCAGCCAGGCGAAGGCGGCGACCTCGATCGCGCTCGGCGCGCCGCGCAGGACGAGATAGATCGGGAATGCGGCGAAGGCGGCCAGGCTGCCAAGCAGCCGCGGTGCCATAAAGGCACGATGGCGCGCTCGCGTCAGCGCATCGTAACGCGCGGAGGGATGCAGCAGCGCATCGAGACAATCGCGGATGATACTCAAAACGGTCACGGGTCTCGCGCTTCGGCTCAATCGTCTTTAGAAGACGCGCCGGAACGCCTCCTTATCGTTGAGCCACCGTGTCAGAGCGACCTTAAACGAGTGCTAAGGCGGCGCGGCGTGCGGCCGGACACCGCGTCATCGCGGAGCTTTTTAGACGATTTGGCGACGTCTTCGCTGCGGATGGTGAACACGGAGTTTCACACTCCTCGGCATGGTTTCGAATTGGTGGATGCAGGGGGCCAGCAGAATCACGGGCGCGGGCGTCAATCGAAAATTTACGAGACCATCGATCCCGAAGATTTTTACGTAAATTTTCCGCGAATTAAGCTCAAGGCAATCACTTGCGATTTATCGAGGGTTGCTAGGTCCGACATCCGCGGAGATCGCCGCGGCGGGATCGAACGTACAGGTCGCAAGATGCGCTTTCTGATCCGCATCACATTCTGGCTCGGGCTGGTGCTGGTGCTGCTGCCGCGGGACAAGACGCCCGAATCGGAGAAGCTGCCGCAGATCGGCGCCGCCGATGCGGTGCAGGCTGCGACCGCAGCCGTCTCTGACGTGACCCAGTTCTGCAAGCGCCAGCCGGCGGCCTGCGAGGTCGGCGGCCAGGCCGCGACCATCATCGGCCAGCGCGCCCAGGACGGCGCGCGCAAGATCTACCAGATCATCAACGACAAGAAAGAGCAGATCACCAACGAGAAGAACGACAAGAACGACAAGACGGACAAGAAGGCGCCCGATCATACCGGCTCGATCGCGCTGGCCGGCGAAGGCGATGCCGTTGCGAGCGAGGCGCCGCGCGACACCCTGACCCAGGACGACCTCGCGCTGGAATGGCGCGGACCTGCTACGCCAAATTAGCCCCAAACCCTATCGATTTCACGGCTTCGCGTCCCTATATATTGGCCTGAAAGGGAACATGGGCCAGCATGACGACGATCGACGAAATCAGGGACAATTTCGAACTTCTCGACGAATGGGACGACCGCTACCGGTACGTCATCGAGCTCGGCCGCACCCTGGAACCCATGCCGCAGGCGGAGCATTCTGCCGCGAACAAGGTGCAAGGCTGCGTCAGCCAGGTCTGGCTGCAGAAACTGGTCGAGCGCGGCAATGGCGCGCCGATCCTGAAGTATCGCGGCGACAGTGATGCGCATATCGTGCGCGGGCTGGTTGCGATCGTGTTCGCGCTCTATTCCGGCCGCACGCCGCAGGAGATCCTCGACACCGACGCGATCGCCGTGTTCAACGAGTTCGGCTTTCGCGATCATCTGACGCCGCAGCGCTCCAATGGCCTGCGCTCGATGGTCGAGCGCATCAAGACCGACGCCAAAGAGGCGCTCGCGGAAGCCTCCTGAGAACCTTCACTATTTCCGTTTCCGCTGCTGCTGTCCGAGGCCCATCTGCTTCGCCAGCTGCGAGCGCGCCACCGCGTAGTTCGGCGCGACCATGGGATAGTCGGCCGGCAGGCCCCATTTCTCGCGATATTGCTCCGGCGTCATGTTGTACTGGGTGCGCAGATGGCGCTTCAGCGACTTGAAGCGCTTGCCGTCCTCCAGGCACACCAGATAGTCCGGCGCGATAGACTTCTTCAGCGAGACCGCCGGCTTGGCCGGCTCGAGCGGCGCGGTCTCGGTGCGACCCGACGAGACCCGCAGCAGCGCGCCATGCACCTGGCTGATCAGGTTCGGAATCTCCGCCGACGGCGTCGGATTGTTGCTGAGATAGGCCGACACGATGCTCGCCGTCAGCTCGATGAAATTCTTGTTCCCCGCATCCGACATGCGCCCGCCCTTTCTCCGCCATCCTTCTCACGGGATTGACGACGCCAGAGTATTCCCTGTCAACAATACGTTCGGCGGAACCACGACAACTGTCGAGGAAGAGCTGATTACTGGCGAACGGCGGCGCTTTACTTTCTGCGCGGCGGCCTCAGCCCCGCTGGTCGAGATGTGCGCGGAGCTCGTCGATCGAGGCAAAGCGCATCATGCCCTCCGGCATCTGGGCTTCGATCGAACCATCGGAATAGAGCGAATAGGCCATGCCATCGACGACGCCAGACTTGAGCACCGTGACGGGCGCCTGCTCGGCCGCAGCCGCCGGCTCAGGTGCGCGCGGCGGCTCAGGTGCAGGCGGCGGCGGAGCGGCTTCTGCAAAGGTCGAGGGCGAGCGCGGCGGCGGCCGGCGCGAGGCGACCGGCGGCTCCGGCGGGCGCATGCGCTCCGGTTTCGGCCAAGCGTCCTCGAAACTGGCAGGCGGAACGTCCGCGGCGGCGGGTGCTGCTGGTTCCTCATGAGGCGGCGGTGGGCCCTCGCTGGCCTTCGCCTCCGCGCGCTCACGCTCCTTGCGCGATGTCGAGGCGAATAGCAGGTTGCGGCGGCGCGGCGCCTCAGAAGGCGTTGGAGCTTCCGGCGCCTCGACGCGCGGACGCTCGCGCGCGGCGGCTTCGCTCTGCCACGGTGGAGGGCCTGCGGCTGGTGGTGGCGGTGGTGGTGCCGGTTCGATCTTCGCAGGCGAGGCAAGCGCCGGCTCGGGCGCAGGCGCGCCAGGCATCGTCAGACCCGGCAGCACGGGCCTGACCCGAACCTCCGACGCGGCTATTCCGGCCGCCAGACGGCGGGCGATGCCCTTCAGCTCGAGCAGCAGGAGATGCAGGCCGACCAGTAACATTCCGGTGCAGACGCCGATGGTTCCGGAGATTATGAGGGTGCTGCCGACACTGAATTCCCTGACGGTGTAGCCAAACAGGATCGCAAGGAGGCCCGCCAGAACGGCGAAAATCCCCACGATCAACAATGCCAAGGTCATCGAACTCACCCCCGGCCGCGCACCCATACGCGGCACTCGTCAATCCACGATACCGTCATACGGCGTTGCACGCCAACGGCCAATTGCGGGCGCTGTTCCTAAAGGGAAAGAAATCAGGGACTTATTCACATTCCCTTCAGCTGCGGCTCGCTACTGCTACAGTGCTCCAAGTTTCTGGTTTTGCTGCGTCGCATCAGGAATTTAGCCATAATGCCCAATTACTTGGTAATGGAACTGCGCTATAGGGATTCCGGGGAGCAGGCCCGCGCGCACCAGCAGGGCCGAGAGGGGATTCCGGGTCACCAATAGCCATGACATCAATCACGACTTCGGCGATCGACACGCCTCTGCGGCGCTCGGTCGAACGGACTTGCGACGATCTCGCCATGCTGGTGCTGGCTGCGGTCGCCGTCATTGCAGGCTTGACCTTCCGCGACTACGGGCTCGGCTGGGACGATTACACCCACGCTGAATATGCCGACCTGTTGCTGCGCATGTTCGGTTCCGGCTTCAGGGACACCGCGGCGCTCTCCTTCGCCAATCTCTACATGTATGGCGGCGGCTTCGACATGGTTGCCGCTCTCCTGCACAAGATCATTCCGCTTGAACTGTTCGAGACGCGACGTCTGGTCGGCGCCATCGTCGGTGTGATCGGGCTTGCGGTGACGTGGCGGCTCGGCCGCCGCATCGGCGGCCCCCTTGCCGGTCTTGCGGCACTCTTGCTGCTCGCGCTCTGCCCGATCTTCTACGGCCACATGTTCATGAACCCGAAGGATGCGCCCTTCGCGGTGGCCATGATCATCCTGATGCTGGGCCTCGTCCGCCTCGCGGAGGAATATCCGCAGCCGTCGCCACGCACGATCCTGATCGTCGGCTTGGGCGCCGGCCTTTCGCTGGGCTGCCGCGTTCTCGGCGGTCTCGCACTGGTCTACGCCGTGCTCGGCTTCATGCCGCTGTTCCTGGAGGAACTGCGCAGCGAGGGCCTGCGCGAGTCGATCCGCCGCTTCGCCCATGTCGTCTACGTGCTGCTGCCCGGCCTCGTGCTCGGCTACCTCGTGATGGGGCTGATCTGGCCGTGGTCGATCATGCAGCCCGGCAATCCCTTCGAGGCGCTGACCTACTTCTCGCACTTCTTCGAGAAGCCCTGGAAGGAGATGTTCGACGGCGCGATCGTGTCCGTGCCCGACATGCCCTGGTCCTATCTGCCGACGCTGTTCGCACTGCAGCTGCCCGAGGTCATGCTGGTGCTGATGGCCGGCGCCGTGATCGGCACCTTCGCACTGCTGCCGCGCCGCGAGGTTCCCGCGCGCCGCAAGACCATCCTCTTGATGCTGACGCTGGCCGCGACCCTGCCGCTCGCGATCGCAATGGTGAAGCGGCCGGCGCTGTACAATGGCATCCGCCATTTCGTCTTCGTGATCCCGCCGATGGCGGTGCTCGGCGGCGTCGCGTTTGCCTGGGCCATGGAGCGCCTGCGCGCCAATCACCGCACCTGGCAGCCGGTCGTGCTCACCACCTTCTGCTTCGGCCTTGCGCTGTCGCTCGCCGAGATGATCCGGCTGCATCCCTATCAATACACCCATTTCAACCACATCGCCGGCACCGTGCGCGGCGCCGACGACCGCTTCATGCTGGACTATTGGGGCTTGGCGCTGAAGCAGGCTTCCGATGAATTGCGCGAGCAGTTGATCGAGCGCCAGGAAGTGCCGCCGGTCAATCGCAAATGGAAGGTCGCGGTGTGCGGTCCGCAGCGTCCAGCCCAGGTCGCGCTCGGACCCGACTTCACCATCGGCTGGGACTCCAATGCGGCCGATTTCGCGATGACGCTGGGCGAGTTCTACTGCAAGGGCCTCAGCGCGCCCGTCATGGTCGAGATCAAGCGCGACGATGTGGTGTTCGCCCGCGTCTACGACATCCGCGGCCGCAGCATTTCCAGCCTGCTGTCGATCCCGGCGCCGTAATCATTTTCTTCGGGCCCGTAGCCCGGATGGAGCGCAAGCGAAATCCGGGATCAGGCGTCCCGCATTGCGCTTCCGCCTTCGCTCTTCGAGCTACGGCGGAAGCTCCATGCAGGCTACGCGCGACAGCCACGCTCCTTGCGCCTTGCCGTCCACCTCACCCAAGACTACGCTCTCTCCCCGCAACAACGATGTTCGGAGAGATCAGCTATGTCGCCAGCGGAAGCGCGCCTGAAGGAAGTGCCGTCGAACATGACGGAGGCCGAGTGGCAGCAACGGGTCAATCTCGCCGCCTGCTATCGCCTGGTCGCGCTGTACGGCTGGGACGATCTGGTCGACACCCACATCTCGGCGCGCGTGCCCGGCCCCGACCATCACTTCCTCATCAATCCCTACGGGCTGATGTTCGACGAGATCACGGCGTCGAGCCTCGTCAAGGTCGATTTGCACGGCAATCAGCTCTCCGAGAGCGAATACAGCATCAACCCGGCCGGCTTCACCATCCATTCGGCGATCCACGAGGTGCGCGAGGACGCGATCTGCGCGCTGCATCTCCACACGCTCGACGGCACCGCGGTGTCGAGCAGCGCCGAAGGCCTGTTGCCGCTGAACCAGACCGCCCAGCTCGTCACCCACGACCTCGCCTATCACGACTATGAAGGCATCGCGCTCGACCACGACGAGCGGCCGCGGCTCCAGCAGGACCTCGGCGACCACAACCACATGCTCCTGCGCAACCATGGCACGCTAACGGTCGGCCGCTCGGTCGCCTCCGCCTTCGAGCGCATGTATCACCTCGAGCGTGCCTGCTCGATGCAGGTGCGCACGCGCGCGCTGGGCACGCCGGTCTATCCGGTCGATGACGTCGCGATCGACAAGAACACCGAGCTGCTGTCGAACCGCGACCGCGCCGAGCTGCGCGCCACCAACCTCGTGTGGCCGCCGCTGCTGCGCAAGCTCGACCGCGAGCTTCCCGGCTACCGCTCTTGAGATTTTCGGGATTTGGTGTAGGGTAGACGTCACCTACCTCTGCACGTTTTGGAATGAAACGCCGCTCAATTCCGGGCGGCGTTTTTATTTGGGGGCGCCCTCCGCCGTCATTGCGAGGAGCTCGCGACAAAATTGCGTAGCAATTTTGCGCTGATGCGACGAAGCAATCCAGGCTATTTCCGCGGAGGGATTCTGGAATGCTTCCGCCTTCGCTAAAGCTTCGGCGGACAAGTCGCTTCGCTCGCAATGACGAGGATAGGTCTCGTAGGGTGGGCAAAGGCGCATAGCGCCGTGCCCACCATCTCGCAGCTCGCCTCGGAAGTGGTGGGCACGCTGCGCTTTGCCCACCCTACGACACCGCCTTTATTTCACTTCCGCCAGCGCCGCGAGAATCCTGGCCCAGGAGCGGATGCCCTTCTGGAAGCTGCGGAGGTCGTACTTCTCGTTCGGCGAATGGATGTTGTCGTCGTCGAGGCCGAAGCCGACCAGCAGCGAGTCGAGGCCGAGCGTGCGCTTGAAATCGGCGACGATCGGGATCGAGGCGCCCGAGCCCATCAGCACGGTCTCCTTGCCCCATTCCTCGGTCAGCGCCTTGCTGGCGGCGGCAAGCGGCTTCATGTTCCAGTCGAGCGCGACCGCAGGCGCGGCGGAATGGTCGCCGAACTCGACCTTGCAGTCGCCCGGAATGTGCGCCGTCACATAGTCGCGGAAGGCCTTGCGGATCTTTGCGGGATCCTGCCCCTCGACCAGACGGAACGAGACCTTGGCCGATGCGTGCGACGGGATCACCGTCTTGGAGCCCTCGCCGATATAGCCGCCCCAGATGCCGTTGACGTCGCAGGTCGGACGCGAGGAGGCCTGCTCAATCAGTAGCCGGCCCTTCTCGCCCGCCGGGATCGACAGGCCGATAGGCTTCAAAAACATCTCCGGCGTGAGATTGAGCTTCTTCCACTGCTCGAGGATATCGGGCGGCAGGTCCTTCACGCCGTCATAGAAGCCGGGGATGGTGATGCGGTTGTCGTCATCGAACAGGCCACCGAGAATTTTCGTCAGCACCCGGATCGGGTTCATCGCGCTGCCGCCGAACACGCCGGAATGCAGATCGCGATTGGCGGCGGTGATCTTCAGCTCCTCATAGAGCAGGCCGCGCAACGACGTCGTGATCGCAGGCGTGTTGCGGTCCCACATGCCGGTGTCGCAGACCAGCACGTAGTCGGCTTTGAATTCGTCCTTGTTGGCCTCGATGAAGGGCACGAAATTCTTCGAGCCGACCTCCTCCTCGCCTTCGATCAGGAAGGTGATGTCGATCGGCAGCGAGCCCGTCACCTTTTTCCAGGCGCGGCAGGCCTCGACGAAGGTCATGACCTGGCCCTTGTCGTCCTCGGCACCGCGCGCGACGATGATCTTGCGGCCATCGGCATGGTCGGTGACGACAGGCTCGAACGGCGGACGGTGCCAGAGATCGAGCGGATCGACCGGCTGTACGTCGTAATGGCCGTAGAACAGCACGTGCGGTCGTCCGCCTGCCCCGGTCTTGCCGACGATGGCGGGATGGCCGGCGGTCGGCCTCACTTCAGTGGCAACACCGAGGCTCGCGATGTCCTTGGCGAGATGCTCGGCCGCCGCCTTGCAATCGGCGGCGAAGGCCGGATCCGCGGAGATCGACTTGATCCGCAACAACGAGAACAGGCGCTCCAGGCTGTTGTCGAAATCCTTGTCGATGTGGTCGAGCACGGATTGAAGCTGCGCATTGGCCATGGTCGTGATCCTGACTTTCGAGTCTCAAGAAATCGGGGGCTCAAGGTGTCTGCGCTTTTAGCGCCGGCGCGGCCTCGGGGCCAGCCGCAACCGGCGGGTGCCGGATGTGCCATGCGAGGCTGCCGGCAAGAATGGCGGTCGCAACGAGATTATTGCCCCAGGCCTGGATGACATTGGGAAACCACGGCAGCGACAGCAGCATGAGGATGCCGGCCGCGCCCAAAGCGAGCCAGGTTCCCAGCCGCACATTCGCCCGCGCGTCGAAGGCAGCCCGATGCATCAGCACCGTCATCGGGAAGAACAACCACATGAAATAGTATTGTCGCGCCAGAGGCGAGGCAATCGTCATCAGGCAGAACAGGATGCCGAGCTCCTCGGCATCGGAGCGCGCCGTGCGCCGCGCTTGCCGAGGCATGATCGCGACGAAGCCGAGCCCGAGCAGTGCCGACAGCGCGAGCACGATCCAGTTCGCCGTCCGGTAGTCGACGTCGATGACGTTCATCGTACGCGGCGGCTTGTTGGTATCTTCTAGATTGTAATTGATCGGCCGGACCAGGCGATGCGTGACGGCAATGAGAGACTGGTTGACCCACGACCAGTTCTGCTCGCCGCGCTGGCCAAAGCCTTTTTCCGAGCTGCTCCCGACCATGGCCTGGTACCAGGTCGCAAGCTCGGCCGCGTTGCGCTCGAAGCCGCGGATCGGCGCCGGCACGACGTAAAGAAGAATGCCGATGAAGGCGACGGTCGCGACCACGGCCTCCCACTTCCGCCGCCAGACGAGATAAGGCAGCACCGCAATTGGAAACACCTTGATGGCGGTCGCGAGCGCGAACATGAGGCCAGCAAGCCAGTGGCGCTGATGCCGCAAGCTCCAGAAGCCGTAGAGCATCATCGCGAGCAGGACGAGGTTCGGCTGGCCGAGGTCGAACATGTCGAACACGAAGGTGACGGTGACGAAGGCGGGCAGCGCTTCCAGCCACGGACCGGCCCTGCGGTCCGATCCGGCCAACACCTGGGAGAACGTCCCGGTGCACCACCACGCCACCGCATTCAGGATCGACAGCACGACATAGAGCGGGATCTTGCCGAACCAGCTCGGGATCGCCAGCAGGACCGCCGGCAGTGGTGGATAGATGAACTCGAAATAGTCGCTGATGTCACCGGGATAGAGCGGCCGCCCCTGCAAGACCTGCTGCCCGGCCCAGTACCACAGCCCGTAATCCTTGGTCTTGCCGTGGCCGAAGATCTCAGGAATGAGCACGTCGGCGGTCAGGAGGAGGCAGCAGAACAGGAAAAGCAGGTCGAGCGGCGCACGCAACGACAGGCGTCTCGGCGCATCGGGTTTGGCTAACGGGGTGGCGGAGATCACGGTAGGGTCCAGTCGGCGGCGGACTACCACGTAGCAGACGGACGGATGTTTGGAGAGTCCCTCACCGGAATTTGTGCCGGTGGTGATGGCCTCCCCGATGGCCGCTAAATCTTCCGCAGCGTCATGGCCGGACCTGCTGCCTACCGCCGCAGCAATCCGCCGAGCGCGCCGCGAACCAGGGTGCGGCCGATCGAGCCGCCGAGCTGGCCGGCGACCGACTTGCCGATATTTGCGGCCATCCCCCCGATCACCTGATTAGTCACCGATCGCGTCACGTCGCGCGCAATGACCTGGCCGGTCGACAGCCGGCCACGCTTGACGTTGGTGCCGAAGATGGTGCCGACGATCGAGCCGATCTGGCCGAGGACGCCGCCACCGCTTCCGCCTGCCGAACCGTCGGCCGTTGCCGCCGTGCCGGCGAGGCGCTTCTGAAGGATCTCGTAGGCGGACTCGGAATCGACGGCGGTGTCGTATTTGCCCATGACCGGGCTCGCCGCCATGATCGTCTTGCGCTCCTCCGGCGTGATCGGTCCGATCCGGGCCGATGGCGGCCGGATCATCACCCGCTCCACAATCGAAGGGGTGCCGTTGCCTTCGAGGAAGGATACCAGCGCCTCGCCCTTGCCGAGCTCCATGATCACCTTGGCGGTGTCGAGATTCGGGTTGGGCCGGAAGGTCTGGGCTGCGGCGGCGACCGCCTTCTGATCGCGCGGGGTGAAGGCGCGCAGCGCATGCTGGACCCGGTTGCCGAGTTGCCCGAGCACGCGGTCGGGCACGTCGACCGGGTTCTGCGTCACGAAGTAGACGCCAACGCCCTTGGAGCGGATCAGACGCACCACCTGCTCGATCTTGTCCATCAGCGCTTTGGGCGCGTCGTTGAACAACAGATGCGCCTCGTCGAAGAAGAACACGAGCTTCGGCTTGGGCAAGTCGCCGGCCTCGGGCAGCTCCTCGAACAGCTCCGACAGCATCCACAACAGGAATGTCGCATAAAGTCGCGGGCTCTGGAGCAGCTTGTCGGCGACCAGGATGTTGACCATGCCGCGGCCGTCACGGTCGGTCTTCATGAAGTCCTTCAGCGTCAGCGCCGGCTCGCCGAAGAATTTGGTGCCACCCTGGTTCTCCAGCACCAGGAGCTGGCGCTGGATGGTGCCGACGGTCGCCTTGGTGACATTGCCGAAGCCCTGGGCGGCCTTGCGGATGACGGCGAACGGATCCTCCTCCGCGTCCGCCCCCTTCTTCCCGCTATCGGGCACGATGGCGTCGAGCAGCGCGCGAAGGTCCTTCATGTCGATCAAGGCAAGACCGTTGTCGTCGGCGACGCGGAAGGCGACGTTGAGCACGCCTTCCTGCACGTCGTTCAGATCGAGCATGCGCGCGAGCAGAAGCGGCCCCATTTCCGTGACGGTCGCCCGCACCGGGTGGCCCTGCTCGCCGAACACGTCCCAGAACACCGTCGAGAACTGGTCGGGCTGGAAGGCCAGCCCCATCTCGGTGGCGCGCTTGACGATGAAATCTTTGGCTTCGCCGACCTCGGAGATGCCGGAGAGGTCGCCCTTGATGTCTGCGGCGAAGACCGGAACACCGGCGCGCGCAAATCCTTCCGCCATCACTTGCAGCGAGACCGTCTTGCCGGTTCCGGTTGCACCGGTGACGAGGCCGTGGCGATTGGCGAGCGCCAGCGTCAGCCAGGCCTGCTCGTCTCCCTTGCCGACGAAAATCTTGGCGTCGGTGTCACCGAGCTTGCTGTCCTGTGCGGTCATAATTCTCACTGATCTCTGCAGGTTTCGCGTATCGAAACTCGAATGCATTAGTTCCGTAGTTTAACGCATGTTGTGCGTCGATTAAAACCATTCAACGCGTCCCAAACATGCGACATTGGCGGAAATATCAGCCGAAAGTCGGAATGGAGCGTTCGCACCGCGGTATTTTTTTGCTGATTCCATCTCCGCTCTTGCACCGCTGCAACACTGCTTACGCGTTCGAAGCTGAATCGCGGCGAGGCGTGCGTTCATCGCTTGAATTTCGCATCGCACCGGCTCAAGATCATTTTCGAAAGCAATACTCCGGCATGTGAACCGGCTGAGGGGCAGGCCATATGGACGAGCTGATCGGACGGCTGGCGACAAACGCCAGCATAGATAGTGCTGTCGCGGAAAAGACCGTCGGCATTATCCTGGGCTTCCTCCGCAGCGAGGGTCCTTCCGACAGCGTTCAGGCTCTAATTGATCAAATCCCCGGAGCAGAAGCCGCGATCGAGGCGTGCAAGAGCGGCGGCGGACTGTCGCGGCTGATGGGCGGCGGCCTGATGGCCGTCGGCTCGCGCCTGATGGGCCTTGGACTGGGCATGTCGGAGATTCAAAACGTCGCCCGTGAACTTTTCCGCTTCGGCCGAGACAAAATCGGAGCGGATCAGATGGGCAAGATCATCGCGGGGACGCCGGGCCTCAGCCAGTTCGCCTGAAGCCACGCATTTCATATTCGAGTATCATGACATATCCGATCTCCGAGATTGACGGCCTGTCGGCCTTTGCCGCCAACAAATTGAAGGCGCAAGGAATCCGCACCACCGACGCGCTGCTCGAAGCCGCCTCCACCGTGAAGGGCCGCAAGGCACTGTCCGCCAAGACCGGCATCAGCGAGCAACTGCTGCTGGAATGGGCCAACGTCTCGGACTACATGCGCATCCCCGGCATGGGCCGGGCCAAGGTCGGCCTCGTCCGCGCCGCCGGCGTCACCACCGTACGCGAGCTTGCTTATCGGAATCCGGCGAGGCTCGCCCAGAGCATGCGGGACGCCAACGAGAAGAAGAAGCTCCTCCGCATCCTGCCTTCCGAGAAGTCGGTCGGCGAAATCATCGCCAAAGCGAAGAAGCTGCCGCCGAAGATTACGTATTAGGGCGGCGTCTCTCTTAGCATACGGCTAGCCGCGTTAGCTCTCGGCGCCGTTTGCTGACGGGCATCACTGCATCCCCCAAACTCCGTCGTCATACCCCGCGAAGGCGGGGTATCCAGTACGCCGCGGCTGCTCCGTATCACGGGCTCGCCTCTGGAATACTGAATTGCCCGCCTTCGCGGGCAATGACAGCGAGGGTGTTGGCACCCGCGGGCATGTCGGCCCCCCTTCCGTCTTGACTCCCCCTCCCCGACCGCTAAAGCCACGCGCATGAGTGCCTCGCCCTCTCCATCCGTCCCGCCGGCCGGCTCGGCCGGGGCCGACGTGCTGCGGACGCTGCTGGAACGATCGATTCCGGCGGTGATGGGGGTGCTGAACGTCACCCCGGATTCCTTCTCCGACGGCGGCGAGTTCATCGCGCCCGACCAGGCCTTCGCGCGAGCCCGGGCGATGATCGCTGATGGCGTCGACATTATCGATATTGGCGCCGAGTCCACTCGGCCCTACAAGGGCGCCCAACCGGTCACGGCGGAATACGAGCTCGCCCGGCTGAAGCCGGTGCTGGCTGGTGTCGTGGCGCTTGGGGTGCCCGTCTCGATCGACAGCATGAAGGCGGAGGTGGTGGCCTTCGCGCTCGACCAAGGCGCGGCCATCGTCAACGATGTCTGGGGTCTGCAACGCGACGCCGCCATGGCACCGCTGGTCGCTGCGAAAGGCGTTCCGGTCATCGTCATGCATAACCGCGACAATGCCGACCCCACCATCGACATCGTCACGGACATGAAGACCTTCTTCCTGCGCTCGCTGGATATTGCGGCCAAGGCCGGCATCGCGCGGGAAAAAATCGTGCTCGATCCCGGCATCGGTTTCGGCAAGACGGCCGAGCAGAGCATGATCGCGCTGGCGCGGCTGCGTGAACTTGACATGTTCGGCCTGCCGATCCTGGTCGGCGCCTCGCGCAAGCGCTTCATCGCTTCGGTGTCGCCGTCGGAGCCGAAAGAGCGGCTCGCCGGCTCGATCGCCGCGCACCTCATCGCCGCGCAGCGCGGCGCCAAGATCATCCGGACCCATGACGTCGCCGAAACCTTGCAGGCCCTGCGGGTGGCGCACGCAATCGAGAGCAAGCCATGACCGATACGATCTTCGTGACCGGCCTGTCGATCCATGCCCGCCACGGCGTCATGGATCACGAAACCGAAGTCGGCCAGCGCTTCGTCATCGATCTCGAACTCTATACCGATCTGTCGGAGCCTTCGCGTAGCGACCGGCTCGCCGACACCGTGTCGTACGCCGAGGTCGTGGCGACCACGACGGCAGCGTTCAAGAACACCAACTACAAGCTCCTGGAGCGCGCGGCCGGCGCGGTCGCCGATGCCATCCTGTCGCATTTCCCGCGCATCCGCGCCGTGAAGATCACTGTGCACAAGCCGCATGCGCCGATCGCCGCGATCTTCGACGATGTCGGCATCATGCTGACGCGCTCGCGGCATCCCTAATATGGCAAGCGTGCTGATCGCACTCGGCGGCAATGTCGGCGATGTCCGCGCGACATTCGGTAAGGCGATCGCGCATATTTGCGGCATGGCGCAAGCCGCGCTGATTGCGCGGTCCTCGGACTACACGACGCCGGCCTGGGGCGACGAGGACCAGGACCCCTTCATCAATGCCTGCATCGAGATCGAGACCAGCCTCGATCCGCATGCACTGCTGTTCGTGCTCCAGAAGGTCGAGCAGAAATTCGGCCGCACGCGGGACAAGGAGCGGCGCTGGGGCCCGCGCACGCTCGATCTCGACATGATCGCCTATGACGATGTGAGCTTGCAGAAGCCCGATCTGACCCTGCCGCATCCGCGCCTGTTCGAGCGCGCCTTCGTGCTGGTGCCGCTGGCCGAAATCGCGCCCGACCGCGTGATATCAGGCATCCGTGTGCGTGACGGGCTCGCCAGCGTCTCGACGCAAGGCATTGAGCGGCTTCCGGATACCGGCTAACCAAAAACAACCGTTTGCAGGGACGGTCCGCCGTGGCAATTTCGCCTGCGAATAACAAGATTGTCGGGAGCCCTGGGCCGTATGACCTCCGTGACTGACGACCTGCCGCTGGCGGCGGATTTCCCCAAGGCCACGATCGAAGACTGGCGCAAGCTGGTCGACGGCGTGCTGAAGGGCGCGCCGTTCGAGAAGCTGGTCGGCAAGACCTATGATGGCCTGAAGATCGAACCGCTCTACCCGCGCGCCAAGGGCGTTGCGCCCGTGGCGGGCCGGCCGCTGGCTGCGCCTTGGCAGATCATGCAGCGGATCGATCATCCCGATGCGGCCGCCGCGAACGCGCAAGCGCTGACCGATCTCGAGAATGGCGCGACGGGGCTCGCGCTGGTGTTCGCCGGCGGCAGCGGCGCCCACGGTTTCGGCCTGGAACCTTCGGCCGATGCAGTCGCAAAAGTCTTGAAGGACATCCATCTCGATGCCGGCATCGGCCTCGAGCTCCAGATCGGGCCGCAATCGCGGACGGCCGCGATCCATGTCGCGGAATATGTGAAGAGTGCTGGCCTCGATCCCGCCGCCTGCAACATCCGCTTCGGGCTCGATCCGCTCGCGGCTGGCGCTGTGTGGGGGCACAGCCCTTATACGTGGGAGGAAATTGTTCCCGCCGTCACCAGCGCCATCAAGGGCCTGGCGGCGCTCGGCTTCAAGGGGCCGTTTGCTTCCGCCGACGGGCGCGTGATCCATGATGCCGGCGGCTCGGAGGTGCAGGAGCTCGCCTTCGTGCTCGCCTGCGGCGTTGCCTATCTGCGCGCGATCGAAGGCGCCGGCATTGCGCTGGAGCAGGCGCAGGGCATGGTCTATGCGCGGCTTTCCGCCGATGCCGACCAGTTCCTGACCATGGCCAAATTCCGCGCGCTGCGGCTGCTCTGGGCGCGCATCGAGACGGCGTCCGGGCTCACGCCAAAACCGCTGTTCATCGCCGCCGATACGGCCTGGCGCATGCTGACGCAGCGCGACCCTTACGTGAACATGCTGCGCGCGACCATCGCGACCTTTGCGGCGGGGCTTGCCGGCGCCAATGCGATCACCGTGCTGCCGCACACGCTGGCGCTCGGGCTACCCGATCCGTTCGCGCGGCGCGTGGCGCGCAACACGCAGCTCTTGCTGTTGGAAGAGAGCAACCTCGCCAAGGTCAGCGATCCCGCCGCCGGCGCCGGCGGCATCGAGACGCTGACGGCGCAGCTCTGCGACGCCGCCTGGGCGCTGTTCCAGGAGAGCGAGAAAGCCGGCGGCGCCTTCGCAGCGCTTCAGCAGGGTCTGTTCCAGGGCAAGGTCGCGGCGACACGAAAAGCGCGCGACGCCAACATCGCAAAGCGCCGCGACGTGCTGACCGGCGCCAGCGAGTTTCCAAACCTGCACGAGAGCGAGACGGTCGTGCTGAAGGCGACGCCGATCGCGCTTCCGCCTTACGGTGAGCAAAAATACAAGTTCGAGGCGCTACCGCCGATCCGGCTTGCGGAACCGTTCGAAGCGTTGCGCGACAAGTCGGATGCCGCGTTGAAGGCACGTGGCGCGCGGCCAAAAGTGTTCCTGGCCAATCTCGGCACGCCCGCCGATTTCACGGCACGGGCGACCTTTGCCAAGAGCTTCTTCGAAGCCGGCGGCATCCAGGCAGTCGACAGCGAGGGCTTTGCCGATCCGGCCAGGCTCGCAGCCGCTTTCAAGGCTTCCGGCGCCGAACTCGCCTGCCTTTGTTCCAGCGACAAGGTCTATGCGGAACACGCCGAAGCCGCGGCACGGGCCCTGCAAACGGCAGGCGCGCGCCATATCTATCTGGCAGGCCGCCCGACCGATGCCGAGGCGGTGCTGCGCGCGGCCGGCGTCACCGGTTTCGTCTTCGCCGGCGGCGATGCGCTTGCGACGCTGCAAGACGCCTATCGACGGATGGAACAGGCATGACCGAAACCAGCAAACCCGTTCTCACCGGCGGCTGCCAATGCGGCGCCGTGCGCTTTGGGGTCATGACGGCGCCGACCAGGATCTCGATCTGCCACTGCCGGATGTGCCAGAAGGCGGCCGGCGCGCCATTCGCCTCCTTCGCCGACATCAACAAGACGGACTTTGCCTGGACCAAGGGGCAACCCTCATTCTTCCGCTCCTCTTCGATCGCCGAGCGCGGCTTTTGCGCCGCCTGCGGCACCCCGCTGAGCTTTGGCCGCATCGACGGCGACCGTATCGAGATCATGACCGGCGCTTTCGACCATCCCGACCGGGTGATACCGACGCGGCAGTTCGGCACCGAGTCCCGCCTCGGCTGGGTGGTCGGCATCGCCAACCTGCCGAGCCAGACCACGCAACAGAATTACGGACCGGAGAAGATGGCGACCATCGTCAGCCATCAGCATCCGGATCATGATTGAGCGTCTATGATATGGTTGAGACCATGAGCCGCATTCCCAATTTCGCAGACGTCGCCTTCGCGCGCACAACCACCGCCGCGCCGACCGGCAGCGCCGAGCCGTGGCTGACGCCCGAGGGCATTCTGGTGCAGCCCGCTTATGGCGAGGCAGATGTCGCCGGGCTCGATTTCCTCGAGACTTATCCCGGCATCGCGCCCTATCTGCGTGGTCCCTACCCCACCATGTATGTCAACCAGCCCTGGACCGTCAGGCAATATGCCGGCTTCTCCACGGCGGAGGATTCCAACGCGTTCTACCGCCGCAACCTCGCGGCGGGACAGAAAGGCCTCTCGGTCGCCTTCGACCTCGCCACCCATCGCGGCTATGACAGCGACCATCCGCGCGTTGGCGGCGATGTCGGCATGGCGGGCGTTGCCATCGATTCCATCTACGACATGCGCACGCTGTTCGCAGGGATTCCGCTCGACCAGATGAGCGTGTCCATGACCATGAACGGCGCGGTGCTGCCGATCCTCGCGCTTTATGTCGCGGCTGCCGAGGAACAGGGCGTGCCGCCGGAAAAACTCTCAGGGACGATTCAGAACGACATTCTGAAAGAGTTCATGGTGCGCAACACCTACATCTATCCGCCTGCGCCTTCGATGCGGATCATCTCGGACATCTTCGCCTACACCTCGCAGAAGATGCCGAAGTACAATTCGATCTCGATCTCCGGCTATCACATGCAGGAGGCCGGCGCCACGCAGGACCTCGAGCTCGCCTATACGCTCGCCGACGGCGTCGAATATCTGCGCGCCGGCCTTGCCGCCGGCCTCGACGTCGACCGTTTCGCGCCGCGCCTGTCGTTCTTCTGGGCGATTGGCATGAACTTCTTCATGGAAGTCGCCAAGCTGCGCGCCGCGCGCCTGCTCTGGGCGAAGCTGCTGAAGCCGTTCAACCCGAAAGACCCGCGCTCGCTGTCACTGCGCACGCACAGCCAGACCTCGGGCTGGTCGCTGACGGCGCAGGACGTCTTCAACAACGTGATGCGCACCACCGTCGAGGCGATGGCGGCCACCCAAGGCCACACCCAGTCGCTGCACACCAATGCGCTCGACGAGGCCTTGGCGCTGCCGACCGATTTCTCGGCGCGTATCGCCCGCAACACCCAGCTTTTCCTCCAGCAAGAGAGCGGCACCACCCGCATCATCGATCCCTGGGGCGGTTCGTATTATGTTGAGCGGCTGACGCGCGACCTCGCGGCGAAGGCCTGGAGCCATATCCAGGAGGTCGAGGAGCTCGGCGGCATGGCCAAGGCGATCGAGGCCGGCGTGCCGAAGCTGCGTATCGAGGAAGCCTCGGCGAAAACTCAGGCTCGGATCGATGCCGGCAAGCAGGCGGTGATCGGCGTCAACAAGTACAAGCCGACCGACGAAGCTCCCATCGACATCCTCAAGGTCGACAACACCAATGTCCGCCGCTTGCAGATCGACAAGCTGACGCGGCTGAAATCCGAGCGCAATCAGAAGGACGTCGATGACGCCCTCGCCGCGCTGACGCGCTCGGCCGGCGAAGGCAACGGCAATCTGCTCGCACTCGCCATCGACGCTGCACGGGCCAAGGCAACCGTCGGCGAGATTTCGGAGGCGATGGAGAAGGTGTTCGGCCGGCACCGCGCCGAGATCAAATCCATCACCGGCGTCTACAAGCGGGAGGCGTCCAGCATGGGTAACCAGGTCGAGAAGGTTCAGGCGCTGATCGACGCCTTCGAGGAGGCGGAGGGCCGCCGGCCGCGCATCCTGGTCGCCAAGATCGGCCAGGACGGCCACGACCGCGGCCAGAAGGTGATTGCGTCTGCCTTCGCCGACATCGGCTTCGACGTCGATATCGGGCCGCTGTTCGCCACGGCGGATGAAGCCGCGCGGCAGGCGGTCGAGAACGACGTCCATATCCTCGGCGTCTCCTCACTCGCCGCCGCCCATCTCACCGCCGTGCCCGAGCTGAAGACGGCGCTGAAGAAGCAGGGCCGCGACGACATCATGATTATCGTCGGCGGCGTGGTGCCGCCGCAGGATTACGATGCGCTCTATGCCGCCGGCGCCGAAGCCATCTTCCCGCCCGGCACCGTGATCGCGGACGCAGCCGAGGAGCTGATCCGCAAGCTGAACGCCCGGCTCGGGCATAGCGAGGCGGCGGAGTAACCGACGCCGCCGATCTTCCGACAAGAAGGATTTTGCGTGATGTTTCCCGCGCCAACGTTCATGCGCGCGCTGGCTGCGGCCGCGGTTTGCGGCGCGCTGGTCGGTCTGGCAAGCGCAGCCGAACCCAAGCCCGACGCCGTTATCAAGACCAAGAGCATCGAGGCGCGAATCTTCCTCGACGATAAGGTCAAGGCCGATGCAGCGCTGGCGGCCGATTGCCTTGCTGAAGGCAGGAAATGGCTCGACAAGAACGCGGCCGAAGCCGCTGCCTCGCGCAAGGAGGATCCGCAGTTCTTCAAGGACGGCGGCTGGGATTTCGAGCGCAGATACACGATCCGCTCGGTGGTTGCCGATCGCTACGTCAGCGTCCTGCGCGACGACTACATGGACACGCACGGTGCCCATCCGAACTCGGACGTAAATACGATCCTGTGGGACAAGACCGAGAACAAGCGCATCTCGATTCGCCCGTTCTTCGCCGAGACTGCCGACAATGGGGCGACCATGAAGGCGATGGTGAAGGCCGTGCTCGTCTCGCTGAAAGCCGAAAAGAAGAAGCGCGACGCCAGCGAGACAGCGACCGACGAGTGGTTCAAGGGCGTTGCGCCGAGCCTACTCAGGATCGGCGCAGTGACGCTCGCGCCCTCAGCCGAAGCGGGCAAGAGCTCCGGCCTCACCTTCCATTACCCGCCCTACGCCGTCGGCCCCTACGCCGAGGGCGAATATGTCGCGTTCGTGCCGTGGGAGGCGCTGAAGCCCTACCTGACAGCGGAAGGCACCCGCATCTTCGGCGGCGCACGGCCGAAGGGCGACGCGGACGCGCAGTGAGCGCTCGCTAACGCGATCGCGGACTGACGCGAGCCAATGTCCGCGCAAGTGAGTCCGTCCAATCGGGAATCCAGGAGCCAAACAGCGCTTGCCAGCGATCGGCGTCCGCAGGTTCCGTATCGAGGGCGACCGACCATTCGATGAGGGTGCGGTCGCGTTCGATGATCGGGCGCAGATGCATGGTGCCTTGGTAGCGCGTCGGCGCCGGCCTCTGGCTCCCGTCATCTTGCGGATATGGCAGCGCTTCGAGACCGGCATAGGTCAGGCTGTGCTGCCGGTCCGAGTGATCGACCAGGCGCTGGCGGATCCAGTTTCCGAGATAGCAGAAGCGCCTGATGGCGCCGACTTCGTCGCCGCGCTTGTCGTCTTCGATCACGCTCTCGCTCACCCCGTCGATATAAGCGGGATAGTTGTTGAAATCGCGGATGAGCGACCAGACTTCGTCCAGCGGGTGGTCCAGCACGGCGCTGTAGTAGGCTTGGGTCATGGCTTGCCTTTGGCTTTCGTTACGCGCTGAGGTTGGCGACTTGCGCGGGCAAAACCCACCCGATTTCCGACTGGCCTTTCCGGTGGGCCTCCAGCTTTCACACAACAGTACGATCCCATTGGTAGCGCTACCTTGCAGCGGCGCCGCAAAGCCGACTAGAATGCCGCCGTTGACAAGAGCGCCCGACGTCACGGGCGCCGCTGGGAGGCATTCAATGTCCAAGATTTCGCGCCGCACCTTTGCGGCTTCATCCGCCGCCGTTGCGGCATCCGCCGCTTTCGGGTTCAAGCCCGCACGCGCGCAAACCTATCCGGCGCGGCCGGTCACCGTGATCGTGCCCTGGGGCGCCGGCGGTGGCACCGACGCGACCGCGCGCATCGTCGCGGCGCTGCTGGAGAAAGATCTCGGCCAGCCCTTCAACGTGGTCAACCGCACCGGTGGCTCCGGCGTCGTCGGCCACAGTGCGATCGCAACCGCGCAGCCCGACGGCTACACCATCGGCATGCTCACGGTCGAAATCTCGATGATGCACTGGCAGGGCCTCACCGACCTGACGCCGAAGAGCTACACGCCGCTGGCGCTGATGAACGAGGATCCGCCCGGCATTCAGGTCTCCTCCTCCTCGCCGTACAAGACGGTCAAGGAGCTCGCCGAGGCGATCAAGGCGGCGCCCCCGGGCAAGTTCAAGGCTTCGGGCACCGGCCAGGGCGGCATCTGGCATCTGGCGCTGGTCGGCTGGATGCAGGCGATGGGCCTACCCGCCAACCAGGTCGCCTGGGTGCCCTCGAACGGCGCGGCGCCAGCCATGCAGGATCTCGCCGCCGGCGGCCTCGACCTCACCACCTGCTCGGTGCCGGAAGCGCGCGCCATCATCGAGGCCGGCAAGGCCAGGAGCCTCGCCATCATGGCACCGGCGCGCAATCCGATCTTCAAGGACGTGCCGACGCTGAAGGAGGCGATGGGCATCGATTACGCGACCGGCGCCTGGCGCGGCATCGGCGCGCCCAAGAACCTGCCGCCGGAGATCGCAACGAAGCTCACCGCGGCCCTGAAGAAGGTCTACGACTCCGCCGAGTTCAAGGACTTCATGAGCAATCGCGGCTTTGGCACCGTGTGGGGCGATGGCGCCCATTTCGCCGGCTTCATGGACAAGGGCGACGCCCAGATGGGCGAGGCGATGAAGGCGGCCGGCCTGAGCAAGGCGTGACCTGGTACTGCGACGCTCTGATCGCCTCTCCCCGCCTGCGGGGAGAGGCCGGAATTCGCGCAAGGCGCGGATTCCGGGTGAGGGGGACTCTCCACGAATCCAACTCTCACCGTCCTCGCGGAGAACCCCCCTCACCCCAACCCTCTCCCCGCGCGCGGGGAGCGGGAGAACACTCTTTGTAGGACTCCCCCATGCGTCTTCCCGACTCCGTCACGGGATCGTTTCTCGTCGCACTCGGCGCAGCCGCCGCCTATGGCGGTTGGATCTTGCCGCCGGTGCCGGGGCAGCCGGTCGGCCCCAACGTGTTTCCGCTGGTGATCGGGACGGGGCTCGCGCTATGCGGGCTCGCGATCGTGTTCGGCATCGGCCATTCCTTCGAGGAGGAGGAAGAGCTCATCCCGTTCGAGGACGGCCAGGCAGCTAGCCCGCCGCCGCAGGGCAATCTCTACGGCCTGCGCGCGCTGCTGCCGCCGGCGCTGCTGCTGTTCTACGTCTTTGCCGCCGACCGGCTCGGCTTCATCATCACCGCGGCGATCATGGTCTACGTGACGTCGACCGCGCTAGGGGCGAAGTGGAAGCTGGCGTTGCCGCTCGCGGCACTCTCGCCGTTCGCCATTCACCTCATCTTCGGCAAGCTGCTCCGCGTGCCACTGCCTGCCGGCCTGCTGCCGACGCCCTGGTAATCCCATGCTGAAAACCCTGATTGATGCGTTCGCACTGATCTCCACCTGGGAGGTCATCATCGCGATGTTCGCGGCTTCCGTGTACGGGCTCGTGATCGGCTCGCTGCCGGGCTTGTCGGCGACGATGGCGACCGCCCTGCTCGTCCCCGTCACCTTCTACCTGTCGCCGATCGCGGCGATCGCGACCATCGTTGCGGCCTCGTCGATGGCGATCTTCTCCGGTGACATTCCGGGCGCGCTGCTGCGCATTCCCGGCACGCCGGCTTCTGCCGCCTATGCCGACGAAGCCTATGCCATGACCCGCAAGGGCCAGGCCGAGCTTGCGCTCGGAGCCGGCGTCTGGTTCTCCGCGGTCGGCGGCATCGCCGGCGTGCTGTCGCTGATGATCCTGGCGCCGCCGCTCGCCGAGATCGCGCTGTCGTTCTCGACCTTCGAATATTTCTGGCTGGCGCTGCTCGGCCTGATGTGCGCCACCTTGGTCGCGCGCTCCTCGCCGGTGAAGGCGATCGCGGGCATGTTCATCGGCCTCTTGGTCTCCTGCATCGGCATCGAGAACCCCGGCGGCATCCCGCGCTTCACCTTTGGGATCACCGATCTGTTCGGCGGCATCGAGCCGATCCCGGCGCTGGTCGGCGTGTTCGCTGTGGCGCAGGTGATGCGCGCGATGCTGACACCCGAGCCGCCACCGCTGCCGCGGCGAAAATTCGGGAGCATCATGGCCGGCCAGTGGAAGCTGACGAAGCTTTATCATTGGCAGATGACGCGCGGGAACATCGTCGGCATCATCATCGGCGTGCTGCCCGGCGCCGGTGCCGACATGGCCGCCTGGGTCTCCTACGCGATGTCGAAGCGGTTCTCCAAGGAGCCGGAAAAGTTCGGCACCGGTCACGTCGAAGGCCTGGTCGAGGCCGGCGCCAGCAACAATGCCAGCATCGCCTCCGGCTGGGTGCCTTCGCTGCTGTTCGGCATCCCCGGCGACACCATCGCCGCGATCGCGATCGGCGTGCTCTACATGAAGGGGCTCAATCCCGGCCCGACGCTGTTCACCGAGAAGGCGTCGAGCATGTATGCGATCTATCTGATGTTCATCATCGCGAACATCATCATGATCCCGCTCGGCATCGCCATGATCCGCGTTGCCGCCTACATCCTGCTGGCGCCGCGCTCCACCGTGATGCCGATCATCATGCTGTGCTGCGCGGTCGGCTCGTTCGCGATCGGCAACAACATGTTCGGCGTCGTCACCGTCGCCGCCTTCGGCGTGATCGGCTATGTGATGGAGGCCAACGGCTACCCCGTCGCGGCCATGGTGCTCGGCATCGTCATGGGCACCATGGTCGAGCAGGCTTTCGTCACGTCGTTGATCAAGTCGGACGGAAGCATCCTGCCGTTCTTCGAACGCCCGGTCGCGGCGATCCTTGCCGCGATGGCGATCGGCGCCCTGCTGTGGCCGGTGATGGTGTGGATCTGGCGCAAAATGAAACCGCTCCAGACGGCCGCGGCAACATCCCGGTGATTCCAGGCGAGCGGCCCTCGCCTGCCCATCGAGACGCCCCTAAGTACGGCGCTGGGCCGCTTGGCGGCTTCGTGCTAGTATCCAGCCATGACCGAGGTCGCCGACATTCCGCTTCAGACAATTATTCTGAAGCTCAAGGAGATCGCTCCCGCCTTGAGGGCTGCGGGCGTGAAACGGCTATACATCTTCGGATCACGTGCCCGCGGTGATGCGCGGCCCGACAGCGACCTGGATGTTCTCGTCGAAACGACCTCGCGCGAGGAACCACCACGGTTCGATTTCTTCAAAGTCCTGCATCTGATAGAAGATGAGGTGGGCCTCACGACGCAAATTTCATTGCGAAACCTGCTGAAGCCCCGCATCGCCGAGCGGATCGCGGATGACCTGGTCGAGGTATTCTAGATGCCGCCGACCGCGGAAGACCGGTTGCGAGACATTCTCGAAGCCATCGTCGAGATCGAGGCATTGCTGGCAGGCTACAACCTCGACCTCTTCACTGCAGACAAGACGCGCCGCATGGCGACAGAACGCTATCTTGAAGTCATATGTGAGGCTGCCCGGCGCTTGACTGACGATATCAAAAAAGACGCGCCAGAGATCGACTGGCAGAGAATGGTCGATTTCGGCAACCACTTGCGCCACGCGTACCATGCAACAGACGTAGGGATTGTGTGGGACATCGTTCAAGATCATCTTCCGCCGTTGAAATCTTTCGTTGAACGGTGCATTCGGGCATCCCACTGATGATGCATCCACCCGCTCGCCTGCAACGATGACCAGCCCCAAGACGCTCGACATCAAATCTCTCGCCCGCGACCTCCGCGCCGGCAGCCGCGCGGCGCTGGCGCGGGCCATCACGCTGGTGGAGAGCCGGCGCGGTGACCATCAGACGCTGGCGCGCGAGCTGGTGCAGACGCTGCTGCCCGACACCGGCAAGGCATTTCGCGTCGGCATCACCGGATCGCCAGGCGTCGGCAAATCAACCACGATCGACGTGCTCGGGACGTATCTGATTGAACAGGGCCACAAGGTCGCCGTGCTCGCGGTCGACCCGTCCTCGGCGCGCAGCGGCGGCTCGATCCTCGGCGACAAGACGCGGATGGCGCGGCTGGCGGCCTCCACTGATGCCTTCATCCGCCCCTCGCCGTCTTCGGGCACGCTCGGCGGCGTCGCGGCCAAGACGCGCGAGGCGATGCTGCTCTGCGAAGCCGCCGGCTTCGACGTCGTGCTGGTCGAGACCGTCGGCATCGGCCAGTCCGAGACCGCGGTCTGCGACATGACCGACTTCTTCCTCGCGCTTATGCTGCCGGGCGGCGGCGACGAGCTACAAGGCATCAAGAAAGGCCTGGTCGAACTCGCCGACATGATCGCCATCAACAAGGCCGACGGCGACAACCTCAAGCGCGCCAAGATCACCGCGGCCGACTATCGCGGCGCGCTGCACATTCTCAGCCCCAGGTCCGAGCATTGGCACCCACCGGTCGAGACCTATTCGGCGCTCACCGGCACCGGCATCGCCGAGCTCTGGCAGAAGGTTCTGGATCACCGCAAGGCGATGAGCGCATCCGGCGAGTTTGCCGCGCGCCGGCGCGATCAGCAGGTGAAGTGGATGTGGTCGATGCTGGAGCAGCGGATGCTGGCGCGGCTGCGCAGCGAGGCATCGGTGCGGACCAAGGTCCGGAAGATCGAAGCGGAGGTGGCCGACGGCCATCTCACGCCGGCGCTCGCTGCCGAGCAGATCTTGGAGTTGCTGCAATGAGCGAAAAGCTCCGCGTTCTCCTGACCGGCTTCGGGCCGTTTCCCGGCGCGCCCTATAATCCGACCCAGCCACTGGTGGCGCGACTGGCGCAGCTGCGCCGCCCGGCACTCGACGATGTCACGATTGCCAGTCACATCTTCCCGGTCACCTATGCTGCGGTCGACCGGCAATTGCCTGACGTGCTCACGAAGGTGAAGCCGGATGCGCTTCTGATGTTCGGCCTCGCCGCACGCACGCCTTACTTGCGCATCGAGACCCGCGCCCGCAATGCCGTCACCATGCTCTGGCCGGATGCCGCCAACACCCGTTCCAGCAAGCGCGGCATCGCCGGCCATGCAGACGCGATGATGTTCGGTCCGCACACCGCACGGCTGCTGCGCGCCGCACGCCTCACCGGCATCGATGCGCGCTCTTCGCGCGATGCCGGCGCCTATCTCTGCAACTATCTGAGCTGGCGCGCGATCGAGAATGTGAGAGCGGGCGGGCCGATGCTGGCGGCGTTTATCCACATCCCGTTGCTCGCGCGTAGCGGCGCCGTGCGCCGCAAGGGCGCGCCGCGGATCACGCTGGAGGAATTGGTCGATGCTGGCGAAGCCATGCTGATGGAGATGGTGCAGTTGGCAAGGAAGGAGCGGAACACACCGATTTCGTAGGGTGGGCAAAGGCGCACTTGCGCCGTGCCCACCATACATCGGGATCCGTGCTGACTATGGTGGGCACGCTTCCGCCTTCGCTCTCCGAGCTACGGCGGACAAGTCGTTTGCCCACCCTACCGCACCTCGCTTGCGTAAACATTTAACCCTACCGTGAACAATCCTCACGTCACCGGCCGCCCTGCGCTACCTAGTGGGCGCGGACATTTCCCGCGTCCGCCGAAGGACGCGTCATGGACCTCAATCGCCGTCATCTCATCGGAGCCTCGACTGCCGGCATCGCTGGCGCGCTCGCCATGCCGGCTGACGCTGCGCGCGCGGCGCCGCTGACATCCCTGCTCGGCCGCGATGCCACGCAATACGGCGTGCGGCCCGGCAGCAGCGAAGACCAAACGCGAGCGCTTCAGCGTGCGATCGACGAGAGCGCGCGGGCACAGGTGCCGCTCGCCTTGCCGCCCGGCATCTACCGGACCGGTCTGTTGCGGCTCCCGAACGGCGCGCAACTGATCGGCGTGCGCGGTGCGACGAAACTCGTCTTCACCGGCGGAGCCTCGGTAATCCAGAGCGATGGTTCCGATGCGATCGGCATCACCGGCATCATCTTCGACGGCGGCAACATTCCGCTGCCGACGCGGCGCGGCCTGATCCACGTCCTCGGCGGCCGCGACGTCCGCATCACCGATTGCGCGATCACCGGCTCCGGCGGCAGCGGGGTCTGGCTCGAGCAGGTGTCAGGCGACATTTCCGGCAATATCTTCACCAATATCGCGGTGACGGCGGTGGTCTCGTTCGATGCCAAAGGCCTCAGCGTTTCCCGCAACACAATCACTGGCACCAATGACAACGGCATCGAGATCCTGCGCACCGCGATCGGCGATGACGGCACGCTGGTCACCGATAACCGCATCGAGGACATCAAGGCCGGCCCCGGCGGCTCCGGCCAGTACGGCAACGCCATCAACGCCTTTCGCGCCGGCAATGTGATCGTACGCGGCAACCGCATCAGGAATTGCGACTACTCCGCCGTGCGCGGCAACTCCGCCTCCAACATCCACATCACCGGCAACAGTGTCAGCGACGTGCGCGAAGTCGCGCTCTATTCCGAGTTCGCGTTCGAAGCCGCGGTGATCGCCAACAACACCGTCGACGGCGCCGCCGTTGGCGTCTCCGTCTGCAATTTCAACGAGGGCGGCCGCATCGCCGTTGTCCAGGGCAACATCATCCGCAATCTGCTCCCGAAGCGTCCGATCGGCACCGTACCCGACGACGATGCCGGCGTCGGCATGTACATCGAAGCGGATTCATCGGTGACCGGCAACGTGATCGAGAACGCGCCATCCTACGGCATCGTCGCCGGCTGGGGAAAATATTTGCGCGACATCGCGATCACGGGCAACGTGATCCGCAAGGCACTGGCCGGCGTCGGTGTCTCCGTGGTGCCGGGAGCCGGCACTGCGCTCGTCAACAACAACATGATCTCCGAGACCCCGCGCGGCGCCGTGGTCGGCCTCGATCACGCGCGTGCGGTGACGTCCGACCTGTCGGCCGACGGTGCGCAGCGGTTCGCGCAGGTGGTGGTCGGCGGGAATGCAGTGCGGCGTTAACTGTGCGGCTGGCAGACGGGCCGAGCATCCTTCGAGGCTCCCCACGCGGCGCGTTGCGCCACGTGTCTCGCACCTCAGGATGACGGGACGAGCGAGCGAACTCGACTTCGCGAAGAGCTATTCGGCACCACACTCAAAGGCTGTTAAGTCTGATATTGACAACAAGCACGCTGCCGTCATCCTGAGGTGCGAGCCGTGCGGTGCGGAGCACCGCGCGGGGAGCCTCGAAGGATGATTTGTGGGCATCTTTGTCTACATGCTGCGGTGCGCGGATGGCTCGTTCTATATCGGGAGCGCCACTGGAGAGGACGTGTCCAAGCGCGTCGATGAGCACAATGCCGGCGCTTATCCCGGATATACCTATTCGAGGCGTCCGGTCGTCTTGGTGTGGTCCGAGCATTTCGAACGGATCACCGACGGCATTGCGGCCGAACGGCAGCTCAAGGGATGGAGCCGCGCCAAGAAGGAAGCGCTTGTTCGCTCGGATTGGAAGGCAGTAAGCCTGCTTGCGCGCCGACGTGCGGGAGCGCCGAGGTCCAAGAAGTGAGCGGCGACGCGGCTGGCAGACGGGCCGCACATCCTTCGAGGCTCGCCCTTGCGGTGCTCTGCACCGCAAGGCTCACGCCTCAGGATGACGGGGTTGGAGAAGTTCGGCTGCCCTCTTGAACATCCCTTAGAACGCGTTCCGCAGCAGCGGGTATTTTGCCTGCAGGCCGTCGAGGCTGAAGGTGAATTCGACGACACGCTCGGGGGCTGCGACGATTTCGGCGGCGGGCGGGGAGAACTGCGGCAGAAGCGTTGCCATCGTGGCCGGCGCCGTCGGCGGTGCCATCACGGCAGGTGCCGTGATCGGTGCCATCGCGGGCGGCGCGGAGAGCGGTGCGATCGGGGCGTCGGTGATATCGGCGAGAACGTCCGGCTCGGGATCGAGCCTAACCGGCACGGCGGTCTCGGGCGCGATGTGAACGGCCTTCGGCTGCACGGTCTGCGCCGGTTGCTCACGCGGAAACACGCGCGGCATCGTCGCCGGCGACCAGCCGAAGGCGGGCGTCACGCTCGCGGCTGCCGCAGCGACGTCCGCGCCCGTTGCAAGCGCGCGCCAGGTCTGGACCGCACGCTTGGCCTCCTGGATGTTTTCGAGGAATGCGATCTCGGAGTGGTAGCGGCGCCAGCGTCCGGTCTCGAACATTTCAGAGAGATGTTGCAGCCGCTGCTCGGCGAGAGCGCACCAGCGTGCCGCGATGTCGCGGCTAACAGCCACGTCGCGAACGACTTCTTGGCGATGTGTCATGAACCAGCCCGTCAGGAGAAAACACGGACGCGGGGACGCAACGCACACGAATCAATTTAGACGCGACATGAATATTTTGTGGAAAAGTTTTGACTTGTCCAGCAACGACGCCGCGCCCGTCATCAAACACCGTAGTCGTGCGGAGATTTCCTGTGTTTTCGAGTCAAGCTTCGCACAAGCATGACGGGCTTGCGGTGTGCCGAGTCGACGATCGGCACGAACGCGGGCGCGATCCTTCAACCGGAAGCTGAACGAGCGCCAGGCTTCGAAAGATCAGATGCCCAAAAGAAAAGACCCGTCCGGGGGGACAACCGGACGGGTCGAGCCATATGGGCGCTTGGGGTGGATGGGCGCTCGCGCCTGATATGACTGATGGGGAGGGATGACCGCTCCCACATAATTTGGTCGTGGCAGCTGGCTGAACGTTCAACGCGGGGTTTGCTTTTTTGACCTTCGCCGTGCGCGCATCTTTGTCGCAGCGGCTATCGCGGCGCCGGCCTATCCGCCTGAGAAATCGCGGATTTCTCTTCTGCGCTTGACAGCGAGGGTTGCTCGATCGCGCGGCTGCCCGGCTCGTCGCGACGCTTGCCGGCGTCTTCACGTTTTGTTGTACCGGATGCCGCCGCAACCGGCGTCGCGCTGTCGGCGGGAACGGCCATGACCGCGGCAAACGCATCGGCCTCGCCGTCGCCGAACAGATCATCACGGCCGGGTGAACCGAGGTCGCGCGCGGTCTTCGCGAGCGCCATGCGCAGCTCTTCCGGCTTTAAGGCATGGTTGCGCTCGAACAGCAGCGCCGCGATGCCGGAAACATAGGCTGCCGAGAACGAAGTGCCCGACGTCATCTGATATTTGCCGTCGGGCGCCGGCAGGAAGATGTCGACGCCGGGGGCTGCGACCGCGATGTAGTTGCCACGGTTGGAGGCGGTGAACAGCCGGTCCTGCTGATCGGTGGCGCTGACCGCGATCACGTTGGGATTGGCGGCGGGATAGAGCGGCGGCGATTTCGCGCCGGCATTGCCGGCGGCCGCAATCAGCACCAGCCCGCGCACAGCGGTCGCCGCGATGGCCCGCTCGATCACCGCGTCCTTCGGACCGGCGAAGCTCATGTTGACGATCTGCGCGCCGTGCTCGGCGGCATGGTTCAGCGAGCGCAGGATGATGTAGGACGAGCTCTCGGCGCCACCGGCGGTGCCGCCGAAGGCGCGGATCGCGATGATGCGCGCCTCGGGCGCGCTGCCCATCAACCGCGCATGCGCCACGATGGCGCCGGCGATGCCGGTGCCGTGAACGTGCGGCCCCTCGGCGCTGCCGAGCGCATCGAAATTGTCGGCGATGGAATTGGCGAGTTCGGGATGGCTGGCGTCGATGCCGGAGTCGATCACGGCAATCGTGACGTTGGCGCCGTGCGCCAGCGTATGCGCCTGCGGCAGGCGGAGCTTTGTCAGTGCATATTGCGCAGGATCGCCCTCGGTCGGCCCCGACGATGTCTGGTCCTGGAGCACATAGCGGAAGTTCGGCTGAAGCGAGCGCACACTGCCGTCGGCCGCGAATTCGCGCCGCACCGTCTCGTACGGCCGGCCGTCGGTGATGCGGAACAGGCCGAAAGTTGCGCCGATCAGCGGAAAATTCTCGGAGGCGACGCGCGTCAGGCCGTGGCGACGCGCGAGCTCGTCGGCCTCGGCCGGCGACAGCGCGCTATCGATCTCGGCGACGAATTCGTTGGCGAAGCTGCGCAGGTTCACCGCGGCCGGCGTGCTGTTGCCACGCCCCTTGCCGGCGCTCTTCTTGCCTGATGTTCCGGTACCCTCGCCGCCCGCGTTCGGCTGCGCCAAGCATTCGCCACCGGCATCGCGATAGGGTGCGGTGCAGGCCGGATAGAGGTTCGGCGAATAGCGCGCATAGGGCAGCACCGGCGTCGTCCGCACGCGCAACGGCGTGGTGCGGGGGATGGCCGCGATCGTCCGCGGGCCGCGGCCGACGCTGACCGCGCGCGCGGCAACACCGGGGCTGACACGCGGGGTAATGCTCGGAGAGATGGTCGGCGTGCGCGAGGGAACGCTGATCGTTGGCGTACGCATGATCGCCTGCGCCTGCGCAACCTCGGCGCCGAGACAGGCCGTGAGCAGCAGCACGGCTCCAACCGACGAAACGTAGGCCCCGGCGCGTACCCTACTCTCGGACTTGCGCGTCATCGGTTCAGCGGCGCGTTCAGGGCGTCGCGACGGCCAGATTGACGAATTTCTCGCGCTGCATCTTGCCGAGCAGCGAGGCGAGCTCGTCCTGGCTCATCGCCTTGTTGAATTGGAGGCGGAACATGCCGCCCTTGGCTCCGTCGATGATCGACGCCTGGTAGCTGTCGAGCAGCGCGGTGATGTCGGCGATGCGCGCCTCGGGGGTGAAGCGCACCAGCGCACGCGCCGGCGCGACCGTGCCACCAAGTTCGCGTGTGATCGGCGCACTGGTCGAGAGCGAAGCCGTCTGGAAGGTCGCCGGCTGGTTCTTCATCAGCACGGCGCCGATAATTCCGGCTTGCAGCACGAGCGCGACGGCGCCGAGGCTCGCCGACCAGGCCAGCGTCCGCGGCGACAGGCTCGCGAAGAAGGTCGCGATGCGTGCCGACAGCGGCAGCGAACCGGTCGCCCGCGCTGGCTCGGCATCGATCGCGGCAAACAGCTTCTGCATCGCGCGCGCCGACGGAGCGCCCAGGCTCTCGTTCAGATGAATGGTCTCTTCGTACTCGCCGCGGATCGCGGCATATTGCTTCGCAAGCTCCGGATCGCGCGCCAGCGCTTCCTCGACGCGGCGGGCATCGCGCGCGTTCAGCGTGCCGGCGGCGTGCCAGGGCAGCAGCAGTTCAATTTCACTGGGCTCTTGCTCCAGCATCTTCTTGCTCAAAGCCATCATGGCCAGCCTCGCTCAACGCCGGCTGCCTTCAGCAGTTCGGCCAGTTTCTTGCGCGCATAGAACAAGCGCGTCTTCACAGTGTTCTCCGGTATCCCGACGATTTCAGCCACCTCTTCCACGGACTTCTCGTGGTAGTAGACGAGATCGACGATTTCCCGGTGCTCCGGCGAGAGGCCCGTCAGACACTCCCGCAACGCCTCACTGGTATCCTTCTTCTGCACCACCGTTTCCGGATCGTCGGACGTATCCTCGATCGCGTTGGCGGCCTCTTCGTCCAACTCGAAATCCTTCCTGCGCCGAAGCGCAGACAGGGCCTTGAATCGGGTGATAGCCAGCAGCCAGGTGGAAACGGCGGATCGGCCCTCGAATTTGCCGGCTTGACGCCAGACGTCGAGAAACACCTCGCTGATGAGGTCTTCCGCCGCCTGCTCGTCCCGCACGACCCTGAGTCCGAACCTGTAAACCCTGACATGGTGCCGTCCGTACAGCACCTGCATGGCGAGCCGGTCGCCTTGAGCGATCCTGGCGATCAGGACCTCGTCCGAAGCCGCCTGTGTTGCGCTCAAAGGCCGTCTCGCAAAGTTGGTCGGGTCGGTGCGGCGGACGGTTCGACGGGGGGTGCAAAATTCTTCAAGTTACCGCACGCATACGGGGGGCTATGTGATCTACCCCACATACGCGCTTTTTTCTCGTTCCACCGGCGGCGACCCGCCTCGATCCAGATCGGTAACATAATACTGAAATATTTCCCTGCGGAAGGACTGTCCGGCACAGGCAGCCCGGTCAAGCCTGGATCCATAGCAGCCCTGCACGGTGTATGTCTCACGAACCCCCGCTTTGGCTCGACCGCATCGCAAACCGATGCTTAACCGCCGGCAAATTTCGCTGCCGGGCCGACATTCCCCTGTTCCGCGCTGCACGGTTCGGATTCGATTTCGAAGGATACCAAACCTAAAGGCTTGCCACGTAGATTTTTGAGCTGACATCCACCATTGGCGGGACAATGAACACGGCCGCGACGTCGCTTCCCGAGAGGAATGCCGCTGAAGTCGCGGATCTCGTCCTCGCGCCCGCGACGGCGGCTCCGGAAGTCCTGGCTCGTCGGGCCCGGCAGCGCCGCCAGATGTATATCGGCCAGGTCGCGAGCTACTCGCTCGGCGCCTCCGTCCTGCTGCTGTACGCCTATGACGGTGCGATCTCCATGGGTGTGCCGTCGCTGTTCTGGCTCGGCGGCCTCCTGATCATCGGCACGTTCACCGTGCTGTCGGAAGCCGGCTTCGGCGATCGGTTCGAAGATCATTACCTCACCGTCTTCCAGATCTCGGCGCATATGGCGCTGCAACTGGTATTCCTGCTCGCGGTGCCGACGGTCGGGGTCGCGTTTCTCGCCGTGCTGTTTCTGATCTTCGCGTTCGGTACGCTGCGGATGACATCGAGCCAAGCGATGCTCACCTGGGGTCTTGCCACCTGCGGGCTCGCCTTTGTCTTCCTGGGTTCGGATCTGCCGATTGGCCTGCCGGTTACGACCCGGGTGCAGCGGACCGCCTCCATGCTGTGCTTCGTGCTGGTGATCGGCCAGTGCGCTTTCCTCGGCCTGTTCGGCGCCACGCTGCGCAAGATCCTGTACCGGCGCAGCATCGAGCTGAAGGCCGCCTATCAGCGCATCGAGGAACTGGCCGAGCTCGACGAGCTCACCGGCTCCTACAATCGCCGCTGCATCATGCGGCTTCTCGACACCGCGATCGACAAGTCGCGGCAGGCGTCAACGCCTTGCGCAATCGCGCTGATCGATCTCGACTGGTTCAAGCGCATCAACGACGCCCACGGCCATCCCATCGGCGACGAGGTGCTGCGCACCTTCGCGATCACCATTTTCGCCAACATCCGCCAAGCCGACGGCTTCGGCCGCTACGGCGGCGAGGAATTTCTGCTGCTGCTGCCCGGAACCGATGGCGAGGCGGCATCGCGCATGATCGAGCGCTTGCGCCAGATCATCGCCGATCTCGACTGGAGCGCATTTGCCCCCGGCCTGCGCGTGACCATTTCCGCGGGCGTCGTGACGCTGCGCGACAACGATACTGCCGACACGTTTCTAGCACGCGCCGACCACGCGCTCTATTCCGCCAAGGCGCAAGGGCGCAATCGCATTGCAACGGGTTGACCAATTCATTTTTCAGGCGCGCGAGAAGACGCCGCCGGGCCGAACGCTCCAGGACAGGGCAATGAGATCGAAATCCGCAACACCATCCGAGAACCTGCTCGAGGAATTGCAGGCCGCGCTCTCCCACGGCACCGTTGCGCGCCGGGTCGAGACGCTGCGCCGCGTCACCGATCTCTTCGTGGGCAACGCGGTGGATTATTCCGACGACCACGTCCGCGTGTTCGACGACGTGTTCCAGTGCCTGGTCGAGCAGATCGAGGTTTCGGCCAGGGCGCTGCTCGCCGAGCGCCTTGCACCGGTCGCGTCCGCGCCGCCGAAGATCATCCGCACGCTCGCGCTCGACGAGGTGATCGAGGTCTCCGGCCCGGTGCTGTCGAAATCGGAACGGCTGGACGAGGCGACCCTGATCGAGATCGCGCGCACCAGAGGCCAGGCGCATCTTAGGGCGATCTCGCTGCGGCGAGTGCTGTCGGAGGCGTTGACCGATTTGCTGGTGACGCGCGGCAACGAGGACGTGGTGCAGTCGACCGTCAGCAATCCGGGCGCGCGCCTCTCCGAGGGAAGTCTCACCGACCTCGTCACCCGCGCCGAACGCGACGACGACCTCGCCACCTGCATCGGCCTGCGGCCCGACCTGCCGCGTCATCATTATTTGAAGCTGATCGCGAAGGCCTCCTTGAGCGTGCGCAGGAAGTTAGAGGCCGCACATCCCGAGCTCGCGGACGAAGTGTCCAGCGTGGTCCAGGAAGCGGCTCAGCGGGTCCGTGCCGCCGCGACGACCCGGCAAACCGAGATGGCGCGTGCGCTGGTGAAGTCGCTGCACGCGGACGGCCGCCTCAACGAATTCCAGGTCAGCACCTTCGCCGAGCAGGGCAAGTTCGACGAGACCAATGCGGGGCTGGCCGCGCTCGCAGGCGTCGCGGTCGAGACCGCCGAGACCATGATGATCGACAGCCGGACCGAGGGTGTGATGATCCTCGCCAAGGTCGCGGGGATGTCGTGGTCGAGCGTGCGCGCGATCATCGCCATGCGCGAGAAGCTCTCCGGCGGCTCGCAGACCGACATGCTGGCGCTGCGAGACACCTACGAAGCCCTGCGCTCTTCGACCGCGCAACAGGTGCTGCGCTTCCACCGCATGCAGCAGGGCACTACGCCGGCGGCGTGAAGCTGGCTCCTTAATATCGCAAGACTTTCGAGCCCACCGCCGCGCCGATCGCGGTCACGACCGCGGTCGCGATCGTGTACCAGGTCGCGACGAACAGGGGGGAATCGTCGGTGCAGTGCGAGGCGTAGAGCGTCGCGGCCAATCCCGCCGCGACCAGGCCGGCGAGCGCGCCGGCAAGCGCGGGGCGCGAGGGCGCGCCGTGGCGCAGACCGAACAGCGCCCCCGCAAGCAGCGGCAGCGACATCGCGGGGATCGCAAGCAGGCACACCCTGGAGTTCTTGCCCATCAAGCGCATTGTCATCGGCATGGCCGGCGCCATCATCGCCTCACTGCCGATCGCCACGGCAAGCAGTCCGACGGGAAGCAGCAAGAGCCAGCCCCAGCCGCGCAGCAGGGCTTCGGGGCGCGACAAATGCAGGCTGACGATGATCGCGGGGATCGCGAGCGACAGCGTCACCGCGAACTTCATGTCGAAAAACGGGTTGCGCATCGCGCTCATCACGTCCGGGCGCACGCCGAGGAAAGTCGCGAAGATCAGGATCGAGAGCGGCGCGGCCACCAGCAGCGCCATGGTCAGCACGGCGCCGACGCGCGGCGCGCGATGGACGTTGTCGGCCGCGAGCGAGCGAATGAGTTGATCAGTATCCATGCCTAGTGGTCCCGCAGTTTGGCAGTCAGCGCAGCAAGTCCGCGATGCAGCGCGACCCGCACCGCACCTTCGCTCATCGCAAACTTTGCCGCCGTATCCTTGATCGAGGCGGCCTCGACCGCGATCGACTGCAACACGTCGCGCTGGCGCTGCGGCAGAGTGCTCAGCTGCGCGGCGACCTCGCCCGCCGAAGCCGTCTCCTGCGGTGCCTCGCCCGGCAGCGTCTCGGCGAAATCATCGATGTTGACGAAGACGCGCCTGCCGCGCCGCCGCAGCGTATCGATCAGCTTGTTGCGGGCGATCGCGAACAGCCAGGGCGCGAAGGGAGCTTCGCTGTCCCAGGTGTGTCGCTTCAGATGCACCGCCAACAAGATCTCCTGCACGATATCCTCGGCCTGGTCGGGAGACTGGCCGGCCCGCGCCAGCCCACGCCTCGCAGCAGCGCGCAACACCGGCGTGACCGCCTTCAACAGGCGATGATACGCCGCATCGTCGCCAGCCATGGCCGACCGCATCAGGCCGGTCCATTCATCCTCACGTCCGCGCACGCGCGCCCCTCACCATGCAATTCGGCCGCTCTTTCAATTTGTTACCCCTGCACCCGAGCGATCACGAATTCGTGATCGCCGCCGAGCCTCCGCATCCGGTGCGGCCGTAAGAGCCCGCGACGGCTCATAACACCGATCAGTCCGGCCCGCATCCGGCGGCCGGCCGCGAGGGGCGGTTTGCCCCGCTTTTGCCCGGTGTAGCCAGAAGATTCCCATTTTCTGCCCCGCTGTGGTCACGCCCCAGGGTCTCTGTTCGTTCCTGGGACGGGCGGAATTGGGGAGATCGTCAACATGATCAAAGCCATCGGGCGCGCGGCCCTGATCGTTCTGGCCGGACTTTTCTTGCTGTTTGGGGGCATTGCACAGGCGGCGCCGAGTTCAGTAGCAAGCAGCAACTCCGACAGCGCAGGCAAGCAGGCCGACGCGGCCAAGCCGAGCAAGCACCGGCGCCACGAGTCGCGCCGTACCAGCAGCAGCAAGACGGCGCAGAAACCCGACGACAAGGCCGACAAGAACGATGCTGCGGCAAATACCTCCGAGGCCAAGCCCGACAACGGCGTGCCGGCCTCGAGCCAGATGCCGCCGGAAGTCGCCAACGCCAATGCGCAGCTCGCCGCCGATACGCCGACCGCGGCTGCGGCCTCCGCGATGACGGGCCGTGCCAACGACAACGTCCAGGCGGCGGCCGATGATACCGCCAATAACACCGCACCGAACGCCGACACCCAAGTGGTGGCCCCCGATCAGCTCAACGACATCGACCGCGCCCTGCAACAGGACAGCCCGCCGGCGCAGAAGGCTGTGATCGCCGCAACCGAAGCACAGCCGCGCCCCTCACCGGTGATGGCAAGCACCCAGCAGAGCTCGGCCTGGGACCAGAGCTCCCTGATCGGCAAGATCTTCATCGGCGTCGGCACGCTGCTGACGCTGGCCTCCGCCGCGCGCATGTTCATGGCCTGACCGTCAGTTCCGCCAGGACGCGCGGCCCGCGCGTCCTGCGTCCGGCCCTCTTGAAGCCCACCGCGCCAGCGGGCACATTGCCCGCCCAATCAAAAGCGTGGGTGGAACATGAGCACGTTCGAACACATCATCGTCGAGAGCAAAGGCGCGGTCGGCATCATCAAGCTGAATCGGCCGAAGATGCTCAACGCGCTCTCCTTCGGCGTCTTCCGCGAGATTGCGGCCGCCGTCGACGATCTCGAGGCCGATGAGGCCATTGGCTGCATTGTCGTGACCGGCAGCGAGAAAGCCTTTGCCGCCGGCGCCGACATCAAGGAGATGCAGCCGAAGAGCTTCATCGACATGTTCTCCGAGGATTTTGCCGCGATCGGCGGCGACCGCGTCGCGCGCTGCCGCAAGCCGACCATTGCCGCAGTCGCCGGTTACGCCCTCGGCGGCGGCTGCGAACTCGCCATGATGTGCGACGTCATCATCGCAGCCGACACCGCAAAGTTCGGCCAGCCGGAGATCACGCTCGGCACCATTCCGGGCATCGGCGGCACCCAGCGCCTGACCCGCGCGATCGGCAAATCGAAGGCGATGGACCTCTGCCTCACCGGCCGCATGATGGATGCGGCGGAGGCCGAGCGCAGCGGCCTCGTCAGCCGCATCGTGCCCGCCGACAAGCTCATGGACGAGGTGATGGCGGCAGCCGAGAAGATCGCCGCGATGTCGCGCCCTGCCGCTGCGATGGCCAAGGAAGCGGTGAACCGCGCCTTCGAGACCACGCTCGCCGAAGGCATGAGCGTCGAGCGCAACCTATTCCACTCGACCTTCGCGCTGGAAGACCGCTCCGAGGGCATGGCGGCGTTCATCGAGAAGCGCAAGCCGGTGAACAAGAACCGGTAAAGCCAAGCCGCGGCAAGGCTTGCAAGGCTGGTGTAAGGCTCTCTCGCTCCCCTGAGGCCCCCCCTGTGACGAAGCTGCAACAAGCACGCATTTCATGGGGGTTTTCCCCGCGGCAGTTTGCCTGCGGGACCTGCGCTGGTTAAACAGCTAAGAGGGCCGCCGTCGGCGGGGGCGGACAGCCAGGGTTTTGCGGGATTACATGATTGGGCGTGCCGCCAGAGCTGGTCGCGTGATGACGCGGCATCGATCGGGCGTGGCTCCTGTGCTTGCGACATGGACCACGCTGGCGCTTTGTTGCGCCCTGCCCTCGGCCGCATCGGCGGAAGCCCTGCCCGAGGCGCTGGCCAAGGCCTACCAGACCAACCCCCAGCTCAATGCCGAGCGCGCGCGGCAGCGCGCGACCGACGAGAACGTGCCGCAGGCGCTTGCCGGCTACCGGCCGCAGATCGTGGCCAGCCTAAGTGCCGGCCTGCAATCGGTGCGCAATCTGCTGCCCGACAACACCATCCAGACCGCCAATCTGAAACCCTGGATCATCGGCGTCACCGTGACGCAGACCCTGTTCAACGGCTTCCGCACCGCCAACAGCGTGCGGGCCGCCGAACTGCAGGTGCAGTCGGGCCGCGAGGCGCTGCGCAATGTCGGCCAGGGCGTGCTGCTCGATGCGGTCACCGCCTACACCAACGTGCTCGCCAACCAGTCGCTGGTCGAAGCGCAGCGTTCCAACGTCGCCTTCCTGCGCGAAACACTCGCCGTCACCCAGCGCCGCCTCAACGCCGGCGATGTCACGCCGACCGATACCGCCCAGGCCGAAGCGCGCCTCAACCGCGGCCTTGCCGATCTCAACGCCGCCGAAGTCGCGCTCGCCGTCAGCCAGGCAACCTATGCGCAGGTGATCGGCAATGCGCCGTCGCAGCTTCGGCCCGCCGAGGTCGTCGACCGCTATCTGCCGAAGAGCCGCGAGGACGCGATAACGATGGCGATCCGCCAGCATCCGGCGGTGATGGCCGCAAGCTTCGACGTCGACGTCGCCTCCACCAACATCCGCATCGCCGAAGGCACGCTGCTGCCGAGCGCCAGCATCCAGGGCAGCGCCAGCAAGAGTCGCAACAACGACCCGACGCTCGGCACCTTCGCCGAGGACCAGGCCTCGATCGTCGCCAACGTCACCGCCCCGATCTACGACGGCGGCCAGGCCGCGGCGCAGACCCGGCAGGCCAAGGAGATCACGGCGCAGAGCCGCCTCGTGCTCGACCAGGTGCGCAACCAGGCGCGCACGGCGGCGGTCAGCGCCTGGGTTGCCAATGAAGGCGCCAAGATCACGGTCTCGGCCTCGGAGTCCGAGGTGAAGGCGGCGACCGTCGCGCTCCAGGGCGTGCAACGCGAGGCCGCCGGCGGACAACGCACGACGGTCGACGTGCTGAACTCGCAGGCCGACCTGATCCAGGCCAAGGCCCGCCTGATCGGCGCATTGCGCGATCGCGTCATCGCCTCCTACACGCTGCTCAGCGCCGTCGGCCATCTCGACGTCAAGACCTTGAGCCTGAACACGCCGGACTACCTGCCCGAGGTGCATTACCAGCAGGTCCGCGACGCCTGGCACGGCCTGCGCACGCCGTCGGGGCAGTAGAGGTTCGGGACATATCCGCGTCAAAGCTACACTGGCCAACTCGACGCGGCTCAACCAACTTGTTTGACACTTTGTAGCCCATAGACTACGATTGATCCTCATGATCGAGGTCAGGCAAACCGAGCATTTTTCGGAGTGGCTGAACCGGCTCAAAGACGCCAACGCGGTCGCCCGGATCACCGTCCGCGTTCGCCGCATGGAAATGGGCAATCCCGGCGACAGCAAGAGCGTCGGCCGCAATGTCCGGGAAATGCGCATCGATTACGGCCCGGGCTATCGGATCTAGTATATGCAGCGCGGAGCGCAGATCGTGATCCTGCTATGTGGCGGCGACAAGCGCACACAACGTCAGGACATCGAACAAGCCCAAAGGCTGGCGGAGACAGTGTGATGCCCAAGGCAACGTCCAAAGCCGTAGCCAAAACGGCTACGAAGACAACCCGATTTGATGCGGCCGGCTACCTCAACACTGAAGAGCGGCAGGCCGCTTATATCGCGGCCGCGCTGGAGACCGGCGATGCAGATTTCGTACGCGATGCGCTTGGCCTCGTCGCGCGGGCGCGCGGCATGAGTGAGATCGCGAAGAAGGCCGGCTTGAACCGTGAAAGCCTATACAAGGCTCTCGGAGAGACCGGAAATCCCGAGTTCGGCACTGTCATGCGCATCGTCGGCGCACTGGGCCTGACCCTGTCGGCACAGCCCGCGACAAGCGGACGGCCGTCAAAGCGCCGCCGGGTCGCGTAAGACGTATATCGGCGACCCGACCGCCGAGATATGTTATAGACTCGCCGACAACGAAGCAGGAGAGAAACCATGCTCAGCCGACGCGGCGTCCTCTTGGCCTCCCTTGCCGCCGGAGTAGCCATGACCAGCAAAGCCCACGCCCGTGCGGCGCAGCCTGCGACTCCGATCAATTTCGATGTCCCGGCGCATGCCTGTGACTGCCACACCCACATCCATGGCGACGTCGAAAAATTTCCGTTCTTCGCGGGACGCGTCTATACACCGGAGCCGGCAAGCCCTGAAGAAATGGCCGCGCTGCACAAGGCGCTGCATATCGAGCGCGTGGTGATCGTGACGCCGAGCGTCTACGGCACCGACAATTCCTCCACTTTGTTCGGCATGAAGGCGCGCGGCGCGACCGCGCGCGGGGTGGCCGTGATCGACGACAAGACACCGGAGAGCGCGCTCGACACGATGCATCAGGACGGCTTCCGCGGCATCCGCCTCAATCTGGCGACCGGCGGCGTGAATGATCCCAATGTCGGCCGACCGCGCTTCACTGCCGCAGTCGAGCGCATGAAAGCGCGCGGCTGGCACGTGCAACTCTACACCACGCTTGCCATGATCTCGGCGATCAAGGACCTCGTCGAGACGGCGCCGGTGCCCGTCGTGTTCGACCATTTTGGCGGCCTTGAAGCCTCGCAGGGCCTGGAGCAGCCGGGCTTCTCCGATCTCGTCGCGCTGGTGAAATCCGGCAAGGCCTATGTCAAGATTTCGGGCGCCTACCGCTCATCAAAGCTCGCTCCCGACTATCAGGACATGGTGCCGTTCGCGAAGGCGCTGATCGCGGCGAACCCGGACCGCATCGTCTGGGGCACGGACTGGCCGCATCCGGATTCTAGCCGCGTCGAGGGCCGCAAGCCCACCGACATCGCGCCGCTCTATCAGATCGACGACGGCCGGCTGCTCAATCAGCTTCCGGTGTGGGCGCCCGATGCCGATGTGCGCAAGAAGATCCTGGTCGACAATCCGGCGCGGCTCTACGGGTTCTGACGGTCAACGCGCGCGGCGCGAGAAGAAGGAGATCAGGACCGGCAAGGTCACGAGGATCACCACGGGCGCCAGCATCATGCCGGTCACGACCACGACCGCGAGCGGCTTCTGCACCTGCGAGCCGATGCCTTCCGACAGCGCCGCCGGCAGCAGGCCGACGCCCGCGACGACGCAGGTCATCAGCACCGGACGAAGCTGCAATTCGCCGGTGCGCACCACCGCGCTCATGCGGTCCATGCCCTCTTCGATGAGCTGGTTGAACTGCGACAGGATGATGATGCCGTCCATCACGGCGATGCCGAACAGCGCGATGAATCCGATCGCCGCGGAGACGCTGAATGCCGTGCCGGAAATCAAGAGGCCCAGTACCCCGCCGAAGATCGCCATCGGGATCACGCTCATCGCGAGCAGCGTGTCGGTCATCGAGCCGAAATTGAACCAGAGCAGGACGCCGATCAGCGCCAGCGAGATCGGCACCACGATCGACAGCCGCCGGATCGCGTCCTGGAGATTGCCGAACTCGCCGACCCAGTCCATGTGCGAACCCGGCGGCAGCTGCACCTGCTCGGCGATCTTCTGCTGCGCCTCGCGGATGGCGCTGCCGAGATCGCGCTCGCGCACCGAGAACTTGATCGGCAGATAGCGCTCCTGCTGCTCGCGATAGATGTAGGCGGCGCCGGAGACGAGGCTGATATTGGCGACCTCGCTCAGGGGGATTTGCGTGACGGTGCCGTTCGGCCCCGGCGCGCCGATCCGCAAATTCTGGATCGCCTCCGCGCTTCTGCGGTATTCCGGCGCGAGGCGGACGATGATCGGGAAGTGGCGGTCGCTGCCCGGCTCATAGAGATCGCCCGCAGTGTCGCCGCCGATCGCGACCTTGATCGTGGCGTTGATGTCGCCGGGAGCGAGGCCATAGCGCGCGGCCTTGGCACGGTCGATGTCGATCTGGATGGTCGGCTGGCCGAGCGAAGTGAACACCGCGAGGTCGGTGACGCCCTGCACAGTGGCCAGCACCGATTTGATCTTGTTGGCGGTGTCGGTCAGCGCCTGGAGGTCGCTGCCGAACAGCTTGATCGAGTTCTCGCCCTTCACGCCGGAGACGGCCTCGGAGACGTTGTCCTGGAGATATTGCGAGAAGTTGAACTCGACGCCGGGGAAGCGGTCGTCGAGCTGCTTGAGCAGCTCGGCGGTCAGCTCCTCCTTGTCGTGCGTGCCGGGCCATTGGCTCGCAGGCTTGAGCGGCGCGAAGAACTCGGCGTTGAAGAAGCCGGCCGCGTCGGTGCCGTCGTCGGGACGGCCGTGCTGCGACACCACGGACTCGACCTCCGGCCGGGCGCGGATGACCTTGCGCATCTCGTTGACGTAGGTATTGCCTTCCTGGAGCGAGATGGTCGGCGGCAGCGTGGCGCGGATCCAGAGATTGCCCTCTTCCAGCTTTGGCAGAAATTCGAGACCGAGCAGCCGGCCGAGCGCCACCGTCATCAGCACGAGCCCGACGGCGCCGCCGAGCACGATGTTTCGATTGGCGACCGCCCAATGCAGCAGCGGCGAATACAGCCGATGCAGGATCAGCATCACCTTCGTCTCGGTCTCCTCGACATGGGCGGGCAGGATGATCGCGGATAGCGCCGGGGTGACGGTGAAGGTCGCAAGCAGCCCGCCGGCCAGCGCATAGGCGTAGGTGCGCGCCATCGGCCCGAAGATGTTGCCCTCGACGCCGGATAACGTGAACAGCGGCAGGAAGGCCGCGATGATGATTGCCGCTGCAAAGAAGATTGAGCGCGAAACGTCCGCCGCGGCGCTGAGGATGGCATGGCTCTTCATGCCGAACAGCGTCTCATTCGACATTTGCTCGGTTTCCGACATCGGCGTCGTCTGGGTCAGGCGGCGGAAGATCGCCTCCACCATGATGACGGTGGCATCGACGATCAAGCCAAAATCGATGGCGCCGACCGACAGCAGGTTCGCCGATTCTCCGCGGAGCACCAGGATGATGACGGCGAAGAACAGCGCGAACGGAATGGTGGCGCCGACGATCAGCGCGCTGCGCAAATCACCGAGGAAGATCCACTGCAACAGCACGATGAGCATAATGCCGACCACCATGTTGTGCAGCACGGTGTGGGTGGTGAGCTCAATCAGGTCCCCGCGGTCGTAGATGCGCTCGATGCGCACGCCGGGCGGCAGGATGCTGGAGTTGTTGATGGTTTGAACGAGTTGGTGGACGCGCTTGATGGTCGGCGAACTCTGCTCGCCACGCCGCATCAGGACGATGCCCTGCACGATATCGTCGGACTCGTCGAGGCCGGCAATGCCGAGACGGGGCTTCTGACCGACGGTTACGGTGGCGACGTCCTTGACCAGTACCGGATTGCCGCCGGACTGCGCCACCATGGTGTTGGCGAGGTCGTCGATCGACCGGATCAGGCCGACGCCGCGCACCACGGCCGATTGCTGGCCGATATTGACGGTATTGCCGCCGACATTGACGTTGGAATTGCCGACCGCCTGGAGCAATTGCGGCAGCGTCAGGCCGTTGGCGACCAGCTTGTTGAAATCGACCTGGAGCTCGTAGGTCTTGCTCCTGCCGCCCCAGCCGGTGACGTCGATGACGCCGGGTACGGCGCGGAAGCGGCGCTGCAGGATCCAGTCCTGGATGGTCTTGAGGTCGAGCACGCTGTAGTTCGGCGGACCCACCAGACGATACCTGAAGATTTCGCCGATCGGGCTGAGCGGCGAGATCTGCGGCTGCACGTTGCCGGGCAGCGGCGCGAGCTGCGCCAGGCGGTTCAGCACTTGCTGCAGCGCCTCGTCATAGGTGTAGGCGAAGGAGAACTGGAGTTTGATGTCGGAGAGGCCGTAGAGCGAGATGGTGCGGATGGTCGTGAGGTTCTTCAGGCCCGCGACCTGGGTCTCGATCGGGATCGTGATGTAGCGCTCGATCTCCTCGGCCGACAGGCCCGGACTCTGCGTCACGATGTCGACCATCGGCGGGGTCGGATCGGGATAGGCTTCGATGTTGAGCTGGTTGAACGCGATCAGGCCGCCGATCAGGACGGCGACGAACATGCCGACCATTAGGAAGCGCCGGTTGACGGCAAGAGCAACGAGACGATCCATCAGGTCTTCAGTTTTCTTGGGTCGTCGATCAGCTGCCGGACGCCGCGCGGTCGATGAACAGGCTGCCCTTGGTGACGATCTGCTCGCCGGGTTTCAGATTGCCGGTGACCTCGACGAGGTTGCCGTTGATGAGGCCGATCTTGATCTGGCGCAGCTCGACCGATTTGTCTTCGCGCGCGACCCAGATGCGGACCTTGTCGGCTTCATAGATCAAAGCCTGCTTCGGCACCGCCGGCGCGGCACGGTCGCCGGCCGAGTAGATCGTGACGTTGGCGAACATCTCCGGCTTGAGCAGGCCGTCCTTGTTGTCGATGGTGGCGCGGACCAGGAGGCGGCGGGTGTTGGGGTCGATCGCGGCGGCGACGTAGTTGATCCTGGCGGTCAGCGGCCGACCCGGCAGGGCCATCACGTTGACGGTGATGTCCTGACCGATGCACACCGCGGCCGCATCGCTCTCGCGCACGAACGCGGTGAGCCAGACCGTGGAGAGGTCCCCGATCACGAAGACCGGATCGCTGGCACCGGAACTGACATACTGGCCAGGGCCGATCTTGCGCTGCACGACGGTGCCCGCGATCGGCGAATAGATCGTGATTTCCGGATTGATCGCGCCCTTCTCCTGGAACGCCTTGATGGTCTCGTCGGTGAAACCGAGGATGCGCAGCTTGTTGCGCGCGGCTTCCAGCGCCGTCCCCGAGGAGCGCATGTCGTTCTGCGCCTGGACCTGGGTCGCTTCCGCCTGCTGATAGTCCTTCAGCGGAATGGCATGGCCTTCATAGAGGTCCTTGGCGCGCTTGAATTGGATGTCCGAGAGCTCGAGCGCCGACCTCGCCTTGTTCTGCGACGTCATCGCCGCGACGAAATCGTTCTGAGCCTGCACGGTGTCGGCGGCTTCGATCGTGAACAGCGGTTGACCTTGCTTCAGGGTCTCGCCCGGCTTGGCGAGCAGCTTGGTGACCCGGCCTGCATAGGGCGAGAACACCGGCGTCGAGCGATCCTCGTCGACCGCGACCTTGCCCTCGGTGACATACTCGGCCCGGAAGCTCTTGGCCTTGACCGGCTCGATCGTCAGCGTTGCCCATTCGGACGGCGTCGGCGTGAAGGTCTGCGCATTCCTGCGCGATTGGCTGGAGATGTCGGAGTGCTTCTTTTCCTTGGGCCCCGCCTGGAGGAAGCCATAGGCCCCGGCACCGACGAGAGCTAGTAAAACTACGGAGGTGATCACCCGTGGTTTTGTAAGCACCTGCAATCGCTTGGTATTTTCAACTACCATTGAGCCCGGTCGTGTCTGCGACGATCTCGGCAAATGACTGCCTCATCGGTCGCGCTAATAGTGCTGAATTCAGATTTCAGACAACCTAAAAAACGCTGGGCGCCTCTCGGTTGGCGTTAAAATGTTGCGACGTGTCAGCTTCATGTCAGCTTCGCGCCGGCCACTGTGCCGGATGACTGCCCAGCGGCATCGCCGGACGGCTCCATTGTGCCGGCGTTGTCGATAGCACCGCCGAATGACGCACCGCCTTCAACGTGCCGAAGCCAGATGACATGCTCTCGATGAACGCAGCATGTACAGCGTCCCCCGTAAGATCCGGGGTGTCCAGTCCGCCGTCAAGGCGGCCGAGATTCCATAGCCAGCGTCCGGTCTGCGCCAGCGACACGCGCACGTGCCAGCTGCCGCCTTCGCGGGCCTGGCGCGCCTTGGCCACCATGGTGCCGAACGCCATCAGATAACCGGTGGCGTGGTCGAGCATTTGCGCCGGCAATTCCTTGGGACCGTCGATGCCGGCGGCCTGCCCCTCCGCCTGGTTGAAGCCGGTCGTGGTCTGCACCAGTGAATCGAAGCCGCGCCGCTCCGCCCAGGGGCCGGCATGGCCATAGGCCGACAGCGTGACATAGACGATGCCGGGACTAATTTGCGCCGCGTCCTCCGGTGCGAAGCCGAGGGCGGCGAGCGCGCGCGGACGATAGCCTTGCGAGAAGACGTCGGCGTCTTTCAACAGCGCGCGCAATTGCGCCCTGCCCGCTTCGCTCTTCAGTTCGATCAAGGTGGTGAGCTTGCCGCGGCCGGTGTCGATGGTGAGCCAGGGGATGGCGGGTAATTCAGGCCCCGAGACGAGCAGCACGTCCGCACCGTGCGCAGCGAGCGTGCGGCCCGCGACAGGGCCTGCGATCACGCGGGAGAGATCGAGCACGCGGAGACCCGCGAGCGGACGATCGCTGTTCGACAATCCTTGGGGCCACGGTTTCGCCGGGGCCTCGCCGATCTTCTCGATCGAGACCAGCTGCAGTTCGGCGAGCGCACGCGCCTGCGGCAGCGCCGACCATTCGTCGTAGCTGCGCATCAGGGCGACGACGCCGCCCGCAGCGTAAGCCGCAGTCTCGAAATCCTCGCCTTTCCATTGCATCAGCGCCGCCTGCACCTTCTCGCGCTCGGGCACGCAGCCGAGCACCTTGCAGACAGCGTCGCGGTGATGCGGGAAATTGGTGTGGCAGCGGACGAAGCGGCCATCGCCGGTTCTGTAGACGCCGGCGATGGCGTCCCAGGCCGGGGGCGGCGGCTTGTCGTCGACGCGCAAATAGCGCTCGGATCGGCATTCGACGACCGCATGACGCATGTCGACGCAGACGTCCTGCACCTCGCCGCTGCGCAGTCGCCAGATTTCGGCGGCGGCGAGGCCGGCAGCAGCGATCGTCGTCTGGCCGGCGACGGCGACGCGAAACGAGGATGGGATCTGCGGCTCCTCGCCCGTCAGCTGCACGCGGCCGAGCGCAGCCGGATCGCCGCCGGCGGAGGTCCAGATGCACTTGAGAATGTCGGCGGAGCTTTGCATGGCCGCTTCTCTCCCTTTAGTTTTCGCGACCATCCCACGTTCAGAGAAAGGATTGCAATGGCCGCCATCGATCCCCTCACCGCGGGCGCCGTGTTCGTCGCAACGGCGGCCACCGACGCGGTCTATGTGATGTTCACCTCGGCCGTGGTCGCGCGCAAGCGCGTACCGGCCGCGACGTGGAGCGCGATCTGGTACCTGCTCTCCTCCTACGCCGTGATCAGCTACACCGAGAACGCCTTCTATGTCGCCTTCGCCGCGATCGGCTCCTGGGCCGGCGCCTACGTCTCGCTGACCTTCCTGCATCGCCCGCCCGGCGGCCCGCCGGTAGGGGCGGCGCCGGAGTGAGAGGCGCTCTTGGCCATCTCGCACGGTGTCATCATCCGCGAAGGCGGATGATCCAGTATTCCAGAGACGCTGGTGATAGAACCGAGACGTCGCGGCGTACTGGATACCCCGCCTGCGCGGGGTATGACACCGAGAACGAATTCGACATCCTCGCTCAAACAACTAAGCTCCGCACGATCAACAAAAAGGAGCCAAACAATGGATCTCGGTCTCAAAGGCAAGAACGCCATCGTGCTCGGCGGCACGCGCGGCATCGGGCGGGCGATTGCGGCGACACTCGCCGGTGAAGGCGCCAATGTCGCGGTATGCGCGCGCAACGCCGATCAGGTTGCGGCCACCGTCACTGAACTGAAGGCAAGCGGTGTCAGCGCCATCGGCGGCCCCCGTCGACGTCACCGACGGCGCGGCGCTGAAAGCCTGGATCGAGAATGTCGCAAAAGAACTCGGCGGCATCGATTTGCTGTTCTCCAATGCCGGCGCGATGGCGCAGGGCCAGGATGCCGCGTCCTGGGAGCAGAATTTTCGGCTCGACGTGCTCGGCGCCGTGCATGCATTCGATGCCGCGCGGCCATTCCTCGAAGCCAGCGGCGAGAGAAGCGGCGATGCGGCCTTCATCATCATCTCCTCGATCTCGGCCGCACAGGCTGACCTCGCCAGCTCCTACGGCCCGATCAAGGCGGCGCTGATCCACATGGCCAAGGGACTGGCGCGGCAATATGCGAAGAAGAAGATCCGCGTCAACGTGGTGTCGCCCGGCACCGTCTATTTCAAGGGCGGCGTCTGGAACATGATCGAGCAGAACATGCCCGAGCGCTACAAGGATGCGATGAGCCGCAATCCGACCGGCCGCATGGCCACGCCGCAGGAAATCGCGAGCGCGGCGGTGTTCTTGGCGAGCCCGGTGTCATCGTTCACGACCGGGTCCAATCTCGTCGTGGACGGCGCGATTTCGAACCGGGTGAATTTTTAGGGGCGACAAGGTTCGTAACCGCCCCGTCATCCTGAGGTGCGAAGCTTGCGATGCAAAGCATCGCAGGCTGAGCCTCGAAGGATGAACGGCCACGATGCAGCCGGGCCGTCGCCCTTCGAGGGCCGCTGAAGAAGCGGCCGCCTCAGGGTGACGGTGAGAGATTGCGCGAGCTGAACAAAACCTCAATGAAAATCCCGCGACGGCGGCAGGATGCGGACGTTGCGGGGATGGCGGATTTTTTGCGCGGGGGTATCGGCGTGAGCGCGGGGGTCGTCGTTGAGCGGTTCGACCACGGTGGCGCCTGATGGCACCGGATGCTTGCGGCTTAGAGCGTCGTTGGCCAATCCGATCAGATCGTGCGAGCGATCGATCATGCGCTGGGCGATGAGATGCGTCACCTTCTCGGGGCTGCTCTGGATATAGCCTTCGACCAGGATGAGGCGCGCGCCCATCACCTCCTTGCGGTACTGCTCCAGGATCTTGGGCCACACCACAACATTGGCGATGCCGGTTTCGTCCTCGAGCGTCATGAACACGACGCCGCTGGCGCTGCCCGGCCGCTGCCGCACCAGCACCACGCCGGCGCAGCGGACGCGGCGCCGCTCGTTCTCATGGCTGACATCCTTGCAGGCGATGACGCGCTCACGCGAGAACATCTCGCGGAGGAACTCCATCGGATGTCCCTTCAGCGACAGGCGGATGGTCTGATAGTCGGCGACCACCTGCTCGGCGCGCGGCATCACCGGCAATGGTTTTGCGTGCTCGTCCGGCTGCTCGCGCGCGGTGGCCGCCTCGAACAGTGGCAGCGGCACGTCGTCAGGCAGCCGCCGCACCTGCCATAGCGCCTCGCGACGGTCGAGCCCGAGCGAGCGGAACGCGTCGGCATCCGCCAGCAGGATCAGCGCGCGCTTGGGCAGGCCGGTGTCGCGCGCAAAATCTTCCAGCGAGGTGAAGGGACGGCGGTTGCGGGCGGCAACGATGCGGTCGGCCCAGTCCTGGGCTCTCTCCGTATTGTTCTGAGCTACCTCTCCTTCATCATTCCGGCGCGCGCCACTTGGCGCGAGCCCGGAATCCATTCCTCCTCCAGGCGTACGCGGCCCTATGGATTCCGGGTTCGCGCTTCCGCCTTCGCTCTCAGAGCTTCGGCGGACAAGCCGCGCGCCCCGGAATGACAGCTGGGAGCGTTTCAAGCGCTCCTCATCCTCGTCCAGCCAGTGGAAGCCATCGATCTGGCGGAAACCGAGGCGCACGGCGCAATATTTGTCTTTCCCCTGCTCCAGCGTGTTCTGCGCAAAGCTGTAGGACACGTCGATGTCGCGCACCTCGACGCCGTTCTTGCGGGCATCGCCGACGATCTGTGCCGGGGCATAAAAGCCCATCGGCTGCGAGTTCAAGAGGCCGCAGCAGAAGGCGTCGGGATGGTAATGCTTCAGCCATGAAGAGATATAGACGAGCTGCGCGAAGCTCGCGGCGTGGCTCTCGGGGAAACCGTAGGAGCCAAAGCCCTTGATCTGGTCGAAGCAGCTTCTGGCGAAGTCGGCATCGTAGCCGCGCGCGACCATGTTGCCGATCAGCTTGTCCTCATATTTGCCGATGGTGCCGACATTGCGGAAGGTCGCCATCGAGCGGCGCAGGCCATTGGCCTCCTCGGAGGTGAATTTTGCCGCCTCGATCGCGATCCGCATCGCCTGCTCCTGGAACAGAGGCACGCCCTTGGTCTTGTGCAGCACCTTGTAGAGCTCGTCCGCGGGACCATGCTCGGGCGACGGCGAGGGATAACGCACCTCCTCCTGACCGTTCCGCCGCCGTAAGTAAGGATGCACCATATCGCCCTGGATCGGCCCCGGACGTACGATCGCGACTTCGATGACGAGATCGTAGAACGTCCGCGGCTTCAGGCGCGGCAGCATGTTCATCTGCGCGCGGCTCTCGACCTGGAACACGCCGAGCGATTCCCCGTCGCAAAGCATGTCATAGACTTTGGGATCGTCCTGCGGAACGCTCGCCAGCACCCAGCGCTCGCCCTTGTGCTCCGCGATCAAATCGAAACATTTGCGGATGCAGGTCAGCATGCCCAGCGCCAGCACGTCGACCTTCATCATGCTGAGCGCATCGACGTCATCCTTGTCCCATTCGATGAAAGTACGATCGTCCATCGCGGCGTTGCCGATCGGCACATAGGTGTCGAGCCGGTCCTGCGTCAGCACATAGCCGCCGACATGCTGGGAGAGGTGGCGCGGGAATTCGATCAGCTCGGTTGCGAGCTCGACCGCGAGGTTGATCATGGGATTGTTGGGATCGAGCCCGGCCTGCCTGACCTGCATGTCGTTGAGGCCCTTGCCCCAGCTTCCCCAGACGGTATCGGCGAGCGCGGCAGTGACGTCCTCGGTCAGGCCCAGCGCCTTGCCGACGTCGCGGATGGCGCTGCGCGGGCGGTAATGGATGACGGTAGCGATGATCGCGGCGCGGTGGCGGCCGTAGCGGCGATAGACATATTGCATCACCTCCTCGCGCCGCGAATGCTCGAAATCGACGTCGATGTCAGGCGGCTCCAGCCGCTCCTTGGAGATGAAGCGCTCGAACAACAGATCGACCTTGGTCGGATCGACCGAGGTGATGCCGAGCACGTAACACACGGCCGAGTTCGCCGCCGATCCCCGCCCCTGGCACAGGATATTCTGGCTGCGCGCGTAGCGCACGATGTCGTGCACGGTGAGAAAGTAATGCGCGTATTTCAGCTCGGCGATCAGCGCGAGCTCCTTGTTCAGGGTCGCGCGCAACTTGTCGTCGATCTTGCCGCCGAAATATTTGTCGACACCCGCCCAGGTCAGGTCCTCCAGATGCCCTTGCGCGGTCTTGCCCGGCGGCACCGGCTCGTCCGGATATTGGTATTTGAGCTGATCGAGCGAGAAGTCGATTGCGTCTGCGAAGCGCATGGTCTCCGTGATCGCCTCGGGGAAATCGCGGAACAGCCGCGACATCTCCCTGGGCGCCTTCAAGAACCGCTCGGCATTGGCTTCCAGCTTCCGTCCGACCGACTCGATCGTGGTCTTTTCCCGGATGCAGGTTAGCACGTCCTGCAAGGGACGGCGCGCCGGATGATGATAGAGCACCTCGTTGGTCGCGAGCAGCGGCACTCGTGCTTCTGCCGCGAGATCATCGAGCCGCGCCAGCCGGCGCCGGTCGTCGCCACGATAGATCAGGCTCGCCGCCAGCCACACGCCCTCGGCGCGGCTGTCCTTGAGTTTCGCAAGAACATCCAGCGCCTGCGCGGGTTCGAAACGATGCGGCAGCGTCAGGACCAGGAGCTGACCTTGCGAAAACGCGAGGAGATCGGCGAAGGTGAGACGGCATTCCCCCTTCTCGATCCGCGTGATGTCGTCGCCGCGCTTGCCCTTGGTGAGAAGCTGGCACAGCCGGCCATAGGCCGCGCGGTCGCGCGGATAGACCAGAATATCCGGCGTGTCGTCGACGAAGACGATGCGCGCGCCGATCAGGAGTTTCGGCTTGTGCAGCACCTCGGCATTGTCGAGCTCCTTGTAGGCGCGCACCACGCCGGCCAGCGTGTTGTGATCGGCGATGCCGATCGCGGGGATGCCGAGGATGCTGGCCTGATGCACATAGGCGCGCGGATCCGAGCCGCCGCGCAGGAAGGAAAAATTGGTGGTGATGCCAATCTCGGCATAGGCAGGCGTGTTCATGCGAAGAGACCGTGCACATACCAGCTGGGAGGAACGGGCTTGCCGTCGTGATCGAAGCACTCCCCCTCATAAAGACCGTCGCGAAAGATCCAGAAGCGCAGGCCTTCGGCATCCTCGATGCGGAAATAGTCCCGCGTGAGCTGCTTGCCGTCCTGCCGCCACCATTCCATGGCGATGCGCTCGGGTCCCTCCACTCGCACCACCGCATGCAGCGCGCGGCGCCAGGTGAACTGATGTGGCGGACCGTCCGGCACGGTCGCGAACGGCACCTTGATCGGCTCCGGCTTGTCGAACAGCCGCAAGGGGCGCAGCGGCGGCTCGCTCTCGGCACGTGCCGGCCATTCGGCCTGCATGGCAGCGGCGAGATGATGCTGCGCCGGCGCGGCCAGCACCGCGCATTCAGGGATATGGGTATCCTGCGGCAGGTGCACGACGACCCGCTTGCCGCCGATGCGCGCGGCAATGCGGTCGATCAGCGCGGCGAGATCGTCATTGTCGTGGACATGAGCGTCGAGATCGCGCTGCTCCTGCACCACGATCTCGGTGCGGCTCGCCGACAGCCGCACCATGTCGAAGCCGAAGCCGGGATCGAGCGGATCGGCGAGTGCGTCGAGGCGCTCGCGAAACAGGCGGTCAATGACCGCGCTTCGCGTCACCGGATGTCCGGTCTCGACCGTGATCGCGCGCACCACGCCGTCGGTGCGGAAGAAGGCGGCCTCCAGGCGCCGCGCGCCCTTGCCTTGCTTCTCCATGGACGCGATCAACGTGTCGGCGAGGCGCGACAGCGTCATCGCGATCATGGTGTCGGTCGCGATCGGCTCGGCAAAGCGCTTTTCCACGATGTAGTCGGGCAGCGGCTTGCGCGGGTTGATCGGCGCATCGCCCTGCCCCAGCGCATGCGCCAGCAGCGTGGAGAACCGCGCGCCGAACCGCGCCGTGATCTCGCTCGGCGTGCGCGCGGCGACATCGCCGATGGTCTTCAGCCCGGCACGGCGCAGGCCGGTGGTGATGGTCTCGCCTGCGCCGAGCGCGGATATCGGCAACCGGCTGATCACCTCCGCCTCCTCGCCATCGGCCACGATGGTGCCCGTGGCCTGCCGCGTCAGCGTGCGCGCGCAGACCGAGGTGCCGGCGATCGCCGCGCTGACGGCAAACCCCTGCCGGGCCAATGCGCGGACCAACGTCCGCAACAACGCGGCCTCACCACCGAACAGATGCGCGCAGCCGGTGATGTCGAGGAACAGCCCGTGCGGCGGATCGAGCGCCACCAGCGGCGTGAAGCGGTCGCACCAGTCCGCGACATCGCTGAGCGTCTTCGCATCGGCCACGACATCGGCGTCGAACACACGCAAGTCCGGACACATCGCCCGCGCGTTCGCCAGCGGCTGACCGATATACAGGCCGAGGCGCTCGGCGGCCTCGTCCAGCGCATGAATCACCAGCGCATTGTTGTCCTTGATGACGACGATGCTTGGATCATTGCTTTTATGCAGTCCGACGTTGCCAAAGAACCGCTGAATCCGATCGATTGGCAGGCGCGGCAGCCACAGGCTGAGGACACGTCGACGGCTCACTGAACTGGCACTCATCACATTTCCATTCCATGATCCACCGGCCACATGGGCCATGACGATTGCGCAAGAGCTCGGCATCGAAGCGCGGCACGCCCCAGGCACTCCACACCGGGCCCGGCGGTGAATGCGCCGCGCGCAGCATCCATCGTGTTTCCGCGGTCGAGGGCATCGGTTGCGCGGCCATGCGCAGCAAGAGCCCGGTGACGCCGGAAGATTGCGCGGCCAGCGTCAGCTTGCGGCTCGCCACGAGATCGAACTGCCTGATCTCGCCCCAGAGCTCGAGCACCACGGCCCCCAGCGCATCGCAGGCGAGCGCGTCGGCTGAGGTGCGCAGTGCGCTCTCGACATCGGCGGCGCGCACCATCACCACGCGACGCGGGTCGAGGCCGAGTTCGGCAAGCCCGCTCATCGACAGCGCGCCGGTTTCGAGCTCCGAAAAATCCTGCCGCACCCACAATAGCGGCTTGCGTGCCGTCACGCGGCCCGCAAGCCCCATGACGAAGCCCGTCGCGGCCGTTCCCTGCCGCCCCTCACAAAACACCTCGTGGATCGCCGCGCGCGCGAGCCCGCCCTTCAGCGCGCTGTCAGCCTCGCTGTGGCCGAGCGCGACGCGATCGCGATGATGCACGACCTCCGCCGTCTCGATGCGCTCGATTTGGCTGCGCAAGGTCGCAAGCGCGCTAATGCGTGCGCCGCTCATGCTCGCCGCTCCTTCAGAGATTGATGCCGTGGTCCTCAAAAGAAGAACCAACGGCTGGCTCATTTGTTCATGATATGTTCTAATATAAAGCTAACGGCGCCCCGCGAGTCAATCGAATTGGCGCTAAGTCGGATTCATGAGCAGAATCAAGAGGATTCAAGTGCCATGTACCTCATCACTCTCGACAGCCAGACCGATTTCGAGAGCTGGCGCAAAACCGCCCGCGCGCTCGCACTGCATCAGATCGCGCCGGCCGAAGTGACCTGGAGCGTGCAGGGCCGCGCGAAAGAGGCGGTGCCGGCCGGTCTATGCGAAGCGCCAGGCCTTCCGCCGATCGAAACCGACGGCACCTTCAGCGTGCCGGCCAATTTCATCGAGCTCGCCCGCATCGCGGCCCTGCACCGCGACGGTGAACGCTTTGCACTGCTCTATCGCCTGCTGTGGCGGTTGCGGACCGACCACGATCTGCTCGAGACCAGAGCCGATCCGGACGTCGCGCAGGCGACAGCGATGGCCGTCAGCGTGCATCGCGACATGCAGCGGATGCGCGATGTCATTCGCTTCCGCGAAATCGGACGCGAGCACAACGCACATTACGCGGCCTGGTTCGTGCCGGAGCATCACATCGTCGAATTCACCGCCCCCTTCTTCGCGCGCCGCTACGCCGACATGCCCTGGTCGATCCTCACGCCCGACATTTGCGCCCATTGGGATGGCCACGCGATCTCATTCACCCCGGGCATCAGCCAGACGGAGATGCCCGCCCCCAACCGGTTGGAGGAAACCTGGCGCCGCCACTTTCCAGACCACCCGATCACGCCGGAAGCGCCGAAGAAGAGTCACAGGAACCTGTCGAAAGCCTCGATACTTGAACCGCTGCTCGCCGATGCCGAACGCTGGACCGGCGGGTGGATCACCCCGCGGCCGGAGGCTCCGATGAAACGCAAGCTAGCTGCCGACGATCTCGACGCGCTCCGCGAGGAGGCCGCGCATTGCCGCGCCTGCCACCTCTACAAGGACGCAACCCAGACCGTGTTCGGCGAAGGCCCGAAGTCCGCCAACATCATGCTGGTCGGCGAGCAGCCCGGCGACAAGGAAGACCTCGCCGGCCATCCCTTCGTCGGCCCGGCCGGCCAGATGCTCGACCGCGCGCTGGAGGAGGCCGGCGTCGATCGCAAGAAGGTCTATGTCACCAACGCGGTCAAACACTTCAAATTCGTGCCACGCGGAAAGGTCCGCCTGCACCAGAAGCCGAATACGCCGGAGATCCGGGCGTGCCGGCAATGGTATGAGCGGGAAGTTTCGGCAATCCAACCCGATCTCATCGTGGCGATGGGCGCCACTGCCGCGCAAAGCGTGTTCGGCAAGATCACGCCCATTGGCAAAAACCGAGGCCGGCTCATCGACCTACCCGACGGGCGCAAGGCTTTGGTGACGGTGCATCCGTCTTATCTGCTGCGGCTGCCCGATCCGGAAACCAAGGTGCTGGAATATCAGCGCTTTGTCGACGATTTGAAGATCGCGGCCGGCTTGCAGAAGAAGGCTGCACGGGCTGCCTAATACTGGCAGCAAAAACGGCCTTCACGCCTTAGTTGTCATCCGGCCTTCAAATCCATCGCGGACAATACCCTTACTTGAAAGTTAAGGGGCGTCCAGACATGACCGATGTTGCATTTGACCGCGCGGTAACAGATCCCGCGCCCGTCCAGCCGGCCTCGCGGCCAAATCTCGACAAGGGCTTCAATCCGCTGACGTTGATCCTGTTCTTCGGCATCCTCGCCGCCGGCCTGCTGTTCGTCGCCTACAGCATCTATGTCGACATCAACGCGACCGGCACGCGGGTGACGACCTACCTGCCCTACATCCTCCTGTTCGTCGCGCTCCTGATCGCGCTCGGCTTCGAATTCGTCAACGGCTTCCACGATACCGCCAATGCGGTGGCGACCGTGATCTACACCCATTCGCTGCCGGCCGAAGTCGCGGTGATGTGGTCGGGCTTCTTCAACTTCCTCGGCGTGCTCTTGTCCTCCGGCGCGGTCGCGTTCGGCATCGTCTCGCTGCTGCCGGTCGAGCTGATCCTCCAGGTCGGCTCCAGCGCCGGCTTCGCCATGGTGTTCGCGCTGCTGATCGCCGCGATCCTGTGGAATCTCGGCACCTGGTTCTTCGGCCTGCCGGCCTCCTCCTCGCACACGCTGATCGGCTCGATCATCGGCGTCGGCGTTGCCAACGCCGTCATGCGCGGCCGCGACGGCACCTCGGGCGTGGATTGGAGCAAGGCGACCGAGATCGGCTACGCGCTGCTGTTGTCGCCGCTGTTCGGATTCATCTGCGCCGCCGTGCTGTTGCTGCTGCTCAAGTTTATCGTGCGCAAGCCGGCGCTCTATGCCGCGCCCGAAGGCAACAAGGCGCCGCCGCTGTGGATCCGCGGCCTGCTGATCGCAACCTGCACCGGCGTCAGCTTCGCGCACGGCTCGAACGACGGCCAAAAGGGCATGGGCCTGATCATGCTGATCCTGATCGGCACCGTGCCGACGGCTTACGCCCTCAACCGGGCGCTGCCGGAATCCCAGGTCGCCCAGTTCCAGAAGACCTCCGAGGCCGCCTCCAAGGTGATCTCGGCCAAAGGCGCCGGCCACAGCATCATCGGCGATCCTCGTCCGGCGGTGACGCAGTACATCGCCCTGCACGAGCTCAACGACGGTACCTATCCCTCGCTCGCCGTGCTGGTGAAGGACGTCGGCGATCAGGTTGCCCGATACGGCACGCTGAGCAAGGTACCCGCCGAAGCCGTCGGCAATACCCGCAACGACATGTACCTGACGTCGGAAGCGATCCGTTTCCTGATGAAGGACAAGGCGAACGATCTCAACAAGGATGAGATCGCGGTGCTCAACACCTACAAGGGCTCGCTCGATGCCGCCACGAAGTTCATCCCCAACTGGGTGAAGATCGCGGTCGCCATCGCGCTCGGCCTCGGCACCATGATCGGCTGGAAGCGCATCGTCATCACCGTGGGCGAGAAGATCGGCAAGAGCCATCTCACCTACGCGCAGGGCGCCTCGGCCGAGCTCGTGGCCGCCGCCACGATCGGCGCCGCCGACGTGTTCGGCCTGCCGGTCTCGACCACCCACGTGCTGTCGTCCGGCGTCGCTGGTACCATGGCGGCGAACGGTTCGGGCCTGCAATGGTCGACGATCCGCAACCTGCTGATGGCCTGGGTGCTGACCCTGCCCTGCGCGATCATGCTGTCGGCCACGCTCTACGTGATCTTCTCGCGGATGTTCTGAGTACCTGTCCGCTCCCTCTCCCCGTTCTTACGGGGAGAGGGTTGAGGTGAGGGGCTGCATCCACAATCACGGTGAGAGACGGACTCGCGGAGAGTCCCCCTCACCCGATCGCTTACGCGATCGACCTCATCCGCCTTCGCCGAGGCTTCGGCGGACAAGAGCGGGGCGAGGTGAACTACGACGCAGCCAGCGATTCCTCGACCAGCTTGACCCAATAGGACGTGCCGTAGACAATCGCCTCGTCGTTGAAATTATAAGCGGGATGATGCAGGCCGGCGCTGTCGCCATTGCCACAGAAGATGAAGGCGCCGGGCCGCGCTTCCAGCATGTAGGCGAAATCCTCGCCGCCCATCAGCGGCGGCATCTCGTGCACGTTGGCGTCCCCTGCGACCTGCTTGGCGATGCGCCTTGCCACCTCGGTCTCCGCAGCGTGGTTGTTCACCACCGGATAGTTGCGCTTGTAGCGCAGATCGATCTTGGCACCCGTGATCTGCGCCACGCCTGCCACAACCTCGTGCACGCGCTTCTCGACCAGCTTGCGCACCTCCGGCGACAACGTACGGATGGTGCCCCTCAGCGTCGCCGTCTGCGGAATGACATTGCGGGCATTGCCGGCGTGGAATTCGCAGATCGAGATCACCGCCGATTCCAAGGGATCGACGCTGCGCGCGACGATCGATTGCAAGGCGGTGATCACCTGCGCACCGACCAGCACGGAGTCCACGCATTTGTGCGGACGCGCGGCATGGCCGCCGACGCCCTCGATCATGATGTCGACCTCGTCGGTCGCCGCCATGATCGGACCCGGCCGGATCGCGAACGAGCCGATGGGGATGCCCGGGCCGTTGTGCATGCCGTAGACCTGCTCGATGCCGAAGCGCTCCATCAGGCCGTCCTTGACCATGGCCGCACCGCCCGCGCCGCCCTCCTCGGCCGGCTGGAAGATCACCACGGCATCGCCGGCGAAGTTGCGGGTCTCGGCGAGGTAGCGCGCCGCGCCCAGCAGCATCGCGGTGTGGCCGTCATGGCCGCAGGCGTGCATCTTGCCCGGGGTCTTGGAGGCGTAAGGCAGGTTGGTCTGCTCCTCGACGGGCAGCGCGTCCATGTCGGCGCGCAGGCCAATCACCTTGAGGCCCTCGCCGGCCGGCTTGCTGCCCTTGATCACGCCGACCACGCCGGTCTGGCCAAGGCCAGTCACGACCTCATCGCAGCCGAACTCGCGCAAACGGTCCGCAACGAATGCTGCGGTGCGGTGAACGTCATATAGCAGCTCCGGATGCTGATGGATGTCCCGGCGCCAGGCCTGAATATCGGGTTGGAGGTCGGCGACGCGGTTCACGATGGGCATGGAGGGTCTCAAGCTTTGTTGGGAATACAGGACTGTCTACCATGCAAGCGCCGGTCCACCTAACTGCCGCGGATCGAGGGTAGCCCTGTCCTCTCGTCATGGCCGGGCTTGTAGCGAGCTTGTCTTCGCCATCCACGTCCGACTATTAGGACAGAAAGCGCTGGAGCCCCGGGACAAGCCCCGGGCATGACGCCTGTTTGGGTGGACGCAGAATGCCAAGACGGCTCGAAGGTGAGTTTGACTACATTGTCGTCGGGGCCGGCACGGCGGGCTGTATCCTCGCGAACCGGCTCTCGGCCGATCCGAAGAACCGTGTCCTCATTCTCGAGGCCGGCGGCGACGACAACTGGATCTGGTTCCACATCCCGGTCGGCTATCTCTTTGCCATCGGCAATCCGCGCTCGGACTGGATGTTCAAGACCGAGGCCGAGCCGGGCCTGAACGGCCGCGCGCTCGCCTATCCCCGCGGCAAGGTGATCGGCGGCTGCTCGTCGATCAACGCCATGATCTCGATGCGCGGACAGGCTGCCGATTACGACCATTGGCGCCAGCTCGGCATGACCGGCTGGGGCTATGACGACGTGCTGCCGCTGTTCAAGCGGCTGGAAGATCACTTCCTGGGCGCGAGCGAGCATCACGGCGCCGGCGGCGGCTGGCGCATCGAGGCGCCGCGGCTGTCGTGGGACGTTCTCGATGCAGTGGGCGACGCCGCCGAGGAGATGGGCATCAAGCGCATCCCGGATTTCAACACCGGCGACAACGAAGGCGCCAGCTATTTCCACGTCAACCAGAAGCGTGGCCGGCGCTGGTCGTCGGCGCGCGGCTTCCTCAAGCCCGCGCTGAACCGCCCCAATCTGCGGCTCGAGAAGCATGTGCTGGTCGACCGCCTGATCATCGAGCAGGGCCGCGCGGTGGGCGTGCGCTTCATCCAGAACGGCGAGATCATCGAGGCACGGGCTAAGCGCGAGGTGATCCTCTCGGCCGGCTCGATCGGCTCGGTGCAAGTGCTGCATCGCTCCGGCATCGGCCCCGCCGACTGGCTGTCGCCGCTCGGCATCGACGTCGTCATGGACAAGCCCGGTCTGGGGCGCAACTTACAGGACCATCTGCAGCAGCGCGCGATCTACAAGGTCGAGGGCGTGCGCACGCTGAACGAGACCTATTATAACCTATTCCGCCGCGGCCTGATGGGGCTCGACTACGCCTTCCGCCGCCGCGGTCCGCTGACCATGGCGCCGTCACAGCTCGGCATCTTCACGCGCTCGGATGCAACGCGCGCACGCGCCAACATTCAGTTCCACGTGCAGCCGCTATCGCTCGACAAGTTCGGCGATCCGCTGCACCGCTTTCCCGCGATCACGGTGAGCGCGTGCAATCTCCAGCCGACCTCGCGCGGCACCGTGCGCCTCCGTTCGGCGAGCCCGGACGAGAAACCGATCATCGCGCCGAACTATCTGTCGACCGATGACGACCGCCAGGTCGCCGCCGACGCAATCCGCACCACCCGCCGCCTGATGCAGCAGAAGGCATTGGCAAAGTACCGCCCGCGCGAATATCTGCCAGGTCCCTCGGTCGGCAACGACGATGCCTCGCTCGCGAAGGCTGCCGGTGACATCGGCACCACCATCTTCCATCCCGTCGGCACCGCGAAGATGGGCGCGGCGAACGATCCGATGGCGGTGGTCGACGAACGCCTGCGCTTCTACGGCCTTTCCGGCCTTCGCATCGTCGATGCCTCGGTCATGCCGACCATCACCTCGGGTAACACCAACACGCCGACCGCGATGATCGCCGAGAAAGGCGCGACGATGATCTTGGAGGATGCGAAGTAGCATCTTGCCCCCATGACCGATCCGCACCGCTTTTCCATCGGCCCGGCCAGCTCCGAGATCGCCATGCTGCAGTGGGGCGAGCGCGGCAAACAGCCCGCCCTGCTCCTGCACGGCACCGGTTTCGTCGCCGACGTCTGGAGCGAGGTCGCGCGTGAGCTTGCATCGACTTACACCGTCTATGCGCTCGACCGCCGCGGCCACGGCGCCAGCCACAAGCCCGGCGCATATCACTTCCTCGATTACGCCGACGACGTCTGCCGGGTGATCGATGCGCTGGAGCTGCGCGACATCTACGGCATCGGCCACAGCGCCGGTGCGACGGATTTATTGCTCGCAGCGAAACTTCGGCCCGGCCGTTTCACGCGCCTGTTCGTGATGGAGCCGACCGTGATGGATCCGCGCAAGGCACGCGATGCGTCGGCGGGATTGAGCGAATGGGCCACCGCCGGCGTACAAGGCGTGCTGCGGCGCCAGGCCGAGTTCGACAGTTTTGAGGCGGTCTTCAAGCGCTACCGCGCCGCGCCGGCGTTCGCGGATTGGACCGAGACCTCGCTCTGGGCCTATGTGAAGCACGGCTTCGCGCCTCTGGAGAATGGCCGGGTGCGGCTCTGCTGCACGCCAGAGATCGAGTCAGCGATCCTGCGGCCGATCTTCGAGGCAATGGACCAGATCTACACCGGCGACGCCCGCGGAAACCCGTTCGCGCGGCTCATCGAGATCGATTGCCCAGTGCGCGTGACGACCGCCGAGGCCTCGGGTGCGATCTACAAGGAGATGGCCTTGCGCGCAGTGTCACTCATTCCGCGCGTCAGCACACAATCCTTCGCCGGCATCGGTCACTGCGTTGCGCAGGAAGCGCCGGCCGTCGTGGTGCGGGCTGTGCGGGAGTTTTCGGCGTAGCGCTACGACCGCTTGCGAAACCTGAAATCGCAGCAGGCTCCGCCCTCCATGATCGTCTGGCTTCGGGACAGTTCGAGTTCGTCGTTGAAGCCGGCCAGCATGGCATGATCACGATTGCAGTGGACGCGAATGCCGAGATCAGCGAGACCCAGCTCCTTGTAGAACGCGGCGTATTGGCAGCGCGTAACGTTGAAATCGAGGTGATCGTCGGACTCCGAGACCACCTCGAGGTCCATGCTGCCGCCGCCCGGCCAGAGTTCCTGCGCCACGGTTCGCAGCGACGCAGTCGTCTTGCCGTAGGTTGCTGCCCATCTCGCGCCGTCCTCGGCGGCGAGCCTGCGTATCGTTTCGTCAACGACTTCGCGCATTGCGCTTTGACCGAACCGGTCACGCAATACCTGAATGAACGGGATCAGCACGCGCCCTTCGATCTTCCGGCGCTGCAGGTGACTGATAGCAACTTCGCTCGCATCAACCATTGTCGCTCACCTGTTTCATGGTTCGGTGGGAGCTTGTTTCACGCCGCCATCCCCGGATCAAACCAGATCTTCTGACGCGTTGACTTAGATTTTCTATGCCATGAAGATTGGCTGGAGTTTGACAGCCGACCCGAATAACCCCGGACGAGATCCCCATCGCACCAGCCCGCCAAGAGGGACGAGGAAACTCGTCCTTCTAACCGGACCTTAGTAACGCCGCCGGATCCAAGCGCGCAGCCCGCTCGGCCGGCAGAAGACCGAAGATAATGCCGATGAGACTGGAGCAGGCGACGGCGACCAGCGCCATCCCTGCGTTGAACTCGACGGGCCAGCCCAACGCGGAGGGCACAACGCGCGTGCAGGCGTAGCCGACGACGAGACCCGACAGGCCGCCGATGGTGCAGAGGAGCACCGCTTCCATCAGAAATTGTTTCCGAATATCTTGTGGCCGGGCGCCAAACGCAAGGCGAATGCCGATCTCATTGAACCGTTCGGTCACCGATACGAGCATGATGTTCATCACGCCGATGCCGCCGACCAGGAGCGAGATTCCCGCAAGCGCGGACACCAGCAGCGTGAACTGGCGATAGGTCCGATCGCGCGTCTGGGCGATCTGGATGAGGTTCTGAATCCGGAAATCGTCGTCCTTGTGTCCCATGATCTTATGACGGTGCCGCAGGACGCGGGCAATCGCACCTCCCACCGTTGTCATTGACTGGGTGGAATCGGCCTTCACCAGAATCGTATGCACGGCATCCGGATTGGCCTGACTTCGTCCGGTGGCGAAGATTCTTGCGGACGACAGGGGAATGAAGATGACGTCGTCCTGGTCGCGGCCGGTGAAGTCCTGCCCCTTCTCGGCAAGCACCCCGATCACGACATATGAAGTGCGGTCGATACGGATGAAGCGGCCGAGCGGATCGCTGTCGCGGAACAGTTCGCGCGCGATCGTACGTCCGATCACCGCGATCTTTGCGACTGATGCAACCTGATCCTGATTGAATAGCTGCCCCTCCCCTATTAGCCACCCACGAGCTTCAAAAAACTCCGGGGTCACCCCGGCAACAAGGGTTGACCAGTTCAAGTCTCTCGCGATGACCGTCTTTTGCCCGCCCACGAATGGCGCCGCAATGACAACGTCGGGCACTTCGCGAGCAACAGCGAGCGCATCGGTTGTCGTAAGCGACAGGACGGTGCCCGCCTGCTGTCGCACGCCTTGCGCGTTTTGCGCACCGGGCTGCACCAGCAATAGATTCGATCCAAGCGAATTGATCTGTCTCGAAATCTCGGCACGCGCCCCTTCCGCCACAGCGACCACGATCAGCACGGCGGCGATGCCGATGACAATGCCCGTTATCGCGAGAACAGAGCGCAATATGTGGGCACGTATCGACTGAAACGCCAGATAGACGTAGCCGAGCGATCGCATCAAACCTCCGCGATGGTCGAAGTTGAGGACGTGCCGAGAGATATCGAGTCACCGACGATTGCGCCGTCCCGAAGCCTGATCGTGCGCTGCGCGCGCCCCGCGACTTCGGCGTCGTGGGTTACAAGCATGACCGTGAGGCCGCCACGCCGGAGTTCGGCAAGTATGGAGAGGATGGTATCGCGTGTGTTCGTATCGAGTGCCCCGGTCGGCTCGTCGGCCAAGAGAAGGTCGGGTTCGTTGACGATCGCACGCGCGACGGCGACACGCTGCTGCTCACCGCCCGAGAGCTGGCCAGGCATATGCTGCATCCTACTGCCGAGACCGACCCGCTCGAGCGCAACGCGTGCCCTTGCGATCGGATTGCGCAGCCCGTCACGCCGATAGAATAACGGCAACCCTACATTCTCGAGGGCGGTCAGGCGTGGCAACAGATTGAAGTTCTGAAACACAAAGCCGAAGCGCCGGTTTCGCAGTTCGCTCAACCGCCGCCTTGACTGCGCAAGTACATCCTGACCGTGAAGGAAGTATCCTCCGGAGGAGGGTCGATCGAGGCAGCCTATGATCGAAAGCAAGGTGGATTTTCCCGATCCGGACGGGCCCACGACGGCAACGAACTCTCCCGGATCGATTTGCATGGTTATGTCCGACAGCGCGTGAACGCTTTGGCTGCCGAGCCGGTGCCGCTTGTGGATATGGTCCAGGATGACGAGCGATGTCATGGCTTGCTACGATAACCGATGGCGACCCGCTGACCGATTTGAACGTCCTCCGACAGGATCTGGGTCAGAGAGTCGCTGGTGGCGCCCAATGAGACCGAGGCTGGGTCCAGATGGCCGGACTTCGTGCGGATCCAGATCACTCCCTGTCCGGGGGCGCGATCAGTTGCGCCGTCCCGCACCGGGCGAAAACTGAGTGCGGCATTGGGAACAACCATCACATCGTGTTGCTCTTGAACTACGATGCGAACATCGGCCGTCATCCCGGGAAGCAGCAGATCTTCTGGATTGGGCGCCGAAATCATCACGGTGTAGGTCACCACGTTTTGTACCATCCGTGCTGCCTTCCGGATCTCGAGTACGCGGCCCTCGAAGGTCCGTCCCGGATAGGAATCGACACTGAACAGCGCACGCTGGCCGGTTCGCACCGCGCCAATGTCGGCCTCGCTGACGGACGCACTGACGCGCATGTCCGACAGATCCCGCGCGATGGTGAAGAGGGTCGGCGCCTGGAGGCTTGCAGCAACTGTCTGGCCAAGCTCGACGCTGCGCCGGATGACTATTCCATCGATCGGCGACTTGACGGTGCTTCGTTCGAGATCAAGTCGAGCCCGTTCGAGGGAGGCACGCGCAACCATCACACCGGCCGCGCGTACCTGCACGCGCGCCTGCGCCGCAGACAATTCAGCGCCGAGCGAGCGAGCCGTCATCTGCGCTCGCTCGGCGTCGCGTTGCGAAACACTGCCGTTCTTGCTGAGTGAGCTCTTGACCTGAAGATCGCGCAACGCGTCATCGTAGTGCGCCTGCGCGCCATCGACGGCTGCCTTGGCCTCCTCGTGTTGTGCGAGCGCGACGGTGAGCGAGGCTTCTGCTTCCTTGACCAAGACTTCGAAAGTGGCGCTGTCGAGTGCAGCAAGGGGCTCGCCGGCCCGAACGATGGAATTGTGGTCGGCCATCAGCTTGGCGACCTGCCCCGAAAGCTGTGAGCTGACCTCGACGGTATCAACGGCTTCGAGCGTTCCGGCAGCGGTGACGTTCTGAATGACGTTGTCGCGGGCAATGCTAACATAGCGCAGATCATCATGGTCGCCGCCGGCAGCTGTGAGCGAGCTGTCCGGAGCCCACAACGGATAGGCAGCGGCAACCACGCAGCCCCCCAATGCTGCGCGCATCAGAAGGCTTCGGGCCGATGTCAATTGATTATCCGTGCGAATAGTAATTTCGCCGCATTAGCTCTTGCGGCGCTCCACGCTGAACGTTGCCCCCTCGTTGGCGATGCCGGCGGCGTGATCAGACCAGAAGAGCTGAGACTGAACGCGCCGCTTCTGGCGCGACCCGAAGCGATCGCAGTGGCTGGATTAGGGCACCGAAGGGCTGCCCGTTGGCACAGTCTTCGTCCCGCTCTGCGCTGGCGGAGGCGTTTTAAGCATCTTCACCCCGGTCGTCGTATCCGTTGCCGGGACGGTATGGTCCTCGCCCTGAAATACGCTGCCTTGACCTGGGACTTCGTCACCCGGTCGACCCGGATTGTTGAGTCCATTCAGGAATGGTTGGCTTTCTTGGCCGGGGGTGTTCGACAGTCCGCCCGCAGCCACGGCGGTGAACAGATGGTCTGCTGCATAGCTCGGGCAAGAGACTGCGAGCAGTGATGCGCCTGCCGCAAGGATCGCGAGTGTTCTCATCATCATCAACTCCTCTTCAGTTGCGTTCGCCAAGACGTCAAACTCGGCAGCCTGCGTCATTGGCGAACCTTGAATTCAGTTGATCTCCAGCTGTTCCTATTCTCTCGATGCGAGCTCACCTTCGAACGAGTTAGTTTCTGACACCGAAGTCAGTCTCGTCGATTCGCGGATGATTGCTGCGACTGAACGCTGCATCCTGATCGTTGCGTAAGCACCAAGAAACGACGGTCCGGCAACGGCTTCCACGGCGCGAGATGGTTGCTCAGCTGCGCCACCATTGGCGTCCGCGGTGCGGAGACCACCTGTTTCGGGGTAAACCGGTTCTCGGAAACGTGATTAGCTGGTCCCGATCCATTTTATCTGGAGCCCGGGAATAAACCCGCCCCTCTCCCGATCACCTCCCGGCAAGCCCAATTTCGGGCCAGAGGAGATGCGTGATGAGCGGACACGACCATGGCGAAGACGGCGTCAGCCGCCGCAAGGTGCTGGAATGCATGACCTGGGCCGGCACCGGTGTACTCTGGACCATCACCGGCGGCGTGCCGCGCTCGCTGGGCATCATCGATTCTGCGCAAGCCGCGACCGCGGCTGCGCCCGGCATGACATTCCTCCAGATCAGCGACAGCCATGTCGGCTTCGACAAGCCGGCTAATCCCAACGCACTCGGCACGCTGGAGGAAGCCGTGGGCAAGATCAATGCGATGCCGATCAAGCCGTCCTTCATGATCCATACCGGCGACATCACCCATTTGTCGAAGGTCACCGAGTTCGATGACGCAGAGCGCATCATCTCGCAGACCAAGCTCGACGTGCACTACGTGCCGGGTGAGCACGACTTCATCGACGAGGAGGTTAAGCTCTATCGCGAACGCTACGGTCGCGGCACCAAGGGGCACGGCTGGTACTCATTTGATGCCGGCGGCGTGCATTTCGTCGGCCTCGTCAATGTCGTCGACCTCAAGGCTGGCGGCCTCGGCAATCTCGGCGCCGAGCAGCTCGCCTGGCTCGAAGACGATCTGCGCGGCAAGTCGAAATCGACGCCGATCGTGCTGTTCGCCCACATCCCGTTGTGGACCGTCTACCCGCAATGGGGCTGGGGCACCGAGGATGGCGGCCGCGCACTGGAATACGTCAAGGGTTTTGGCTCGGTCACCGTACTCAACGGGCACATCCATCAGGTGATGCAGAAGGTCGAGGGCAACGTCACCTTCCACACCGCGCGCTCGACCGCCTTCCCGCAGCCGGCGCCGGGGGCCGCTCCCTCGCCCGGGCCGATGAAGGTCGAGGACGCTAGACTCCGCTCCATGCTCGGCGTTGCCAGTATCAACTTCAAGCAGAACGAGCAGCGCCTCGCCATCATCGATACGCCGCTCCAGGGCTGAGAGAAAGGCTGATCATGAAGACACTTAATCGCCGCGACTTCGGTATCGACTTCGGTCTCGCTTTGGTCGCGGCCATCCTGCTGCCCGCAACGGCTGCCCGCGCTGACGAGACGGAGGTGCACATCGACAATTTCGTCTTCCAGCCGGCCGAGCTCAAGATCAAGGCCGGCACCACCGTGACCTGGACCAACCGGGACGACATTCCGCACACTATCGTCTCGGCCGGCAAGTTCAGGTCCAAGACCCTGGACACCGACGACAAGTTCTCGTTCACCTTCACCAATGCGGGCGATTACAAATATTTTTGTTCGTTGCATCCGCACATGACGGGGATGATCAAGGTTGAGTAACATCTCGAGCCGAGACATCAACGTCTTGCCCGGCCGGTGGTCCCACACCGGCCGGGCTCGGACGTCTTCGATCACGGCAAAAGACGAAGCAAAGCAAGAGGCAAAGCGAGGAGCGATGCCCGCCACCGACGATTTGCAGAAGGCGCAGCGCTTCCGCGAAGCGGCACTGCCCCATCTCGACGACGTCTACACGCTCGCGCGCTACCTCCTGCGCGATGCCTCCGACGCCGAGGACGCGGTGCAGGAGTGCTATCTGCGCGCGCTGAAGCACTTTGACAGTTATCGCGGGCCGGCGATGAAACCCTGGCTGTTCGCGATCCTGCGCAACGTCTGCAACGCAGAATATGCGCGGCGGGCGCACAGGCCCAGCGCGATCGAGGATACACCCGGCGCCGCGGAGCAGACGCCGATCTGGCAGGAGAGCGAGGCAAGCCCGGAAACCGAAGTGCTGCGCAGCCGCGATGCCGGCGCGATCCGCAAGCTGATCGACACGCTCGCCGAACCGTTCAAGGAGACCTTCGTGCTGCGGGAGATCAACAACCTGTCCTATCGTGAAATCGCCGAGACGGTCGGCGCGCCCATCGGCACCGTGATGTCTCGCCTCGCCCGCGCGCGCGCCATGTTGCGCGCGGCCTGGACGGCGGAAGAGGAGCAAGCAAGATGACCTGCGACGAAGCAAGAATCCTGCTTCACGCGCTGCTCGACAATGAGCTCGATGCCGGCCATGCGCGCGAGGTCGAAGCGCATATCGCCAGCTGCCCGGCCTGCGCCGCCGAGCTCGCCGCGCAGCGCGAGATGCAGCGCGTGCTCGCCGACACCGATTTGCGCTACACCGCGCCCGCGAGCCTCCGCGCTCGGATCGAGGCGTCACTGCCGCAAGCACAGCACCAACCGACTCGCCGCTCCTTGCTGCGCGGCTTTGCGATGGGCTCAGCCGTCTCCGCGCTCGCCGCCTCCGGCGTCGTCGCATTGGTGCTGCGCCAGGACGACCAGCAGCGCATCCTGTCGGAGGTCGTCTCCGCGCATCTGCGCTCGCTCCAGGCCGGCCACCTCACCGACGTGGTCTCGACCGACCAGCACACGGTCAAGCCGTGGTTCAACGGCAAGCTCGACGTCGCCCCGCCCGTGATCGATCTCACCGCGCAGGGCTTCACACTGGTCGGCGGCCGGCTCGACTATATCGATGCGCGCGCCATCGGTGCGGTCGTCTACCGGCGCCGGCAGCACGTCATCAACCTATTCGTGTCGCAGACATCGAACGTGGAATATCGCGCGCCGAAGACCGAGACCATGCAAGGCTTCAACTGCCGCCGCTGGGGCAATCGCGGCCTGAATTTCTGGGCCGTCAGCGATATCGCCGCCGACGAGCTCGCCGAGTTCGTCGACAAGTTCGAGGCGGCGATGAAGGCGAATGTGGAGGGATAGATTCACCCCGCACCGTCATTGCGAGGAGCGAAGCGGCGAAGCAATCCAGACTGCCTCCGCCGAGATAGCCTGGATTGCTTCGCTTCGCTCGCAATGACGAATGCCGAGATGGCTCGGCCAAAAATCAGGCCGACCGTCTCACCGCGTTGTCCACCAGGGTCTTGCCGAGCGACCAGATCGCGCCGGGGACCTTGTGGCTGCCGGCGATGACGTCGTCGAAGGCGCGCTCGATCCAGCTGCAGTCTTCCTCGGTGATGGTGAGCGGCGGCAGCAGCTTGATGGTGTGACTGCCGTGGCCGGCGACCTGGGTCAGGATCTTGTGATCCTTGAACAGCGGCACGGTGATGAGCTGGCAGAACAGGCCCTTGTTGGCGGTCTCCAGCACGTTCCAGGAGGCACGCAGGCGCAGCGATTTCGGCGGGCCGAACTCGATGCCGATCATCAGACCCTTGCCGCGGACTTCCTTCAACAGTTCGTAGCCGGGCACCATGCGCGTCAGCGCCAGGCGCAGCTCGGCGCCGCGCTTGGCGGCGGACTCGATCAGCTTCTCGGACTCCATGACGTCGAGCGTGGCGATGCCCGCAGCCATCGCGAGGTCATTCTTGGAGAAGGTGGAGCCGTGCACCACCGCACGGTCCATCTGGTTGAAGATCTTGTCGAAGATGGCCTTGCGCGTCAGCACCGCGCCGACAGGCACGTGGCCGCCCGACAGCGACTTCGACAGCAGCACTATGTCGGGCTCGACGTTCCAGTGCTCGACCGCAAGGAAGCGGCCGGTGCGGCCCATGCCGGTCTGGATCTCGTCGGCGACGAACAGCGTGCCGTATTTCTTGCAGAGCGCGGCCGCGCCGGGCAGGAACTCGTCGGTGGGCATGTTGACGCCCTTGCCCTGGATCGGCTCGACGACGAAGGCCGCGACCTCGCGTGAGGCCAACGCCTTTTCGAGCGCGGCCAGATCGTTGAACGGGATCGGGGTGCAGCCCGGCAGCAACGGCTCGAAACCGGTGCGGAAGTTCGAATCGCCCGTGAGCGACAGCGCGCCATAGGTCAGGCCGTGATAGCCGTGGGCACAATAGACGATGCCGGGACGGCCGGTCGCGCCGCGCGCGAATTTGATTGCTGCCTCGACGCATTCAGCGCCGGAATTGGCGAAGAACGCCTTGTCGAGATAAGGGACGTATTTCAGAAGGCGCTCGGCGAGCACGCCGGCGAGCGTCGAGACATCGAACTGGACGAGGTTCGGCAGGTCGGCATCGAGCACGCTCTTGAGCGCCTCGCGCATGACCGGATGATTGCGCCCGATCGCAAACACGCCGAATCCGGACAACAGGTCGAGATAGCGCGCGCCCTCGCGGTCGTAGAGGTACTGCCCCTGCCCCTTCTGGAAGCCGACATCGTAGCCGATGGTCTTGAGAACCCGAACGAACTGCTCGTTCAGATACCGATTATGCAGGGCGCTGCGCTGGGCCTGACGGTCCGCGAAGAGCTCAGACATGTCTGGATTTGGACTGTGCATCCGCTACATACTTCGGTTGAGGGCCGTCTAGTCAACTGAAAACGGACCGCTATCGAAACGGTCTGTGCGGCCTTTTGCCCTTTTTCGGACCATCTTCGCAAGCACAGCTTTAAACCATGTTGCACTGCCAAGGAACTATCATGCGTTTAGCCCTTTACACCGGAATAATACTGGCTGGCGGTTACACCTGTCTGACCCCCGCGCTCGCCACAGACCCGACCGGCGACTGGCGGGTCGCCGACGGCGTCGCCAACATCCGTGTCGCCCAATGCAGTGGCAGCATGTGGGGTGCCGTCTCCTGGGAAAAGCAGCCCGGAGGCCGCGACGAGAATAACCCGGATGTGTCAAAAAAGAACAGGCCGACGCTGGGCATGCCGACCCTGATCGACATGAAGAAGAAGCCCGGCGTCGATCAGTGGGAAGGACAGGTCTACAACGCCAAGGACGGCCAGCTCTACAGCGCCACCATCACGCCGGCCGGGACTGACCAGCTCGAAATCAAGGGCTGTGTGATGGGCTTTCTCTGCGGGGGCGAGACCTGGACCCGGGTTGGTCCGCCGATCCCCTTGAGCCCCGCCAACGCCATGGCCAAGGGCGCGCCGAAGTCCACCGGCGCGGCACCGAAAGCCCAGGGCACGACGGGCGCCTCAGCAGCTGCCCCGGCAGCCCCGAAGGCCGCCGGCGCGGTCAAGCCCGGTCAGAAGGGCGCCGCCGACCCGGTCGGCGACATCTGCCTACTCCCTGAGATTGCGGGGTTTGCCCATTAGGGCCGGCTGGAACAGCAGCACGGCGGCAAGCGTCGTTACCAGCGACAGTGCGAGCAGCTTGCCCATGCTGGACGTGCCGGGATGGCTGGACAGCCACAGGCTGCCGAACGCAGTCGCCGTCGTCAGCGCGCTGAAAAAGATCGCACGTGTCAGGCTGGTCTGGAGCAGATTCGTCCTGCCCGAGCGCCACGCCACGACATAATAGATCTTGAAGGCGACGCCGACGCCGAGCAGCAGCGGAAACGCGACGATGTTGGCGAAGTTGAGCGGCAGGCCGACCAACACGCAGATCTCGAGCGTCACCGCGCCGGCAACCAGAAGCGGCACCAGCGTCATCAGCACGTCGACGAACCGCCGCAACGTGATCCACAAGAGCAGGCCGATCACCAGCAGGGCATAGATGCCGGCATGGATGAACGCCTTCACTACGGTGTCTCCGGATTTCAGGATCGAGACCGGCCCGCCGATCGCGGTCGGCTCAGCCGCGAGCACGGCCGCGGCAAACTTGCGCAGCGTGTCGTTGTCATTGGGATCGCCCTTGGGCAGCGCCTCGACGCGGATGACGCCGTCCTTGCTCTTCCAGGCGCTGACGAGATCCGGCGGCAGTGACTTCAAGGTCACCGGCTCGGCCTGCAGCGCGTTTTTGAGCTGGTCGAACACGATCTTCATCGGTGTGACAAACACGTCCTGCGCCTTGTTGCGCGTAGCCTCGTCGGAATTAGCGAGCTTCTCGAGCGCGTCGGCCAGCCGGCGCGAGGCGAGCGCACCCGGTCCCTTCGCATCGCCCGCGGTCCGGCGCAGATTGTCGACCGAGGATTTCAGCGCTTCGACGTTTTCCTGGTCCGACGGCGCCGCGTCGATCTGGTCGGGATTGAGCGCGGGGTTCAAGACCTTGGCGCCCTGCGCGAGCAGCTTCAGCTTCGGCGGCTGATCCTGCGGCACGAAGCTGTCGAGCGACATCACCCGCAGCACCTCGGGCACCTTCTCCAGCTTCGCCTCGACCTGCTTTGCCTGCTCTTCCGACGTCGTCATCACGTTGATGGCATTGGCGCCGGTGTTGGGATCCTTGCGCAGGTCGAGGAAGGTCGCGATCGATTCGGCATGCGGATTGCGCAGGTTCATCGGGTTGAAGTCGAACTTCATGAAGTAGAGCAGCGGCAGGCCGCCGAGCGCCAGCAGCAGCGTGCCGCCGACGATCAGCACGCGGTTCTTTTCGAGGAAGTGATCGAGCGGCGCCAGGAAGGCGTAACCGACGGGCTCCGGCTCGCCGGGCGGGTTCAACAGCTTCAAGAGCGCCGGCAGCACGGTGATCGACGAGAGGAACGCGACCAGCATGCCGACGCCGGCGATCTGGCCGAGCTCGGAGATGCCCTTGTAGTCGGTCGGCATGAAGCAGAGGAAGCCCGCGGCCGTTGCCATCGCCGCGAGCGACAGCGGCACCGCCGAGCGCTTCGCCGCCAGCACCAGCGCGCCCGAGAGATCGTCGTGCTTGTAGCGCTCGGAGCGGTAGCGGACGCTGTACTGGATGCCGAAATCGACGCCGAGGCCGACGAACAGCACCGCAAACGCGATCGACAGCAAATTGAGCGAGCCGACCATCATCAGACCGGCCGCGGTCGTGATCGCAAGACCCACGAAGAGATTGACGAACACCGCGAAGATGATCTTCGCCGAATGCAGCGCCAGCCACAGGATCAGCAGCACGACGAGAACCGTGCCGATGCCGTTGACGACCGCGCCTTCCTGGACGGTCGCGTATTCCTCGTTGGCGATCGGGACCGGGCCGGTCAGCCGCACCCGCGCCTGGTATTTGGTCGGGAAATCCAGATCCGCTGCGGCCTTGCGGATCGCGTCGGTGGCGCCCTTGCCCGGCTCCAGCGCGTTGTAGTCGAGGACCGGCTTGAACTCGATGAAGGCGCGCTTGTCCGAATCCTTCAGCGGCTCGTCGCTGACGAGCTCGCGCCAGGAGAAGCTGGCATTGCCCTTGTTGAGCACGGTCTCGACCGTCTGCGCGATCAGGTTGAAAGGCCGCTCCGTGTTGTCGAGCTTGACCTGGCCGCGCTTGACGCCGGCAAGTCCAGTCTCGAGCGCGCCGGTCAGGCCGCGGATCGAGGGGTCGCCCGCCATGATCTCGATCAGGGGCGCTGCCGATTCGAATTGACCGGTAATCTTGCCGACCTCCTCGGTCGGCAGGAACAACAGGCCGTTCTTCTCGAAGAACTCGCCGCTGCCGAGCTGCTGCATCGATTGGAAGTTGGTCTTGTCGTCCTTGAGCTTGGCAAAGAGCGCGTCCGCTGCCGCGCTCGCCATCTCGGGCGTTTTGGCCTCGACGACCGCCGTGATGGTCGCGTCGCGGTCGAAGGCGCGGTCGAACTGCTGGTCGCGCTGGCGCCAGTCCAGATTCTGGGCAATCAGCGAATTGATGTCGGTGTTGATGGCGAAGTGGCGCGCAGCGTAATAGCCCGCTCCCACCGACAGCAGGAGCCCGAAAATGACGACGAGGGAGGCAAACCGGGTACAGGCCCTGACGATGGCAACAACGACGCTTTGCAGCACTTCTTTTCTTTCTGCGGTTAACAGCTTGCCGGAAACGCCCGCTGTTTATCGGAGTTCCCGGGCGAAACCTATTGCTGTTTGAGTGGTTCTCGCCGCGACAAGGTTCGAGGTAAACGGCGGAGGACCCGTGGCAAAATCATGCGGGGCGGTCGGTATAGCCGGGGAGTTGAGGCGGGAAAGTGACGAAAGAGTGAGCCAAATGTCGCCATTTGCTCACCGGGAATGACCTACTCAAATACCACCGAACTGCCTTTGTCTGGGAACCCAAGGAGCGTTCGACTTCCCTTGCTGCCGATTTTTTGACACAAAGTATTGCGCCTCCATGCGCCGGAGCCCAACGGGGGTGGGCAGCTACCGCTGCGCGACACCAATGGTGCGGATATTGCACCCATTGGTCAGTATCGAGGTGCTGCCGGGAACTTTGAAGCGGATTGGTGCAACTTGCGTGATGGGCGTCCAATGGAAGTTTATCTGGCGCAGCCGCGCGGCTTCTGCGCGGGCGTGGTGCGTGCGATCGAGATCGTGGAACGGGCCCTGGAGAAGTACGGTCCGCCCGTCTACGTGCGCCATGAGATCGTGCACAACAAATACGTGGTCGAGAGCCTGAAGAACAAGGGCGCGATCTTCGTCGAGGAATTGTCCGAAGTGCCGCCGAAGGCGGTGACCGTTTTCAGCGCCCATGGCGTCGCCCGCAGCGTCGAGGAAGAGGCCGCCGCGCGCGATCTTCCGGTGCTGAACGCCACCTGCCCCCTGGTCACGAAAGTTCACAATCAGGGGAAGCGCTACATCACCAAGGGCCGCACGCTGATTCTGATCGGCCATGCCGGCCACCCCGAGGTCGAGGGCACGATGGGCCAGGTCCCGGGGCCGGTGCAGCTTGTTCAAAGCGTTGAAGAGGTTAACGCCCTGACGCTGCCGGCGGATACGCCAATGGCCTACATCACCCAGACCACCCTGTCGGTCGACGACACCAAGGACATCATCGCGGCCCTCCAGGCCCGCTTTACAGATATTCAAGGTCCGGATATCCGGGATATCTGCTATGCGACACAGAACCGCCAAACTGCGGTAAGGGATTTGAGCAAGCTGGTCGACGTGATCCTGGTGGTGGGCGCTGCCAACAGTTCGAACTCGAACCGGCTCCGCGAAATCGGCACCGAAGCCGGCGTCGCGAGTTATTTGATTGCCGACGGCAGCGAGCTCAATCCGGCGTGGTTGAAGGATGCCAGGACCGTCGGCGTCACGGCCGGCGCTTCGGCGCCCGAGGTACTCGTGGATGACGTGATTGAAGCGATGCGGCGGATCGGACCAGTGAAGGTCTCGGTGTTGCCGGGCCGCGAGGAAAACATCGAATTCCGGCTTCCGGCCCAATTGGCTGCGAGCTGACTCACCCGAATTCAAAGCCCAGAAAGAAACTTGTAATGGCTATCCCGTTCTTCAAGGAAATGCGTATCGGCGGCTATTTGCTCAAGCAGAAACTGCTTGGCCGCAAACGCTATCCGCTCGTGCTGATGCTGGAGCCGCTGTTTCGCTGCAACCTCGCCTGCGTCGGCTGCGGCAAGATCGATTATCCCGACGCGATCCTCAACCGCCGCATGACGGCACAGGAGTGCTGGGATGCCGCCGACGAATGCGGCGCGCCGATGGTCGCGATTCCCGGCGGCGAGCCGCTGATCCACAAGGAGATCGGCGAGATCGTGCGCGGCCTCGTCGCGCGCAAGAAGTTCGTCTCGCTCTGCACCAACGCGCTGCTGCTCGAGAAGAAGCTCGATCTGTTCGAGCCCTCGCCGTATCTGTTCTTCTCGGTGCATCTCGACGGCCTGCGCGATCACCACGACAAGGCGGTGTCGCAGAAGGGCGTGTTCGACCGCGCCGTCTCCGCGATCAAGGCGGCCAAGGCGCGCGGCTTCACCGTTAACGTCAACGCCACCATCTTCGACGGCCATCCGGCCGAGGAGATCGCAAAATTCCTCGACCTCACCGTCGAGCTCGGCGTCGGCGTCTCGATGTCGCCGGGCTACGCCTATGAGCGCGCGCCGGACCAGGAGCACTTCCTCAACCGCACCAAGACCAAGAAGCTGTTCCGCGACGTCTTCGCGATGGGCAAGGGCAAGAAGTGGAATTTCATGCACTCCGGCCTGTTCCTGGACTTCCTCGCCGGCAACCAGGAATACGAGTGCACGCCGTGGGGCATGCCCGCGCGCAACATTTTCGGCTGGCAGAAGCCCTGCTACCTGCTCGGTGAAGGCTACGCAAAAACCTTCAAGGAGCTGATGGACACCACCGACTGGGACAGCTACGGCACCGGCAAATACGAGAAGTGCGCCGACTGTATGGCCCATTGCGGCTACGAGCCGACCGCGGCCACCGCAGCCCTCCACAACCCGCTGAAGGCGATGTGGGTGTCGCTGCGCGGCATCAAGACCTCTGGTCCCATGGCGCCGGAGATCGACATGTCCAAGCAGCGCCCGGCGCAGTACATCTTCTCGGAGCAGGTCCAGAAGAAGCTCTCCGAGATCCGCAAGGACGAGGCGGCTGCCGCGCAAGCAAAGGCCGCGCAGAAGGCTTCGACCGCCGCGTAAGCGCGCTGGTCGGCACGAACGAAAAAAGGCCCGGTCGCGAATCGCGACCGGGCCTTTTCTTTTGTTCAGCTCAGGCGCCAGGGAAGGAGCAGCGCGGTGCGTAGGCTGCGCTCCCTCCCCTCGTCACTTGGTCGGCCCGGGATCCCTCCTGCAAAAAAGTGAAAAACAACCCCATGCACAGTAGAAACGCGGCCGGCGAACGGCACATCGTCCGTTCGGTTAAGCCATTGCTGCGTCGAGGAAATATCAGCAACAAAGAGGCGAAGATCGCTGCATAGGCGAAGAGGAGCGATTTCGCAAACAACGACAGACGATGGCAATCGGAGCAACGCGCAGAATTCGTTCAGGAATTGCAATTCAAGGACAGCGCGGATTTCGAATTTTACGAATATCGTTTGACCCGTCGGGCAAAACAGTGTCACTATGGCATGCTGGCCCCTTTCGAAAGCGGCACCAACTGGTCGCCTCTTGCTGCTACAGGCTATCCTCGAAACGCCTGTCACTGTAATTATCGTGTCTCACTTCAGGGGTGCAGTCCAACACTGTCACCGTAATTCCGATCGGGCGGGCGAACAGTCAGATGATGACCGCGATTACGGAGAGCGGGGATCGAGAAGCGAGGGGTTTCGCAACGGCTCAACCTATCAAGGTGGCCCTTCGTATTCTGCTGTCGTCTCGGAATACTGGATCGCCCGGTCAAGTGTTCAGCCCGGGGACATGACCGACGGGTGTTCGGGGACATAGCCGACACGTCATAGTGCACGGATTTGGCAGTGTGGGAGGCCAAGTCCATGCCCTGGCGAGAGGTGTCGGTGATGGATCAGCGGCGAGAGTTCGTTCGGCTTGCGATGCAGGAGGGAGCGAACCGACGGGAACTCTGTCGGCGGTTCAATATCCATCCCGATACGGGCTACAAATGGCTTGCACGATGGCAGGCCGACCAGGACATCGAGGACCGCTCGCGGCGACCGCATGCGAGTCCGAGACAGACCGATTGCGAACTCGAGGCGCGCATTATCGCGGTACGCGATGCTCATCCGGCATGGGGAGCTCGCAAGATAGCTCACTGCCTGGAGCGTAATGGCTTTCGTTCGCCAGCCGTCTCAACAGTCCATCAGATCTTGCGTCGGTCTGGCCGCATCAAGCCTCCGGTCGGCGGCGCGGTGGCCAGCCATCGTTTTGAGATGCCGGCCCCCAATCTGTTGTGGCAGATGGACTTCAAAGGCTGGGTTCGGCTCGGCAATGATGCCCAATGCCATCCCCTGACGGTCGTGGATGACCACTCGCGCTATG
>NZ_FNCU01000069.1:0-36604 GCF_900099855.1 Bradyrhizobium sp. Rc2d | reverse complement strand
GTGACGACGGAGGACGGCGTCAAGCTGCCACCCGTCACCGGCAAGCACTACGTCCACGCCGAGGATCGCGAGGTGAAAGAGAAGCGGGAAGTCTTGCAGGCGTGGGCGGCAGAACTACGGCGGATCATCGGGGAGCCTCCTGTGAAGGCAGTCGACCCCAAGCTGCGGCTCGCGGCCTGATCGCTCCGGTGAGGCCCGGAGGTAGTCAACTCATACTGATCGCCGCGAGCACCATGCAAACGAAGTATATACCCGCGATGCTGAAACCGACGATCCGGGCCGTGCTCCTACCGTCCAAGGTCTCTCTCCATATGGGCTGGCCCCGACACCAAGGGCAAGGGGGGAGCTGGGTCGGGGCCAGCCTGGCGTCCATTGTTCAAAATGGGACGGAAAGCCAACGAACTTGCCGGTAGCCACGTTCCAATGTAACGCGCGATCCCGCGTGTCTCTGTCAGCCGGATCAGGTGAACCGGCGGTGCGCGTCGGTTCTTTCTTTCAGTGTCAGCATCTCAGTGCCGCATTGAGCTTTCAAATCGGCGCGTGGCCGCCAACATAAGCGTTGAGCGGCAAGCTCGCGCGCTTTCTTGCGGCGTGCACCATGGTGTTGCCCGGATTAATTCCGCCTTCACCCCGGACGGAATTAGTCGCAACGGCGCTCCCTGCGCGTAACCATGCGGCCATCACGTTCGACCGTGACGGTCTCTGTGCGGCAGCGCTGTCTTGGGCCGACGGTAACGCCTCCTGGACCGACGCCAACTGTGGTGTCGCGGTCGTACCGGTCACGGTCCCTATAGTAGCGATCCTCGCGATCCCGTCCGATCTGAACATCAACGCCTTGTGCCATCTTGACGCCTTGGGCGCTTGCCGGGGTGGCAATCGGGGTAGTTGTCAGCGCCGCTGCGGTTGCGGCCAAAACAAGAGCGATCTTCAACATATGCGAGTGCTCCCTTGGGGTTGGACCGGTGTAAACGAGAGCGAACACCGACCGTTCCTGCCCGTAGGTGGCAGCATCTTCCTTAGGGGTTCCAAATCTGCCGTCATCAAGCGGATATCCGGTGTATCCACCGGACCGTAGTTTCCCGGATAAGAATAGTCCTCGAACAAAATGGATGCCCGTTTGAGGCCGCAAGCGCTGGCCTGCGGCGGCCAATGGTAGTGCACCGATAACGGGCAGCGGCACACTTCGAGTGCGCAGAAAAACCGGCCGCTGCTCAAAGCCGGGCGAGCGCAAGCATTTGTTCTCCGTAGTTTACCCATTGGGAAATTTCCCAATTGACGGCTTCGCCGATCGAGCGGCAACTCACTTTCGCAAGGATTTTGCGAAGTCCGATTGTGAGCCAGCAAATGTGCTCCACCTGCAATGTCGAGAGGAGGCTCGTCCATTCGGAACCGGAGACATCGGTATGGGAAATCCGAACCTATCGATGTCCCAAGTGCAAGAACCTCCTGCGGCTCGTGGAACAACGCGCGGCCCCGCGAAGTCGAACACGAAGGAAGCCGCAAGCGCGCGACGATTAGCCCCCGCCACCGGAATTGAACGGGTCGCGGCATTTACCAAGCATTAGCGCTCGTCGCCGGATCATCGCGACCGGTCAACCACAACTATAGAGTGGTTTCTCCCATGCTAAAGAACGGCACCTATGCGGCGTGGTTCAAGACCCCGCTCAGCCAAGGAACCGGTATCGCTCACGTCGCGGACGGGCAAATCTGGGGCTGTGATAGCATCATGACATACAGCGGGTCTTGCCAGACTGACGGTGATCGGTTCACCGCGATCATCACGATCAAGAGGCACACCGAAGGACATGCCACGGTGTTCGGCGCAGATGACCTCACGCTTCGGCTTGAGGGAACGAGCCCCGGCAAGATAGCTCGTTACATTGGCACGGCGGATCAGGTGCCGGGAGTGGTGCTTGAGGGAATGCTCATTCTGAGCGAGCAGCAGACCCTCGTGCCAGAAGCGACCAAGCCGAGACCACAGTTCGATCCGGCGAAGCTTCCCAAGTTACCAAAGCGCTCCCGCTAGCTGCGCGGCGAGTTGGTCGAAGTTCGACCGGATTTTCCACACCCGCGACCGGCAGTAGTCCGGGCGCAGTCCCCACCACAACAGCATGATAATTTGCGGCGCGATCCGGCGTGCGCTTTGATGCGCGCATGCCCGCCCTCACCCGCCGCCGTGTAGTGCGGATCAGTACAAAAATGGCCGTGCGCGATGTGGCGCATGTCGAGTACGGAAGGCTTGATCTTCACGGGTTGGAACGTGGGGGGCGGCACGAGGTTAGATGAATTGCGTACCATCGGCTGCGCTGACCGGCGCGTTGCATTGGAGGCGGCGCATGAAAGTCATCGTTGATGAAACCGGCGAGATCATCGCCATAGCAACGGATGATCATACTTTAATCGGCGGCCACCATCGCCTCGCGGTGGCAGGCAGCATGGGTAAAAGACTGTTCTGGCGAGATACCGGCAAACCGGTGAAGCTTGATCTCTTCTTCAAGCATCATGAAAATTCCAATCGACATACAGCCTGAGCCGCTCGCCTGATCGAGGGAGATTTTCGGTCGTTCGGGGTTGGACCTGATTTGCGTCATGCAACTGCTATCAACTCTCGTCTGTCCGTCCTGTCGGCACTCCAGTACCGAGGCCATGCCGATGGACGCCTGCCAGTTTTTCTATGACTGCAAGGGCTGCGGCCAGCGGCTAAGGCCTAAACCCGGCGATTGCTGTGTGTTCTGCTCATACGGCTCGGTGCCGTGTCCGCCGGTCCAGCAGAACAGGAAGTGCTGTTAGCGGTCGAACTTACTTGCGCTGCTGCTTGAGCGCCCACAGCCGATGAAGGGGCTGGCGGCACCGACCGATCAGACAGCCGCCGCGTAGTTATACTGACGCGCGGTGCACGCCATTGCCCGTGGTTGCGGCTTGGCGTCTATTACCCGCCTCGATTGCATTGCATTTAGATCACGATCAAATTTTTCAGAGGGAGGCGGAAGTGACCGTCAAAGCCATCATGGTGACGATCCTCACAGACGAATTGACCCGGCGAGGCGTGAGTTCACTGACGCCATACGACTGCGAGGAGATCGTCGAGCGGTTGATCGAGCGGCTGACCGAGCTTGAGTTGAGCTTGGCGGCGCGCGAGATCACCGACGCGCGCGATCCGTAGGCGCAACAGAACTCAAAACTCGGGCGGCTCGCGTCTCGGCTGAGTGGCAGGAACGGCAATAAACGGCAGAGGCGAGAGAAGAAGAGGTGGCGTCATGACACATAGACAGCCGTTAGGGGTTGCGACCCGTCCTTCAACGTTGCTGAGCATGCCCCGATATTTCTTCCACATCGAAGGCGAGAAGCCCCACCACGATGAGGTGGGCAAGGAGCTTGCCGACGATGGGGTGGCTTGGGCGCAGGCGGTCAGGATGCTGAGGCACACCGAAAACGGAATGCAACCGGGCGACAACTGGACCCTGCGAGTGTTCAACGGCGAGAAGCCGATCTATGTGATCGCTGTGGTCTCACGGAGGTACTCAGAACGCGATGGCCCGGAGGCGCGCCTGGCGCGGTAATATGAGCGGCCCGCCCGCATTCACCTCGCCCATTCTAGGCGCGTATCAATGCGTTTGAGTTACGCGGGCTGTTAGCCACTAGACCGCATCAAAAATGGATCCACGGACACAGCTAATCGGTCCGCAATTTGCGTGGCGGCGGGCATGGACTGCTTTAACGGATCGACGGACACAGCTAATCGGTCCGCAATTTGCGTGGCGGCTGGCATGGACTGCTTTTCGAGAGGTAGCGAGCCGAGAGAATTCATGGCCAGCCCGGTACAAGCGGCAAGAACAGCTATCGCGATCGCAGCGAGATATTCGGTTCTCATCTTGTCCCTCCCTTCATAGCCAGGAATTAACCGGGCGCTCTTAGAAATGGTTCCGGGAGCTGTTCGTTTCCTCGTTCGATGAACCCTGCGCCGCGATCCCAAAGGAACGAAAGCGCCTGTCAAGGCTTTGGCAGAACACGAGGCCGTCGCTCGCCGGTCCTAACACGGCGCAGATCGCGGGATAGCCAAAGGTCGCGGCCACCGACCCGCTATGCTCAATGCAAGCGCTCGCGTAGATAGCCAAAAGCGACGGTCTCCGGTTCCTTGATTAGGGCAGCCGTACTCGCAGGCGGAGAAGCTGCGGGAAGGGGTAGGCATGGAGGTCCGTTGTGCCCCGCCGCATCGACATAGACGACAAACACAGCCGGGCAATTGCTAAGGAAATCGGCGACCACCTGCGCGGGACGCTAAAGCCTGAGCCGGACCAACCGGAGAGGCTAAAAACGCAGATCGAACGGCTCCGGAAACTAGAGGAGCGCTCACCGTCAATCGTTCCTGGGGCCGAGCGTGGGACAAAACCTCGCCGTTGAGATGCAGGCGATGGCCCAACGCGAACGAGCAGTGCCATCGGTGAAGGACGTGCGATAGCGCCTTAACGGGGCGGCTGCAATTCAGCCGACGCCATCCATTTGTCCATCCGAGACGCCGTTTCGATCTGGCGCAGTCTCCGCTCGATCAATTCGCGCTGTTCTTGTTGGCTCGTATTTTCCAGTTGCACTTCGAGGCGAGCTTTTTCAGCGGACAGGAGTTCACGAAACGTATGTGGGATAGAGCGTTTGCAATGCATCGCTCTCGCCTCTGTAACGTTCGGCGGGAGAACGGTTGATCTCTCAGCCACCGGCGGCCAAGTTAGTTTGCCGGTGATGCCCGAACAAGCCGCCGGAGCGGTTCAAGCGGGAACCGCCATTGCCAACCGAACTCATTTTGGTGGTTGTAGCCCGCGTGAGTTCAGCCACTCAAATATGTGGGATCCTGTCTCGGCTTGGCGGGCCCTGCGGACAAGGCGCTCGCGGTCAATGCCCGGCGGGGTGCCTTGAGCCTGCTTGCGCAGCCGTCGTGCTTGCTCTGCAAGGCGTTCGTCAAGCGGACTTGTTTGTGTCAAACGATGAGGCTCTGGCATTTGCTCCCTCCCTTCGAGGACTGGCGGGAGCGCAACCGGCGTTCTCATCACCGATAACTGCCAAGGCTTCGCGCGGCGACAGCATAGTGTGCGCCCGGAAACTGAGCAGCGCCAGAACAAAAAACGTTAAGTGTCAACTGGCCCTGCGATGCAGCATGCGATCTGCGCCATTTCATCGGGTCCTACCGATTGCAGCGAGGACCGGGGGGACGCGCGACGGCCCGGTCTCCGCGTATTTGGCGTCGGCGTTTTCTCGCTTTACTTCAAGGCATAGTACGGCAAAACCATATGGATAGGCGGTGCGATGACCTTGGAACAGGCCTGGCGAACATGGAAGGCGCTTTCGCGGACTGAGAAGGCGCAGTTTCTCGGGCTGTTCCGCGAACAAAATGCGCGGGACCGGCAGCGTGCAGCGATGGCGCGGAAGAACGGCCATGCCGCACGCGGCCGGGTATCGAGCTAACGGACCTGTCGGTGAGCGAGACGGACCTCGAACGGCTCGGCCGTAAGGGATCGCTGATGGGCTTTCCCGGCGCGGGCTAGGGCGACAGCCCCGGTTTGCGTAAAGCCCGGTAAACGGCTCCTACCCCATTTACCGGGGCAAAGAGTCGAGAAGTCTCGACGACCTCGCTGATTAGCTTGCCCGTCGATCTGTTTATCAATGCCCGCAGCCGGGACCGCGAACCTGTTCATGCAAGCTCGGGCTGTGACGAGCGGCGCAAACAAACGCCGCTCCGAAAGAGCGGCGAGTGCTAGATCTGCTTGTGAGTGAACTCACTTCTTCATGGCGCCTGCTGCGTCCCTCGCCGCATCCTTAACATCACCCGCGGCACTGTGCACCGAGCCCTTGGCCTTGTCGGCTTTGCCTTCCCTTTGCAGGTCCTTATCGCCACTCAGCTTGCCGGCCCCTTCCTTAATCGTGCCCTTGGCCTTGTCGGCGACACCCTTCACGTGCTCGCGATCCATAACGTGCTCCTTCAATCTGGATGACGCAATTTCAGCGTTCCGAATGAGCGCTATTGAAGCAAAGCCGATCGGCTGAGGTGGATCTCTTATGCAGCAATAAAATTGACCAAAAAAGTGTATCGGTCCTCGGTGGCTACTTATCAGGGGGGCGTGGCACCCGAGGTGTGCGATCCAAGCTGTGCTGGTGTGGCACCGTGAAGCAGAAGTCGCGGAGCGTTGCACATTTACAACCCGCACAGCCATTCGAGATAGTAAGCTGATCGATCAGAAATGATTGAAACATATTTCGTGTTTACTTCGATACGATCGGCGGGGACGCAAAATGTTTGATGTCTATCGCAATGACAAGCGCGACTTGCTTGTTCTAAGCAATGGCTCCGCAATACCCGTCGTTTGCTCTCGGAGTAAGTGGCGTAAGAGCAGAAAAAGAGTTCTCAAAGTCAGCGACGAGATCAAGTCAGCCGTTCAGAGACAGGGCTATTACGTTCGCAGCTTGCGGGTCACCAAGAAGGGGATGATTTAGTCCGCGTGGCTCGGCGGCCGGGGGGTCTCTCTCTGCAACCTCTACAGCATCACCACTAGCCAATTCTTCCTGGTTCACAGTGCTGTTCGATGGTGCCACGAGAGCGACAGTTCTAGACGAAAACGTCTAGTTGACCGCCTCGCGAGTGTAAGGCGCGCGCTAATCAAGGACCAATGAGCGCCTTCTCCTACACCTTGCTTAGGCGGCGGCTTGTCGCCTGCTCTCTTCAATTCTTTTCCGGAACGGCGAGTCTTGGGCGTTAGCGGCAAACGAGCAGAGAAACGCAAAATTGAATTCCAAGTATGAACCTCATTCATATTCTCCCACATGAAATTTGCGGTGTTACAGATAGTGTTAGGCCGAGGAGGAACGTGCACCTCAAGGTTTATTCATCTCAAGGTTTATCGTTTTTGCGCTGCACTAGGCCCCGCTATGCGCTCCCGAGGAGCTGGCCCATCCCAAGCGGCAGCCCGCCATCGCAGCGTAGCTTTCGACTGTCTCTCACCAGCACGGCCGCCGCAAAGTCCGGCGGCGTGGCAACAATGGCTATGGCAGTGGCCGCAGCAAACCTGAGGACCGTTGATAGCCCGGGGCGCGGGAACGCTTTGCCGATTACCAAGTTTTCCCGACGCCCTTCCCCAAGGGCGACCCCGATTGGCCCCAGCTTCGCCGCCCATTGCCCCGGAGCTGGGGCCATTTTTGATCACATGAGTTCCGAAATGAAGGAGGCCGCCAACGGCAGCCTCAGTTCTTCGTTAGAGGCTTCTTTGGCTCCTCGGTGACCGCCTCAATATCAACCGGGGGCAGTTCGCGGTCCTTCAGATCGGCTGCACGCTGGATCAAGCCGGACGCAACCTGCGGATCTTTTGTTGTTTTGGCCATTCGCAGCAGCGTTGCTGCGGCCTCACGGGCAAAGGAGGTGTAGCGCGGCACGTCTGTTCATCCCGATCGAAGTCCCCGTGGGATGAGTCAGGAACCTGGATTGCGTTCCGGTGCTTTGCGCAAAAATGTACACTAGCGAAAAAAAGAACCTCAGCTACGGGACTGACGCCAAGCTGAGGCCCTTGTGTCGGCATCACGTTGTCGAGGCGTGATCCGGAAGAATCAACTTAGCTAGTGCCATTTTGGTTCCCGATGCTAGTCCGTCTTGCATCGGTGAGCGAACCAACCGCCTCTTCCTTTGCTGAAGACAGGTTGGCGTGAGCTGGTAGCCAGATCAGCGAAACAATAAAGAACAATAAAGGAGGCGAAGTTGCCAATCTACGTCGCGGCGCCTGGACTGCATTTTGTCTCGTTCCGGAAGCTGCGGTGCCTGGCACAGCGTGTTTTGTCCTCTTTGCCGTTGGGGCTGCCGTCACGGCCGCCGTTGCCCTTGCCGTTGTTGCCACCGGCCGATCCCGCGCCCGACCTAGCAATTGCATCCGACGTGAGAGAGGTCGCTAGCAGAAGCGTCATTGCCGGAGGCGTCACGGCGGCGAACCTTCCGCACGTCTTTAGAAATTCGCGGCGGTCATCCTCTTCCGAGCTATTCATGGTGTTCAATCCCCAGCTGCCGGATTTAAATACGGCGCCCAAATTAAATCAATTAATATTAATGAGGTTCCAACACGAGAGGGCGCGGCGCACGAGCGCATGGCTTATTGACCAATGGCCGCAGCGGTCGATTGGCTTGATGCCTACCGCAAAGCCGACATTGAAATGATCTTGAGACTGTATGCTGAAGACGCCGTCATTTGGCGCGGCTGCGGCGGCATGAAAACCATCACCGGGCCGACGCGCGTATTGGATTGATCGCTTGATCGAATATCCCGCATCTCGGCTCGACAATATTCAAACGTCCGGCGAAGGAACGCTAACCTCATACGTTGTGCGCGAAGGCTTGGTCAGCCATGGCTGATCTTGCGCCGTTGGCTCGGCTAACCGTAGAGCCCCGGATTTCCACATTTGGACAGGGGTGTTCTACTGCACGAACACTTCTTGGAGGTTGTTCGCATGTCACACGTTGGCACCAACTTCATTCTTGACCAATACGGGCAAGCTGTGGATGAACTCGTCGCCCATTGCGACGGCGATCTGTGGAGCGCCCTTAGGGCTTTGATGCTTGTCAATGAGCAGTTGGAGCAGAGACTTCTGCTGATGAGTGCAGAAGTCGGCGATCAGCTATGTCGTCATCCGCCGCAGAAGCGGGTGCACTAAGTTCGAACGAGCAGATTGACTAACAATCACGTCGCGCCGCGGCTGTATTGGGGACCGATGCGCAACAAGGCGAGGCCCGAGCGCCTAGGGCCCCGGCCTCATAACCTCAGGAGCTGAAAACAGATTGTTCGGCTACATACAAAGCTTGCCTCTCGGGCCGGAAGAGATCGCCCGACTTTCGTCTGCCTACGAGCAGGCTCTGCGTACCATTGGCGTAGAAGATCGGAATTCCCGCTGACCGAACTGATCGCCAAGAAGATCATCAAGATCGGCCAGACCGGCCTCAAAGACCCGGCGCAAATCTGCATTCGGACCGTCGAAGCGGTGGGCCTGCCGAGTAGTCACCTGATGGCCCTTCAATTCCACCGTGCCGTCGAGCATCTGGAAGTATGGAGCGCAAGCAGCAACGGCTTTTCTTTCGTGATCACTTACCAGAGCCCTAACGGTCCCGAGTTTCACGGACGCGCAGGCTATATGGCTTCATGGCGTCCACTCCATGTGAGCAAAGGCGCGACCAAGATCGGCGGCTCGCCCTTCGATACATTCGCGCAGGCCGAGGAAGTATGCAACGCGATGCTTATGCACCTCCAGACTGATCGCTAAAATGCTGCTCATCGGCGCAAGCGTCGCACACGTCATTTCGAGTCCCGAACACTGAACTGCACCATAGAAAAACGCCCCCGGCAATCAGCCTGCAGGATGCCGCCCATTAGTGAATGGTTGACCTCACCGGGGCTGCCGCTCGACAGAGAAGCGTATTCTCCTCGGCCTCCTGCACTCGGCCTCGAAGAATCTCCAGTTCGGCAAGCTGAAAAATGAGCGCCTGAGCGCGCTGGCACAGAACAAGGCGGTCGTACACCCGATTGCGGTTACTCACTGCACGCCCCCTGACTTTTGAAAGAGTCGGCCAAACTTTGGTCTTCAGAGTGATTTCGTCCGCCGGATTGCAGATTTTCTCACGCGGCCAGATCATGCGAACTGGTCGGGCTGACGGCATTACATTCTTCGAAATAGGACGACAGCTCAAGCTCAGCTAGATGCTCCCAGTATTCTGCTTCCGCGAGGAGCTTCCACTTGTTCATGCTGTTGTACGCGGCATTTTGACGGCAGAGCGAACCCATCGCGCGCAAGCGTCTCACCTTCTCCACTGAGGACCCTCCCTTCGGCTTGTTTTTCGCAAGCCTATTACTCTCATGTGTCGAGGGCAAATTCTCGCAGATTGACATTGCGAGCGATAGTCCGGAGTCTGACGGTCAAATTGATGACAGCGCAATCGTCTTACTTTTGGCCTTTGGCTTCTGAGCGTTGACGACGGTAAAAGCTAGGCGCAAAATTGATGACCTCTTCCGAGCCCTCCAAGCCCCCCAAAGTCGAGGCGCTCTTTTAGGAAGGTCACGGCTCCAGTCCCACAACTGGAGCCGTTTTTCTTTGTCCGCGAAATCAGCCATGCTGCGCTACAACGCGCGTAAGTTCTCAAGCCGCAAGCGCACTCCGCTCCATTTCAATACTGCAACGAAATTTGTGAAGCAGCGCGCGTTGGACGATGGTTAGCTGTAGTCAGTCTGGGCCAAGTACCGTTTGATCCCGATCTATTGTGGCCCGGCATTGCACTAAAAAGACCGCCTTCGGGCGGTCTTTTTCCGTCTTGTCGTCGATATTCGCATCGTCCGGAAATCGGGGCTCCGATGTGGATCATGTCAAAGGCCCCGACGCCATTACACGTCGGGGCCCTTCAAGATCATCAGGCCGGTTACATCCGCCGTGCCTTACGATCATTGATGTCGTCGATTACTGCACGCGATCTGGTGCAGAACGTGGCACGGCTGCGGCGCGCGAGACCAGCTCGGGTTCAGCTCGGCCATTGCTTAAAGCCGGATCGTGGAGCCTCCGGAGCTGTCCATTGTGGCGCGCGCCAACATTCGTGAAGCCTTCTCCGAGCGTACCGCGCGGCGGAGCTACCAGGTTCTACTAATAGAATCGTCGCCTCAGCTTTAAGGTCGAAGCGTCTGCTTTACTGCGAAACAGACGCGTACGAAGTGCCGCCGACCGACATCCCTACGCAATTTGAGCAGCTCACGATGAACGCGGGCGCGATTCGCTGCTCATTTAGTCGGTTCAGGTCGCGAACTTCCGACGGTAGCCGGAATTTTGTACTCGCCGCGGAGTTCATCCCACAAGGCCGTGTCGCTGACCAGCACGACGTGGTACTCACCGCGACCCGTGATCCCTGCATATTTTCCCGTGCCGCCAGTGAACTCGAAGGTGCCGCGGAACTCCTTCGGCTTGGTGTCTTTCAAGACGTACCTGGCAAAGACCTTGGATCCGTCGGCCTCTGTGAAGGTCTTATGGCCGCCACTGGAAGTGCCAGCATCCGTCAGATCAACAACCTGATAGCGAGCTTTGTCGAGGAAGGGCTTGCCATCGGCATTGAACACGGCGCCGTCGTATTCCGTGACCGAGACCGTATGGTCAGCCCTGTCTTCGAGCTTCACGCTCTTGCTGGACAGGGTGACCAGAACGGCTCGACCGAACCATTGGCCCGCTTCTTCTGCGAAGGCCGGAACAGCGGCCGCCGGGACTGCCAAAGCGAGCACAACACAACCGCACATCCACGATGAATTGAGATGATACCTCATGGTTTCCTCCCAGATGGTTGCGGATTAAACGGTGCCGAGCAAAGACCTCTGTGTGTGAATTTCCAATGCGTCTATAAGACGCGTGATGTCCATGTCTCACCGGTCCGGTAGGCTGACCCAACTCGAAAGCAACCGCGCGCGGTAAGCCGGTGAAGAAGTAGATGCAGACGTGGGAAAATCATGGTCGCCCAGAAGATCGCGGTGAGGTGCGCAGCCCGGAGGTTCGCTCCCGACAGTTTCCAGTAAGCACGCTCAGGCAAGCACTACCTCTAGCCTAAGTGCGAGCTCGGCTCTACGCTGTTTCGGCGGTGACTTGGCCGCTGACTTGTTGCTGCCGACTGGCCGTGATCTTGTATCATGCAGTTCAATCGACCCGCACGAACAACGCCAGTACCGGATACCGCGCGCGGGTCGTCGCGGAGCTACTTGCGACCTAGCTCACGGAGCCGGTATGCCGCCGTAATAGTGTCGGCCGAGCGAGCCATCGCAGGATCCGACCAGTTCCAACTGCTCTCGCTACCGTACTTCGGCGCACCTCGCAGTCGACCGCCCCCAGTGCCCTCAGCCGCCGCCTCAGTCGGCCGACTTCAAATCACGACTCAAGACCGGCGAGATTCTCGTTTGGTGGCTTAGCGGGAGAGCTCAAGTATGCAGCATCACTGTCGGTATTTGGGACCCGTCTTCGCCTCGGAGCTGGCAGTGATGTCGCGAAGTATTGCTCTGGCAGCCTGCAGATCCACTGTCTCAAAGCCCTCAGTGAACTGGCCATAGAGCGGACTGAGTAGATCGTGAGCTTCGCTGCGCCGGCGCTGTTCTATCCAAAGTCGCGCGAGCGATGTCGCTGCGCGCAGTTCCCAGAGCTTGGCGCCTTGCCGGCGCGCGGTTGCAGCGGCATGGCAGAGCCGTGCTTCCGCGGCGATCGGATCGGGCCTCGGCAGCCGCAGCATCAGCTCGCCCATCATCCGATGGAGTTCGGCCTCGAACCACCGCTCGCGGGTTTCTTCCACGCGGTCGAGCGCCTTTGCAATCAAACCCAAGCCTTCCTCCACTGCGCCGGAGCGGCCAAGCGCCTCGGCCTGGAGGCCGAGGAAATGCGGCTCATAGACATTTGCCCCGGTGGCACGCCAAGCCGGCAGGCCCTGCCGAAGCTGCGCCAGCCCTGTCTCTAACTCACCTGACTCGGTCAGAGCCCATCCACGGATCACGGTGGCAGGCGCGAGGAAATGCGGAAAACCCTGCTCGGTCGAGAGCTCAATCAGTGCCTCGGCTCGATCCCGGGCTTCGGGCCCCGCCCGGCGGTACTGCTCGAAGAGACACGCGAACAGGAGAGCGTACGCCAGCGTGTTGAGGTGATTGAGATCGTTGGCGGCATCGAGCGCTTCGCGGCTCCGTGCCAAGGCCTGTTCCGGATAGCCCAGCGCCAACAACGTCCATGACAGCGCCGACAGCGCCGCCACCCGAGGGTCCTGCACGTAGAAAAAGGCGAGCGAGCGATGCCGCTCTGGGTCATAGAGCGCGAGCGTCCGCTCCAGATGGAGGCGGGCAGCGGCGATCTCGCCGCGCCACAGGGCACCGGTCCCGCTGACGCGGTGGGCAACTATGGTTGCGGAAGTTTCCTGATGATCCTGCGCCCGGCGCAAAAACTCGTCTGCCACCTCGCGCGCCGCGTTGTGCTCGGCGCGCACGCCGTGAAACACCCATTGACCATAGAGCACGGGCCAGAGCTGGGCGGTGGCCCCGATCTGCTCGCAGAGCTCACGGGCACGGGCGTTGGCCCGTCCAGCTTCCGGCGACGCCCAGCCTTGCGTGGCCATCAGCGCGACGCCCAACGCAACCTGCAGGTCAAGTTCGCGCCGCCTTCGATCGGCCTCGGGCAACCCCGCGACAAGATTCAATCCGTTCCGTAACTGCGCAAGCGCTTCAGCCATAGCCGATCGGGCGATGGCTCGTTGTCCTGCCTTCAACCAATACTCGGTCGCCGGCTCGATCAGTCCTCCCTCTGTGTAATGGTGGGCCACAAGTTCGGGCTGCGCCTGCATAGTCTCCGGAAAATGCTGCTCGATCGCAGCAGCGGTGCGGGCGTGCAGGCGCTGTCGCTTGACGCGCACAAGGGTTGCATAGGCGGCGTCCTGCACGAGCGCATGCTTGAAGCTGTAGGTTGCCTGCGGCGGCGTCCCGCGCCGAAAGACCAGGCCCGAGCCGACGAGGTCATCCAACCCCGCCTGCAGGTCGCTCTCCGGCAACTGCGCCGTCCTCGCGAGCAGTTCATGAGAGAATTCCCGGCCGATCGCGGCCGCGACCTGGGCCACCTCACGAGCGGGGGCCAGCCGGTCGAGCCGGGCCAACAGCGATTCCTGGAGTGTGGTCGGGATTGCCATGGGCGGCAGCGGCCCCGCGAGCGCGTAATGGTCGCCCTCATCGCGGAGTAGATTGGTCTCCAGCACAGTCCGCGTCAGCTCCTCGACGAACAGCGGCACGCCGTCGGTCTTCGCGACGATCTGGTCGAGCACCGCAGGCGGCAGCGCCTTGCCGCCGCTCAGCCGCGCGACCATGGCCGCGCCCTGGCGGCGACTCAACCGGCTGAGGGTCAGCGCGGTGACATGGGCATAGTGCGTCCAGGGCGGCTCGAACTCGGGCCGGAAGGTGATGAGAACGAGCACGGGGGCATCTTGCACCCGGTCGACCAGGAGATCGAGCAGCTCGAGCGAGGTCGGATCTGCCCAGTGCACATCCTCAAACAAGGCGAGGACGGGCCGGCGCGTCGCAAGCCCCAGGACCTGATCGACCAACGCCTCGAGCGTCCGCTCCTTCTGCCGATGCGGGCTCATGTCGAGCGGCGGGTAGCACGCATCCGTCTCCAGCGACAGCAATGCAGCGAGCAGCGGAGCCACCGCGGCGACATGTTCGGTCGATAGCGCGAGCAGCGCCTCGAGCTTGTCGAGCCGCGTTGCAGCGGGATCGTCCGCGGCGAAGCCCGCCGCCCGCTCCAGGTGCCCGATCACAGGATAGAGCGGGCTGGTCTGATGGTGCGGCGAGCAGTAGTGGCTCAGGGCCGTATGCGGCTCATTCTCGAGTCGCCCGCGCAGCGCCCGCAGTAGGCGCGATTTGCCGATGCCAGGCTCGCCCGTCAGCAGTACCACCTGGCCCTCCCCGTCCTTGGCCCGCTCCCAGTGCTCGAGCAGCAGGCCGATCTCATGGTCGCGACCGACCAGCGGCGTCAGGCCAGCCCCGTGCAACGCCTCGAACCGACTCTCGGCAGTGCCTTCCCCGACCACGCGCCACGGCCGTACCGGAACGGGAAAGCCCTTCAAGATCTGTGGGCCGAGCTCCGCGAGCTCGAACAGCCCGCCGATGAGCTCCCGGGTGCGGGCGGAGATCACCGCTGTGCCGGGCGCGGCCAAGGTCTGCAGCCGCGCCGCGAGGTTTGGGGTGTCGCCGACCACGGTCTCCTCGCGCGCCGCGCCTTCGCCGATCAACTCGCCGACCACCACCGGACCGGTGGCGATGCCGACACGGGCCGCCAGCGTCTCGCCGTGCGCCAATCCCAGGCTGTGCACCGCCGCGACCGCCGCGAGGCCGGCGCGCACCGCGCGTTCGGCCTCATCCTCATGGGCGCGCGGATAGCCGAAATAGGCCAGCACGCCATCGCCCATGTACTTCGCCACGTGCCCTTCGAACCGCGCGATCGCACCCGCCACTGCACTCTGATAGGACCGCAGGACTTGCGCCATTTCCTCCGGATCGAGCCGCGCCGCGAGCGCGGTCGAGTCGACCAGGTCGACAAACATCACGGTGAGCTGGCGGCGCTCGGCCTCCGGTGCAAGCGCAGCGCTGCCGGATGTGACGGTGGGTGCGGCCGTAACGGGGGTGGTCGCCGACATTGAGCCGGCGCGCAGTGCAGCAATGGCGGCAAGCAGCTTGCGGCGATGGCCGATCGAGACGACGCCGAGCCCGACCAGATCCTCGGCCGTGAGCTCCATGAGGACCTCGGCGTCCACGTCGTTCGCGCGGAACGCCTCCTCATATTGTCCCAGCCCCAGACCACGCAGCCACGCCGCGATGTCCATAGGCTTTCTCCTGGATCCTCAGAGCGCAAGACTACCTGAAAAGTGCGTGTTGAGGGGCGCGGTGAAACGTCACGATTTGACGGCGACGAGCTGCGCTTCCAACGAAGCCACGGTTCCGAGCTTCACCCCCGATCACGCGGCGCCGCTCTAGCCCTTTAGATCGGTCAACATCGTTCACAGTAGTTCCGGGGGGTTGCTGTTCCAGCAATACTTTGATGCAATTTTTTGGCAACCTCGGAGGGTCGGGCGGGACGCCCATCAGGGACCCGCCGCAGATGTAGCAACGATGGTTGAAGCCAGGCGCATGTGAGATTGGCCACCTGAGCGGTGTCACGGCGTGCAAGCACAGCGATAGACTGAGCTTTCCGTCATCGGGATGCCCCCATGCCGACTTTTGAAGAGAATGAACTCCCAAAGCTTCTCGATTTGCTCTACGACGCTGCGCTCGATTCGGGGCGGTGGACTCCCTTCCTCGACGCGTTACCGAGCTCTTTTGATGGAGCTTGCGGTATCCTTCAAAGGATCGATGTATCGGCCATAAGTGCGTTCCACGGCTTCGGCGTCGATCCGGCATATACCGCTTCATACGGTGAGCATTTCGCCAGCATCAATCCCTATGCGCCAATCGGCTTCCAAAACTTACCCGTCGGAAGGGTGGTCGATGCGACCTACTTTCTGGACCCGGAAACCGTCGAGCGCACCGAGTTCTTTCATGACTGGATGAGGCCGCAAGGCATCACCGCCGATCATCTCGCGGTATCGTGCCGGAAAGACGAGGACAGCGTCACCGTCCTTAGCATCGCGCCACATGCGTCGGTGTATCGCGAACAGAAGGCCTCCGCTCAGCATCGGCTGTCACTGCTCGTTCCCCACCTGAGGCGCGCCCTTGAGATTGAACACGCGACGGCGCGTAGGAGCCTGATCGAAAGCGCGCTCCAGACGAGTCTTGACGCGCTCGGGTTGGCTGCATTCGTGGTCGACGGGACGGGAAGCCTCACGCTGACCAATCGCAAGGCCGAGGAACTGTTGCGGCGCGAACGGGTGCTGTGCGTCAGCCACTCCAAGCATTTGAGCGCCGCCCATCCGAGCGAAGACAGGGCATTTGCCGGTGCATTGGCGCAGGCAGCGTGTCCGCCGACACAACCCACCGTGCAGTCCGTGCGGTTGACCTCGCGAGCATCCGGGCAGCCATATGTCGCCTGGGCATTGCCCATGCAGTCGACGCAACAAGAAGAGCCGAGTCATCGCTCGCAATGTGTGCCGGACCTAACCGCGAGGAAAGCCATTCTCGTGCTGGTGGCCGTAGCGGAGCGCAGCCACTCTATCGTTCCGCAAGCCATCCAGGCAGTATTCAAATTATCGGCCGCCGAGGCGCGGCTCGCGAGGTCGCCGGCCGGACCCTCGCGGAATATGCACGCGAGAGCGGCCTCTCACGTAACACGGCACGAAACCAACTCGCGTCAGTGCTCGAGAAGACTGCGGTACACCGTCAGGCCGAACTCGTGACACTGATCGTCAGTACACTCGGCGTAGTAGCTGGATAGTCGGTCGTTCGCCCCTAGCATGCTGGCACTACGGGAGAATTTGGCGCGCATAGTACATTTGCATCAAGCCGGATTGGCCATACTGCGCGATCGTTTCACTCCGCTCAGGGACAAAGGGCGAGAGGAGGTCCGAAAAGATCACGCGGCTGGAATGCTACTCGGCGCATGTCGCGATCTAGTCGGCATACTGGGTAGTGACGAGTACGGTCGCGCTCTGCTTGGTGAAATCTCCGCCAACTCCAAGACTCAATCGGTCTCGCCGTTAGAGGAGCCCGTATCATGACGACTTACTCTTACACCACCATTGACGACCCGTTCGCCGCGAACTTCACCTATCCCTCGAGCATCAACAGCTCGGGCCAGATCACCGGGTATTATACTGACAACAGCAACCACGATCACGGCTTCCTCTACAGCGGCGGCAGCTACATCACTCTCGACGATCCCTACGGCATCAACGGCACATATGCCCTGAGCATCAACGGCTCGGGCCAGGTCATCGGGTATTACGTTGATAGCAGCTTCACCTACCACGGCTTCCTTTACAGCGGCGGCAGCTACATCACTCTCGACGCTCCTGACGCCATCAGCACCTTTCCTGACAGCATCAACGCCTCAGGCCAGATTACAGGTTATTATTCCGATGGAAGCCACTATCATGGCTTCCTCTACAGTGGCGGCAGCTACACCACCATCGATGATCCTTTCGCCACCAACTTCATCGCTCCCCAGAGCATCAACGCCTCGGGCCAGATTACAGGGTATTATTACGACGACAGCGGCATCCACAGCTTCCTTTACAGTGGCGGCAGCTACACGACGTTGAACGGTCCCTCCGGCGCGTCCGGCACGACCGCACTTGCCATTAACGACTTTGGCCAGATCACAGGGTATTATTACAGCGACACCGGAAACCACGGCTTCCTTTACAGCGGCGGCAGCTACACCACAATTGACGACCCCTTGGGTATCGGCACCGATGCTCTGAGCATCAACGGCTCGGGCCAGCTCACCGGATATTACTTTGACAGCAACTTCGGCTACCACGGCTTTCTCTACAGCGGCGGCAGCTACAACACCATCGATGATCCGTTCGCCAACACCCGCACTATTGGACTTAGCATAAATGACTCTGGCCAGATCACCGGGTATTACCAGGACAGCAGCGGATATACCCACGGCTTTCTCGCGACCCCTGTGATCAACTCGATCCCTGTCGCAAAAGTCGACATCGCGGGGGTAACAAAGGGCAAGGTCGTCACGGCCGATGCCGCGCACGGTGTGCTGGCCAACGATACAGACCCCGACAATGACTCGTTGCATGTCACTGCCGTTAACGGCGTCGCGGCGAACGTTGGCCACGCGCTTGCCGGCGTTTTGGTGCCCTGACGTTGAACACGGACGGCAGCTATAGCTATGCCGCAGCTAAGGGCGGCAGTACGGCCCCGATGCTGCCGCAGGACACGTTCACGTACACCCTGGATGACGGTCATGGCGGGACCAGCACGGCCACGCTAACGGTCTCGGTCGTAGGTGCTGGTCAGACGTATGTGAAGGGGACAGATGGCGCCGACTCGCTGAAGGCAGGCACCAGCCCAACCGTTCTGGACGGAGGAAGCGGCAACGACGTCATCGTCGGCGGAAACAGCGCCGACGCATTGATCGGCGGCTGGGGAAACGACACGCTTACCGGCGGCAAGGATTCGGACACGTTCGTCTTCAATCCCAATTTCGGGAAGGATGTGATTACCTACTTCAAGCCAAACGCTGACCACATCCAGATCGATGACGCGCTGTTTGCCAATTTTGCTGCCGTGCAGGCCCATGCGACCAATGACGGCCACGGCAATACGGTGATCACTTACGACGCGAACGACACGATCACCTTACCGGGCATTGCGCCCTCGCAACTGCACGCAAATGATTTCTTCTTCGTTTGAGGGCTTGTTTATCGAGAGGCTCGCAAATTGGAAAACGGTTTTCTTATGCGCCGACTTTAGAGAGGAGGATACCATGCGCATTATTCAAGCATCGGCACTCATATTTTGTCTGGTCGCCGCTCCGGGGGTGTCGCTGGCGGCGGACGCCAAGGCCGACGTCGAGAAGGCATACGCCGCTTGGGATGCTGCGTTCAACAAGCACGACGAGAAAGCTATCGGTGCCGCCTATGTCACAAGCGCCAAGCTGCTGCCGCCGACGCACCAGGTCGCGTCGGGTCCGGCGGAGATTGAAAAGTTCTTTGCCGGGCTCTTCGCAGGGGGCGTGACAGGGCACAAGCTGGAGATGATCACGCCGGCGGAGACGACAAGGTCGTGTTCGGGACAGCCAAGTGGAGTGCGACCGGCAAGGACAAGGAGGGCAAGCCTTCGCCTCTCGGTGGCCTCGCAACGCACGTATTCGAGCGCCAGGCGGACGGCTCGCTGAAGCTGAGGCTGCAGACCTTCAACTGAGTTGGGCGACATTTCCTCTGTACTCCGCTGCACAGGAGTGACACTCGGGAGGAGGCTTGGCTGTGAGCTTCCTCCATCCTCGTCCCTGGCGGCTTGCGAGGCATGGGGCGCGCCGCTCGTATTCCTCAGCGAGCGCGTTGAGCCGGGCGGCGGCATCCGGATCGTTGATCGCTGCCGCCAGGCGTCGACACCTTTGGGCTTCCGCGAGCAATCGGGTCTTCTCGTCTTCTATGGCCATTGACTTTCGATGGCCATCAACCCGCTTGGCTAGAACCGGTACAGCGAGGTGGTAGCAGCCGCAGTGCGGCTCAACCGTCCTTCAGCGCGTCCTTGACCTGCTTCACCGGCCAGCTCTCGCCGGCGGCCCTCGCGCGTACCTTCGCGCCGCCGCCAATCAGTTCGTGGGACGAGACCTCGCCGCCGCTTTCGATGACCGTCAGCTCGGTCTCCGGTTTCCAGTCAAGCGTCAAATCCAGATCCCCAGGGAAGATTTCCCACTTCGAGCCCTCATCCAGTTCGACGATGTGGCTCTGCGAGTGCGAGCGGAGTTTCATCGGTTAGGCGGCGTCCGCATGCGGCTGCTGCGGGAGGCGCTCGACGGAAGCCGAGCGTCGCAGCCGTCCGTCCTCACCGTCGCCGCACTTGGCGCATCCCGCGTGCCCGGCCGCCGCCAACCCGACGCTTTCGCCTATTTCGCCGCGGAGCGACTCCGGCGCGCAAGACGATCGGTGTGCTCGCAGGTCGCAGTGAAACCACAGGCCGACCCCAGCAGCATCAGGAACAGTGCGCGACTCGCCTGGTATCTGGCGGCCGCTCTGCTGGTCTCCGATCCGTGCATGAGCGGTCGGCCGTCGGACGTGGAGAGATACCACCTGAACGTCCGGCGACGCTGCCTCAGATGGATTTCGAAGAGCGGCAGGTGATTGGGCATGACCTTCTTGTCGGCAATATACTTCCGTCATCCTCGATGCGTGTCGCAGGGTTCAAGAGTTCATGAAAAAAGTTTTGAAACAGCAAAAGATCGAAGATAGCCTCTGGCGACCGAGCTCGGGTGCAGCGACCTAAAGAGCGGCCCCCAAGCCGCTCCACCTCCGGCTCCGGATAGATGGGTCAATGGGGCCGCGTGCGGAGCGCACTTTCCGCATTCGAGGGTCAGGATGTCTCCGGCACCCAGCAGAATCGCCCTCTTCATCGACGGCGCCAACCTTTACGCCACGACCAAGACGCTCGGCTTCGATATCGATTACAAGCGCCTTCTGAAGGAGTTTCAGGGACGGGGCACGTTACTTCGCGCTTTCTACTATACGGCCGTCATCGAGGATCAGGAGTTCTCTTCGATCCGTCCTCTGGTCGATTGGCTCGACTACAACGGCTATACCGTCGTGACCAAGGCGACCAAGGAATTCGTCGACGCCGCCGGACGCCGCAAGGTCAAAGGCAACATGGATATCGAGCTCGCCGTCGATGCCATGGAGCTCGCCGGACTGATCGACGAGATGATCCTGTTTTCCGGCGACGGTGATTTTCGGCCTCTGGTCGCTGCGGTGCAGCGGCGAGGCGTCCGTGTCGCAGTGGTATCAACCATCGCCACACAGCCGCCGATGGTCGCCGATGAGCTGCGCCGTCAGGCCGACGTCTTCATCGATCTAGCGGAGCTGCAGGCGAAGGTCGGTCGCGATCCGTCCGAGCGGCACGCGAGCGCGGCGAGGCGCGTGGGCAATACGCTCAGCGTCAGGTCTCCCCAAGGTCGAGCAGCGGCAATGACGAATTCGATCGTTGAATGTCGCGTCAGCGTCGTGAAGGGTCCGGCTGCCTGGCCGGCTCCCGCACCCGTGAAGGAACGCGGGGACGTGTGATGTCCGGTTCGCGAACTTGCTCGATTTGAGCGTCGCATTCATGGAGACGCAGCTTCCTCAAGATCGATTCGAGGAATTGCGAGCTATGGTCCATGGCATCTCTCCTTGCAAGACGGGCGCAGGCTGGAGGTGAACCCGCCCACGGCCGTCGTTACAGAGACCGTCTGGGAGCGGTCTCTGCCAGCGTGAGACCGCGTCATTAAAGACCGGATAAGATTGGTTGCCGGAGGACTACGGAATGGGCCGTTCTGGCGAAGTTCAATATTTCGCGGCGACCGCGCCACCCCAACGGTAGTTCACACGCACCAAACCGATATCGACGTCCTGACCAATGCGGGCGGTCCCCGCAAAAGCGCCCGCCGGAGCACCCACAATTCCCGTCGAGAAGAAGTCCACATCCCGGTGCCCCATGAACAAGTGGTCGTATTCGACGCCGATGGACCAGTTCGGCGCGAAGCCGAATTCAAGGCCCGCCCCCACAGCGCGCCCCAGCGGGTTTCATCGCCGTCGTTGATGGTGAGCCCAGTCGCAACATCGACAATTCGATATTTGTCGCGGACGACCGCAGCGCCACCCTTCACGTAGAGCAGCACGTTGTTCCAGGCGTAGCCCACCTGGCCTGTGAACAGACCGAACGCATCAATCTTGGTTTCATCCTGGACGCCGGCGAAGACGAGATTGATGTTCGAGCCCTTGAAATCGGCCCAGTTGCCCTGCGCCTCCACACCGAACACCCAATTCGCCGTCTGCCAGCGGTAGCCGATCTGACCGCCAGCCGTGCCTCCGGTCGCATCGTGACACCCCATGGCAAGAGGCGGAGCGACGACCACGCCGCCGGCATTGATCACATCCAAGCATTTATGGGCTGAACCGCCGCCGCCATTGAGGCCGAGGTAGAGGCCGCTCCAATCGTAGATCGGCGGGACCATCGGCGGCGCCTTGGTATAGGGCCGCGCGGCCAGATCAGCGGCAGAGGCAGGCGGCCAGCGCGATGAGGGCTACCGTGCCGAGCAGGACTATTTTCATTTTTGACCCCAGTGTCGAATCGACTGCGGCCCCCAGGTCCTCAACCTATCATTGTTTTCCGATACTCCTGTCACCTGAGCGCCACAGCACGGAAGAAACGGAGAGTTCCACAACTTGACCTCGCTCTGCCCCTTGTCGCGAAGCGGAGATCAATCTCTTGTCCGAGCTGCGTGGGCATCGCGGATAACGTGCGATTACTGCAACCAGAAAAGTGCGCGATAGGACAATGGACGGCGCTTAGCCGATCGGTAGTAAGCTATCGAGAAACCAGCCATTAAGGGCTGCATGGGACCCTGCGCGAAAAGGAGCCGCCGTCCGATGCCAAGCACCCGCCGCGAGGTCGAGAAGGCTCGCTTCCCGTTGTGGGCGGCGGCTTTCGTGGCGCTGGCCTGCGTCGCCATTCTGGCGCTGAGCGGATGGCGCGAATGGGAGTCGCGCCAGGTCGAGCTGCGCAACGCCGAAGTCGACATGGCCAATCTTGCCCAGTCGCTGTCGCAGCACGCCGAAGACACGTTCGAGCTCGCGGACACCATCCTCGCCGGAATGGTCGACCGGATGGAGGTCGGCGGAACGAGTCCGGCCGCGGTCGCGAAAATCCAGAGCTTCCTGCAAGCCCGCAAGTACAATAGGCATCGCATCCGCGGCATCTTCGTCTACGACGAAACCGGCCGCTGGCTCGCCACGACCGAAGATGTCGACTTCGTGAGCCTCAACAACAGCGACCGCGACTACTTTCAGCGCCATCGCGCCTCGGCCGATCGCGGGACCCTGATCGATCGGCCGGTCAAGAGCCGGTCCGGCGGACAGTGGATCATCACCGCGTCGCGCCGCTTCAATCATCCCGACGGCAGTTTCGCCGGCGTGGTGCTGACGAGCATCGACGTCGCCTACTTCACTCAGTTCTACCGACGCTTCGACATCGGTACACACGCGCGGCTTCGCGCCGATCTTTAGCGGTATTGCCTAGCCGGTGTAGTCCGATGGCTGTGCCGCGTACGTGGGCGCTGCAAACCGCGCCACATTCTCCCTCGAGATCAGCCCGCACCAACTGACTTCTGAGCGCTATACCGGAATGGCGAGAATCAAATCGGTCTGGTGGGCTGCTGGTCAGCGATGTCAAACCGCGTGACTATCCATCGTCGCACCCCCAGCGAGTTGCCGAAATCGCCTGTCGATTCAACCAGCGCTAGGCCGTGAATGCGCAACCCAGGTTACGATAGCTGCGATGACGATGCAAAAGGCGGATCTGCCGTGAGCGTGCTCATCAGCACCTGAACGCCGGCGCGTTCTCCGCGGGCGAGAGCATATCGATCAGAATGTGTAGCGACAATAACATTAGGCCGAGGCTACCTCTAGTTCCTAGTGGAAGTGGCACGGTTTTGGTCTGACAGACAAATGTGTTGCCTGTACCGTTCGAGCGTACGGGGTGAAGCCGACTGCAGACTCTGCGGGCCGCGCTGGTGAGACGGATTGCCAGGTCAAACTGTCCTCGCCTCGTCACCTGACGGCGCAAGCTGTGATGCGTCCTGCGCCACTTGGCGGGAATGATCGGTCGCGATCAGGAGATAAATGGCCGGTACCACGAAAAGGGTGAACAGCGTACCGATCGAAAGTCCGCTTGCGATGACAAGTCCCATGTTGAAACGCGAAGCCGCTCCGGCGCCGCTTGCGAGGATCAGCGGAACCACGCCAAAGACCATTGCTGCCGTGGTCATGAGGATTGGCCGCAATCTGATTCCAGCCGCCTGCTCGATGGCTTCGCGCTTGAGGACGCCGCCGCGCTGCAGCTCGTTTGCGAATTCGACAATCAGAATGCCGTGCTTGCTGATCAGGCCCATCAACGTCACCAAGCCGACATCGGTGTATATGTTCAGCGATGCGCCGCCGATGCCGAGGCTCACGAAGATCAACGCGCCGGCGATCGACATCGGCACCGATACCAATATGATGCATGGATCGCGGAAGCTTTCGAACAGCGCTGCAAGCGACAGGAAAATGATCACCAGCGCAAATCCGAACGTGGCGACAAAGCCGGAGGATTCCTGGATATATTGCCGGGACAAGCCGCTGTAGTCGACGGTGTAGCCTCGGGGTAACGTCTTGGCAGCAAGATTGCTGAGGAAGTCCAGGGCGTCGGACTGCGCTACGCCGGGCGCCGCAACGCCCTGAATGGTGGCGCTGTTAAGCTGCTGGAAATGATTGAGCGTCTCCGGGACCGTTTTGGTCGCGATGTGCGCGATCGTCGACAGCGGCACGGGAATGCCCGAAACGTTGGCCACGTAATAATTGAGCAGCTGATCGGTATTCAGACGAAACCGTCGCTGGACTTGCGGGATTACCTTGTAGGAACGCTGGTCGAGGCTGAAATAGTTCACATACCCACCGCCCAGCATCGCCCCCATCGCGTTGCCGACATCGCTCATCTTGAGCCCAAGTTGCGCAGCCTTGTCGCGATCGATCTCGACGACTGCTTCGGGATTGTCGATCTTCAGATCCGTGTCGAGGAAGATGAACATCCCGCTGTCGATCGCAGCTTTCAGGAACTGCTGGGCGGCATCGTCGAGCTTGTCGAACGAATCGGTTGTCTTAATCACGAACTGTATCGGCAGCCCCTGGCTGCCCGGTAGCGGAGCCAGCTGAAAGGCGGCGATCCGCGCCCCGGCAACCTGGTCGAGATGCTTCTGGACGATCGGCTGCAGCTGGTTGCTCGTCCTTGTGCGCTCGTCCCACGGCGTCAGCACCATGCCCGAGACCACGCGCGCAGGCGAGTTGATCTGGAAGACGTGATCGGTCTCCGGATATTTCTTCATGATCTGGAAGACCTGCCGCGCATACAGGACCTTTTGCTGTAAGGTCGCGTCTGGCGCCAACGTGGACGTCGCAATCACCACCCCCTGGTCTTCCTGGGGAGCAAGTTCGCTCTTGGCGCCTGCATAAAGGAAATAGATGCTAGACAGCACGAGCAGTGCGAAGACGCCTGTTACAGGTACATAGTCGAGGCTGCCGTGCAGCCAGCTCAGATAGAGACGACGTAGCGCCTCAAAACGGCGATCAATGAGGGCGGTGAATCGTGCCTGCCAACCGCGCGTTGCGCCGTGCGGCTTGAGCAGACGGGAGCTCATCATCGGCGACAGCGTCAGCGCGGCAACGGCCGATATCGTCACCGTGCCGACCAGGGTGAATGCGAATTCCGTGAACAGCGCGCCGGTCAGACCGCCCTGGAACGCGATCGGGACATAGACCGCGACAAGGACAACCGTCATGGCGATGATCGGGCGGCCGAGTTCTCGCGCCGCCTCGATCGCCGCAACGACCGGCGCCTTGCCGGCCTCAAGGTGACGATTGATGTTTTCGACGACGATGATGGCATCATCGACCACGAGCCCGATCGCAAGCACCAGCGCCAGCAGCGTCAAGAGATTGATCGAGAAACCGACCGCCAGCATCATGGTGAAGGCGCCCACCAGCGACAGCGGGATCGCGACCATCGGGATCAGGACGGAACGCCCCGACCCCAGGAACAGGAACACGACGAGATTGACGATCAGCAGAGCCTCGGCGAGCGTCTGCACGACGTCATAGATCGCCGCGCGCACGAATTTGGTGGAATCGTAAACGATCTGGCCGCGCAGTCCGTTGGGCAGCTGTTGTTGTATGTCCGGGAAGATCCGGTGTACGCCCGCGATCACGTCGAGCAGGTTGGCAGTCGGCGCTACCTGGATGCCGATATAGACCGCCGGCTTGCCGTCGAATGCGACCTGTGTGTCGTAGTCGTCGGCGCCGAGCGAGACGTTTGCGACATCCTTCAACCGCACGATCGCGCCACCCGCTTGCTTGACAATCAAGTTGGCGAATTCGCTCTCCGAATGTAGGCCGGTCGATGCTGTGAGATTGACCTCCACCATCTGTCCCTTGGTGGTGCCGAGCCCGGAGATAAAATTGTTCTGCGTCAACGCAGCCGCTACATCTGCGGCGCTGAGGCCATAAGCAGCCAGCTTTTTCGGGTTGAGCCACGCCCGCAGGGCAAAGTTCTGTCCGCCGAGAATTTCCGCAGTCTGAACGCCCGGTACGGCCTGCAGCTTCGGCTGAACGGCACGGATGAGATAATCGGTGACTTGATTCCGTCCCAGCACGTCGCTGTCGAAGCCGAGATACATGGCGTCGATCGTCTGACCAATCTGCACCTTCAGCACCGGTTGCTGCGACCCCAAGGGAAGCTGGTTGAGCACCGAGCTGACCTTGGTGTTGATTTCCGTCAGTGCCTTGTCGGCATCGTAGTTGAGGCGGAGGTTGATGGTGATCGTGCTGGCGCCGCTTGCGCTATTCGAGCTCATGTAATCGATGCCGTTCGCCTGGGCGATCGCGTTCTCGAGCGGCGTTGTAATGAAGCCGGCGATCACATCGGGGGCAGCGCCGTAATAGGTGGTAGTAACGGTGACGACCGCATTCTGCGTGCGCGGATATTGCAGCACAGGCAGCGAGGTCATGGCGCGTAGGCCGAGCGCGAGGATCATCAGATTGACCACAGTGGCAAGAACGGGTCGGCGAATGAAGAGGTCGGTGAAGTTCATGGCAGGCCTCTCATTGTTCGGAGACCTGCGGGTTCGCGCTGAAAGGCGTGGTGACTTCATTATTGATCTGGACCGGCGATCCGTTGTGCAGCTTGTTCTGCCCGGCCGTGACCACGACATCGCCGGGCTTGATTCCATCCAGCACCGCGACCTGGTCACCGCGGGTCTGGCCGGTTTTCACGAAGACCTGGTGCGCAATCTTCTGCTCCTGCCCGCTCTCGTCCCTGCCGGCATCTTCGATCAGATAGGCAATATCTCCATACGCGTTGTAGTAGATCGCCGTCTTCGGCAGCGTCACGTAATCCTTCTGCGTCCCCACATCGATATCGACGGTCGCAAACATTCCCGGCAGCAGCTTCTCGTCGGGATTCTTGAATGTCGCCCGGACCTGGACATTCCGGGTCGCCGCATTGACGAGGGAGTTGATCGCCATGATCGTGCCGGTGAATGTCTCATCAGGATAGGTGTCGACCTTCGCAATGACGGGTTGGCCGACTCTGATCTTTGCCAGGTCCTGCTGCGGCAGGTAGAAATCCACGAAGATCGGATCGAGCTTCTGCAACGTCACGATCGGCGTCCCCGGCGCGATATACTGGCCGAGGTCGACCTGACGGATGCCTAATCGGCCGGAAAAAGGTGCTCGGATCGACTTGTAGCCGACAAGCGCCTGTTGTTGCGCAACCTGCGCCTGGTTGTTCTTGAGCGCTGCCAGGTCCGTATCAGCAGTCTGCTGGCTCACGGACTGGCTCTTGAGCAACCTGACGTCGCGATCGTAGTTGAGCTGCGCCAGCGCCGTCGTTGCCTCCAGAGCGTGCAAATGCGCGACGTCATCGGCGTCTTCCAGCTCGACGAGCAATGTTCCCTGCTCGACTGCTTCGCCGGACTGGAAGTGGATGGCTTTGACGGTACCGGCGACCTGCGGACTGAGGTCGGCCCCCTTTTCCGCCCGGGTGCTGCCTACGGCCTCCAGGCGGTCCTGCCACCGCTGCGTGCCGACCGTGATCGTGGAAACCGTCTGCGGTGGGTTGCGCAGTCCGGCGATCGACTTCTGAATCATCCTGGCCCGAAAAGCTTCAAACCCGAACACCGACCCCAGAACCAGCCCGACAGCGAGCAGCATGATGGCCATGCGTCGAAGCATTCGGGAGTTCTGGCTTTTGGAAGGAACGGCGCTTTTCATTGCCGTTGACCATCAGTTGTGGCGCCCGCGGCGCGCCTCGTCCCCCCGATTTTCCGAGATGCAGTTCCAGGACTGATCTGAAACGACTATTGAATGCGGCGGTTCCCGACACCTGTTTCACGGCGGGAACTGCCTCACAAACCGTCGCGATCCGGGGGCCAGGGTTTCGTAGCCTGGAGCCAACCCGTAGGCTGGGGTGGGGGTGCTAGGAAGGCCGGGGCGACACTTTGATCGGCCGAAGAGAGCCTGGACGGAGGGACCCGCTACTACCTCACCGGCGAAGCGGCCTTGATTTCAGCACGGTCTTCGCCGGCTTCACTGGAGGTGACGAAGGAGCTTTCCTGGAACCGCGCAAGGGCAAGTCGCGGCGCGGACAAGTCCTGGCAGGACATGTGATCGATCCTGCGCTGCATCAGCGCGTAGCATTCGCACGCCATGCCGTCGAGCCGCGCCCGGTCGACCTCGACGAAGCCGCGCCGGTCGGACCTGATGGCCCCCGCTGCGCGAAGCTTGCTCATCGTCAGCGTCACCGTCGTCCGCCGCACCCCGAGCAATTGTGCAAGTGCCTCCTGCGTCAGCGGAAGCACGTCGTCGGGAACGCGGTCGTGAATCTGCAGCAGCCACCGCGCCATGCGGCCTTCCACCCGATGCAGCGCGTTGCAGGCGGCCACGTGCTGGAGCTGCAACAACAGCGTGCGGGCGTGGACCTGCACCACGTGCCGGATGGCTGCGCTTCGCGCATAGGCGAGCCGGAATTTCGCGGCGGAAATCCGCGATGCGGTGCCGGCCACGCGAGCCATCGCGGTCACGGACGACCGCGATGGGCCGAGCACCGAGAGCGAGGCCAATGCGCCTTCCCGCCCCATCAACGTGGTCGCGACCGTTTGCCCGTCGGGCATGTCGACCATGAAGGCGATGGCGCCGCTATGGGGAAAATAAACCTGATCGAGCTCATCGCCCGCCCGCACCAACACGGCGTCGGGTTCGAACGAGATTTTCTGGAAGTGGGGCGTGAGCAGGTCGAGATCCGCCGGCGGCAACGCCGCCAAGAGCCTATTCCCAACGCTGGTCGGGTGCGCGGTCACTGAGTAGTCCTTCCCGGAACGAGCAACCAATGCCCCCAGTGAGACGCGCTCATCATCTTCAACATCCAGAAAGCGAGATCGGGCCGTATTCGTCGGGGTAGATCCGTCAACTTCGAGACGCATGGTCTCGCGGCATTCGCACGCCACCGCCGCGAGGCGCGATCGGTCGATCTCGATCTGGCCTCGTCGATCAGATCTGGTCGCGCCCGACGCGCGCAGATTGCGCATCAGGAGCGTCACCGTCGTTCGTCGCACGCCGAGTATTTGAGACAGCGCTTCCTGGGTGAGCGGGAGGATGTCGTGGTCGATGTGGTCGCTTAAATAGAGCAGCCAGCGTGCCATGCGAACTTGGACCGGATGCAGCGCATTGCAGGCCGCGCCGAGCTGGAACTGCGTCAGCATCGCGCTGAGGTGGGCCTGGAGCGCGTGCCGGAGCGCGGGGCTGCGGTTGAAAGCGGCGCGAAATCGGGAGGCGGGGATCCGCGAGGCGGTCCCTGCCGCGTGCACGATGGCGGTAATGGCCGAAGGTGAGGGCCCTAGCGCGGAGAGGATGCCGACTGCTCCCTCACACCCGATTGCCGCGGTGGCAACCGTCTGCCCGTTCGCCATGTCGATCATCAGCGAGATGGCGCCGCTATGAGGGAAGAAGACATGCTCGACCTCGTCACCCGCTCGCGCGAGCACCGCGTCCTGATCGAGCGCGACCGCTTCTAGCTCGGGCGCCAGCAGAGCGAAGTCCGGTGGCAGCAGTGCTGCTAGAAGCCGGTTACCACTTCCGCCGGCACGCGTCACTGCAGGGTGAGGCATCGGCCGCCTTCTCCACTCCGAGCGGCGCAGACCGGTGGCCTCAACATCTGTTCGAATCTGCCTTCTCTACTTGCACCGAGATCCAGTTCATTTGCAGACGGCTTCAACAATTGCGCTCAAATCGCTCGCAGCCACGAAGCGGATTTTCTTGCAACATCATCGGGGCTTAGATGGGAAGTGCGCTACGAAGGCACAATTGCAAAATGCGCATGGGTAACACCGTAGGCGCGGCCACATGAGTTCCAATTTCCGGAACGCGGCAAACCCTGCTGCGATGGCGGAGGCGGCCCCGCGCCTCGCGTCTCTGCAAGGGCAGCCTCTCATTCATGAGCTAGGGCTAATAAGGCTGTACGCGTGCGGGGCTCGATAGGCGAAAAGTCCGGCAAGTAGCCTCACAGTGGCAGGGATTGCTATCGTGGGTATGTCCTGACCTCAATGACCGCCTGAGCCGGCATCGCATGGCCGGCGAATGCGCCCGACAGGCGCTTCACCGCGAGATCAGACGATGAAACAAGCAATCGATACTTTGCCGTCGCGTCGCCAAGTGTTGCGACTGGCAGCCATGGTTACGGCATCTGCCGTGGTTGCGAAGCCCCCGAAGGCCGCGGAGGCTCTAAAGGAAGGGACGGACAATTCCTATGTTCCCGCTGACGGCGTCTCGACATTCGAAAACGTTTGGCAGACCGTGCGTGATCGCTTTTACGATCCGCATCACAGCGGACTGGACTGGCCCGCGGTTCGGGAGAGGTATCTCCCCGACGTTCGGCGGGCAACCTCCCAAAGCTCCCTGGCGCGCGTCATCAATACGATGCTGTCTGAGTTGCACGCTCCGCACACGCGTTTCTATACTCCGGATGAGCCGGAATATTATCAACTTGCAGATATTTTTTCCGGCGCACTGCGACGCCGGGGACTGCAGCGTGCGTTTCCGGACGGCCGCATTTCGTACCCTGGCATCGGTATCATTTCACGTTCCGAGGCGACTGGTTGTAACACGATCACTGGCGTGATCGATGGAACGCCGGCTCAGCAGGCGGGCCTCCGCGCGGGTGACGAAATAACTGCGGCTGACGGCATGGCATTTGAGCCGGTCGCGTCATTCCGTGGGAAGGTGGGCAAACCGGTTATCTTGGAGGTGCATCGGGGTGCTTCGGTGGTGCAAATCCCGGTCAGGCCGGTCGACCTCGAGCCCACGAAAATGTTCTTGCATGGGTTGGAGTCCAGTGCTCGCGTCATCGAGTCCAACGGACGGCGCATCGGCTATGTCCATGTTTGGTGCTATGCCGGCTACGTCTATCAACGCGCCCTTGAACGCCTGCTGTCTCAAGGCGCGCTAAAAGATGCGGATGCGCTGATCTGGGATTTGCGCGATGGCTGGGGCGGCGCGCAACCCGAATATCTCGACCTGTTCAACGCCCGGGGGCCAACAATGCAGGTCACCGACCGAAGCGGTACTAGCGAATTCGTGAATGTGAAGTGGCGCAAGCCCGTTGCGATGCTCATCAACGGCGGTACGCGCAGCGGCAAGGAGGTCCTTGCCTATGGCTATGCAAACATCATCGGGATCTACATCTGGGAGCTCGATGGTCGGCTCCTTGAGGCCAATGATACGTTTCTGCGTCTGGTGGGATACGATCGCTAGAAAGCGCCGGCGTGCCCCTCCCCGGCGAGACCATCCTTGTTGCGGCCGCTCTCCTGGCCGCCGCCACCAATCAGATCGACATCGTTATCGTGGTCGCCGCGGCCGCTGCAGGCGCAATCATCGGAGACGGAATCGGATACACGGTCGGGCGCAGCTTCGGATCGGCCCGTTCGATGCTGCCGCGCTGGCCCGTGTTCTTTCAGTCGATCGATAAGCCAAGCGGATGACAGACAAGGAAAGGATGTGCGTTGGCCTTGTTCCCAACGCGATCGCGACCGCAGCGCTCAATTTGTCTGCCGCTTTTGAACCGAAGCCTGGTCGATTAGGAAGTCGTCCAACTTCCCGCCGCCTCGAAGCTGCGGCCGCAGCCACCGAGGCAGCCTGCCGCGACCCGACCATGTCTCCGCCGGGTTCTTCGGGTTGCGATATTTGGGACGAACGGGCGGGTATGGGCGGCGCTTACGATCGAACCGTGTGGCCTCGTCGGCCAGTCCAATCTTGTGGAGCCGTTCCTCCAAGCGTGCTTTTTGTACTAGGAGTTTCTGAGTGAGGCTGGTGGCGACCTGTTGGTGAAGTGTCCAGAGCTCGTCAAGGGAGAGCGAATTGAAGTGCTCGGTGTTCATGGCTTGATCCGAATTCTTGGGAGAAGGCCCTGGCAGACAAGTCGGGAATGACGGAGCAGGCAAGACGTCAGTTAAACATTGGTCGTGCAATCCACATTTAAATGCGGGAGGTAGCGGCGAGAAAGGCACGACGGCGGTAATATCATGGCGGAGCATTTAATTTGGTGCGGAGGGGCAATCCTCGCTGAGGGGCCCGCAGACCGGTATCGTGACATCCACAAGCTTACCGCCCGACCAGTTGCGCTTTCGCATTGCCTTGCCGGCGCGGAGATGAGCGCAAACATTGCCGCAGCGACGGCGATCAAACGGACGCCTGCGTCGCGGAGCGCGAGCGGGATCGACGCGCGGCGAAACGCAGGTGGCTCGATTTAATTGAGCGCGCTGCCGCGTGTTGGCAACCCAGGAGTGCTGGCGGGCTTATTAATTCGGATGGCCAGCGCACAATTAATTCATCACGCAGCCAGATTTAAGCCGCATGGGGGCCCATGTCGCCGCGAAGGCTCGTGCCGGATGGGGGCGCAACACCGGGAGTTTTCTATGTCCGGTCATTTGCGATTTTACTTCGCCAGTTTGGTCCTTGTTGGAGTTCTTTCAGGGACACCTGCGTTCTCGAACCCTTTTGCCGAGTTGTTCAATATCACCCCCCGCGAACCCGCTCCAACCTCTCCGGCGCAACCGGAATGCTTGGGGCGCCCCGGCAACTCGCCCCCCGACGGCCAGCATTGGGTCTATCGAATGGACGGTCACCGCAAATGCTGGTTTCTGGCCGAGGGGCTCGCGACGGTGAAGAAGCCAATTCGTCGCCGCGCGGCCAAAGATCAAGTTGCCAGTTTGGACGACGAAACTGTACGGCGCAGCCGGAGCGCGGTCGTTGATGCGCGCCCGGAGTTGCTGCGCTCCGCACCGGCCGAGGGGTCTCAGCCGCCTCTACCCGAAATCAAGGTAGCTGATGGCGCTTCCGAACTCGGTACGGTCCCCGCCCCGACGTCGGCGGCGCCCATCCCGGAGCTTCACAGCCGCCTTCTCACGCCCGAACACTCCATGCCTAGCCAAGTCGATGTTGAGCAGCTTCTCGCGGTCGCGCCGGTGGCCAACGATGCGGTGCCTTCGCCCGATCCACCGGCTATGGTGATCGGCTTGCGGATTGGGGAGGCGCGCGACGAGGCGCGGAGCTGGACGGCAACTTGGTTAGGCGTGCTGCTGATGACGCTGGGGGGCCTCTCCATCTTAAGCTCGAGCCGCACGCTTCGGCAAGCGGTAAGATTAGGGCCCTGAGGTAGCGCGATACACTAGGCAGGGTACCTGACGCGCCGCCACGCGATCGATGAGCTCTAACGCTGGTAGAGCCGAATTGCCACACGTACAAAGGTTCCGCGCGTCTGGACCTAGTTTGGCACTGCCTGAGACGGACATTCGATTACGATGACGGTCCCCCTTTTGGTTGGGACGGCCATCATGCGGTACAAAGTGTTCGTGGTCGACAGCAGCCGGCGAGTGATCTGCGCCGCGAAGCTTGACTGCATTGACGAGCAGGCGGCGAGACGTCGAGCCGAGCAAATGTATGGCGAGCACGACGTCGAGCTTTGGGAAGGCGATCGGCTTGTTGCCGTTTTTCAAGGTGCAACGTCGAACGGAAATCCGTGCGACCGCTTTGTCCTGAATAGACGGCCGATCTCGCCGCCGAGTTAAATTAGTTCACGGCTCTTGCTCTGCTGCTCGCTTTGGCACGCCGCCTTTTGCCGAGTGTTCTCGCTTCTACATGCCGGAGTCTTACTTAGAAGCGTCTCCACTGCTCTAAGCTCCGCCACAAGCGCTTGGTGTCGTTTACTCAGAACAGCACAAGCATAAATCTCACGCGTACTGGACATCAGGTGCCTCAGAAAATGACTTGAACTAAGAAGTCGACGAAAAGAGAAAGGCCGAGCTGTGATCGCGCACTGCAAACGCTTCGGAGCTCAGGGACACCAGCAATACGACAGCACCGCCGAGAACACGGACGATCATTCTGGTCGTTTCCTCATCTGGTGGCTTTCGCCGCAGGAAGCCTGAATCGCGTCGAGCACGCAAATTAACAGTCGTGGTTGGTGCAAGGTGTTGCGCGACTGTTGCGTTCGTGCGTCGTCCGACGGGCAGCGAACCAATCGGCGCCCGCGATGCGCCACCCGAATGATTTACATAGGCAAATGCAGACTGATGGGTGGTCATCGATCGCGGATCGAGGCACGACGATGCGGTCGCATAGTCTTTGGCATGCCCCAGTGGGGATCGCGAATCAAATAATAGCGTCCATAGGTCGGAAGCCGACGATTTTAATCCGAGCAGGATTCGAGCCCCGGAATAATATCGCTGAGCTCCGTAAGATACCGGTGTGGTCCGGCACGGGTGGCGCAAGAGGCCCCTTGCTGTTGATTTTGATGCATTAATCATTAAATGCGAACGCGCAAATAAACAAATGGACGAGCACAATGGTTTAATTTAGCTTTAAATTTAATCCGGAGTCGAATGATCGTGATCGCTCCTGATCACGGAAATCGCTCCTGGAGCGGAGGAATACTGCAAATCGATAATTGCAAACGTGGGCGGACCAGGACCGCCCCCGAATGGGCAGGGGATACAGTTCTAAATCTTTTCCCGTAACTCGGCGGCAGTTGGCCAGATCGTCGCTCATGGGCGGACAAATCATTCGTCCCAGCGAACGCTGTTGCGTGAATTGATTTTGCGCTGACGCTCTCTGCTCTGCAGCGAGGGCTATGAATGAAGCACGCACGTTTTGTGTGGGAGTTCCAGACAATATTCAGCCGGGCTCGAATTGAAGCCGGTCTTCAGGCGATTTCGAATTCGTCTCCGTCAGCGTACGATCCTCCAATCGAGCTCAGCGTGCCGTTTGCGCACGGTCCGTCAGCTGTCGCGTACGGTTCGGCGCTTGAGACCAGCTTTTGCTTCTGTCAGGCCGCGACACTGGCTCGCGACACCCTATTGCGCGTTCGGAGCGACGCTAGCTCCAAACAAGCTTATCTTCACATGCTTTTCTTGCACATTTTCGCAGCCCTGAGCACGACGACAGTCATGCTCGACAGCACAGAACTTTACTTCAGCAGTGCAGGCAAGGCAGTGGCCGACCATCACCGCGCAATTGTGCAGTTTGTCCGGGTCCGTGAACGCGGACGTATCACCCAAAGGATTTAGCTATGGCGACGCAAACAACGGACGGCGGCAGCACGGTTTCTTTCGGAAATACTCCGCAAGCCAACACCGACATTTTCTCGTTTACGGAAGACGCCAGCAACATTCTCATCTTGAATGTGCTGGCAAATGATCTTGGGGGCGCGGCAAAGACGCTGTTCTCCCTGGACGATGGAACGAGCGCCTCCTCGTCCACTAAGAACTACGCACCGACAGACCTGCTGGTCAAAGATGTGGCGTACAGCAGTGATGCCGCCGGAATGGCCGCAACCGGTGACCGCAGCGCCCTCGGTGCACGCATCTGGATCGAAACGGACGGCACCGTTCATTACGACAAGGGCGACATCAACGTTCAGCTTCAGGCGCTGGCGACCGGGCAAACGCTGAGTGACACATTCACCTACGCTATCCAGCTGGGTAATGGCACGCTCAGTTGGGCGACCGTGACACTTCAGTTCAATGGCGCAAACGACTCGGTCTTCATCACATCGAGTCCGCAGAGCGGCTCGGCGGTAGAAGACGCGAACGCCACGCCGGATCTCTCGGATTCGCAGAGCGCGGCCGGCACCATCAGCTTCAACGACGCCGATCTCAGCGACACGCATTCGGCCTCGTTCGCGGCAGCCTCTTTCAATACCACTTCGCTCGGCACCTTCTCGCTCGATCCTGTCAACGAGCCGGCCAATGCCGCCAGCGGCTCGGTGCAATGGCACTATGCGCTTAACGATTCGGCTGCTCAGTATCTAGCCGCGGGCCAGAACGTTACCGAAAGCTTCGTGGTGACGATCAACGACGGCCACGGCTCGACGGCTACCCAGACGGTGACGGTGACCATCACCGGCACTAACGATACGGCAACCGTCTCTTCGGATTCCAAGTCCGTCACCGAGAGCGATGCCGCAGCGGCGCTCAACACCAGCGGCCAGCTCACCATCACCGACCCGGACACGGGCGAAGCCCATGTCGTCGCGCAGAGTAATGTCCACGGCAGCTATGGCGACTTCAGCATCGATGCCAACGGCGTCTGGAGCTACACCGGCAACGGCGCGCACAACGAGCTCACCGCCGGCCAAGAGGTGCAGGACCAGTTCACGGTGACGAGCCAGGACGGCACCGGCAGCGGCACCGTCACGGTGACCATCACCGGCACCAACGACGCTGCCACCGTGAGCTCGGACTCGAAGTCCGTCACCGAGGGCGACACCGCCGCCGCGTTGAACGCCTCCGGGCAGCTGACGATTGTGGATCCCGACAGCGG
>NZ_FNCU01000066.1:0-39084 GCF_900099855.1 Bradyrhizobium sp. Rc2d | reverse complement strand
GGTCATCGCGCGAGAGCGCCCAGAAGTAGCCGGTTTTGGTCCTGCCGCGCCCCGGATCCAACACTGGCGCCGGGGTCTCATCGACACAAAGCTTTGCGGAGGCGAGCAAAACCTCGCGCAGACGGCGCCACAAGGGCTTCAGCTCCTGGGCAGCATAGCCGACCCAGAAGGCGAGCGTGGAACGATCAATGGCAATTCCGTGGGTCGCCAGCATCTGCGCCTGGCGGTAGAGAGGCAAATGCCAATGATACTTGGCGTCGATCACATGCGCGACGAGCCGCTCGGTAGGCAATCCACCCCTGATCAGTCGCTCGGGAGCAGCGTGCTGGAGAACGACGCCCTGGCAGGCGCGGCAGGCCAGTTTGGGCCGGCGGGTGACGATTACGCGATACTGCGCCGGTACGACGTCCAGCCTCTGGCTCTCATCGTGACCAATCTCAACGAGATCGTCTTTGCAGGACGGGCAGCAGGTTGCAACCGGCATCAGTGTTTCAACGATGCGTGGCAAATGCTCCGGCAACTGACCGCGATTGGCCCTGCGCTCGGCAGCTCTCTTCTCGCATGTTTTGGGATTGGCACGATCCTCGGCTGCTTCGAGAGCCGCGACGGCCTGATCGATATCCTCCAGAACAAGCTGTAGCTGATCAGCGTCAAGCTTTTCCGAGGATCGACCGAACTGCGCATCTTTTGCAAGCTTGAGCAACCGCTCGAGTCTGGCGCAGCGCTCCAGCAGAGCCGCGGCAAAGGCACGCAACTCGGCTGGATCGCTCGGCAGCACATCAGGCAAATCACTCATTGGCCCGAGTCTGCCATGCTTCGCGCCCCGATGCAGCGAAGATTTTATGCCCTACGCAAGTGCTTTCGGCTGCGGGATTCGAGGTGCGTGCATGCGTGTCCAATCCATGCCGGCCAGAAGCGCCGACAGCTGCGCGGCGTTCATCCGCATCACACCGTCAACAACCGGCGGCCATTTGAAGGCGCTGCCCTCAAGCCGCTTCCAGTACAGCACAAGGCCACTGCCATCCCAAACGACGATCTTCACCCGATCGGCACGCTTCGCACGGAAGACCACTGCCACGCCCTTCATCGGATCGTGGCCCAGCGTCTCCTTCGCCAAGAGTGCCAAGCCATCCGCGCCCTTCCGGAAGTCTACAGGTCGGGTCGCAACGTAAATCATGAGGCCAGCGGGAGCCGTCAGCATGAACGTGTCCGGCGTAATGCCACGAACACATCACTCAGCACGGCAAGCCCTGGCGTTCCGCGCACCTCCACCCGTGCCCCCAGGAACTCAACCGTAACAGCGGCAGCCTCCGGCGATCCGGAGGGCGCGGCAGCCGCCGGCAGCGACGTCTCCGACACCAAAGGCACGAATGATAGTGTATCCGCCGAAGCCGGCAGCACCAGTTGACCTGAACGCGCCCGGCGCCGCCAGTCATGCACCTGCTGCGGCCGGCAGCCATGGCGGCGTGCGATATCTGTTACAACCGCACCTGGCTCGAGGCTTTCCGCGACAATCTGTGCCTTCAAATCATCCGGCCACTGCTTCCGGCCTGCGCCAGCATACACTTCGATACGCTGCGTCAACGGTCGTCTTATGTCGTCCGAATGGTCGTCCATTATGAGCACCCTTGCCGAAGATGACTCTTCTAACGGTGCCCCCAAGTCTGCGCACAGACAATTTGAAGGGCCTCGGCGCTACGCTTACGATCGATCGCGAGATCGCATCGCTCTACAGCGAGAAGGGCCGGCCGGGGATCGCAAGCCGCTTCGTCGTCGGGCTGCTGTTGCTCAAGCACGTCTACGGTCTGTCCGACGGGGGCGTCTGCGAACGCTGGGTCTATGACCCGTATTTCCAGCACTTCACCGGTGAGGAGTTTTTCCGGCACGAGTTCCCGCATGAGCGCTCCGCTCTAAGCCATTGGCGCAAGCTGCAAGCGGATCGGCGGCAAGCTGGAGCTTCTGCTGGCCGAGAGCCTGAGGGTGGCGCACGAGACCGGCGCGCTGCGCACGCGCGATCTGAAGCGGGTGACGGTCGACACCACCGTTCAGCCCAAGGCCATCACCTTGCCGACCGACGCCAAGCTGGTGCATGCGGCGATCAAGGGACTCAATCGGCTGGCCCGCAAACACGGCCTTAAGCTCCGGCAATCCTATCTGCGCATCGCCAAGCGGGCGGCGATGATGGCGGGACGCTATGCCCACGCCAAACAGTTCAAGCGCCATCGAGGACAATTGCGCCTGTTGCGAACGCGACTCGGCCGCCTCATCCGCGACATCCACCGCAAGATCACAGGCCAGGGCGAGCTTGAGACTGTGTTCGAGCAGCCACTGTCGCGCGCAGCCCAGATCCGCTCCCAGGAGCAGCGTCAGCGCGGATACAAGCTCTATTCCTTCCACGCGACGGAGGTCGAATGCATCGGCAAGGGCAAGGCCTCAACGCCTTACGAGTTCGGCGTCAAAGCCTCGATCGTCACTACCAACGGGCGGCCCCCGGGCGGCCAGTTCGTGCTGCATGCCAAGGCGCTGCCGGGCAATCCGTATGACGGCCACACGCTTGGCGATGTCATCAACCGTACCGAAACGGTCACCGGCTGCGCGATCGAGCGCGCCTATGTCGACAAGGCCTATCGCGACCACAAAACGGAAAACCCGCGCCGCGTCTTCATCTCCGGTCAGAAGCGTGGCGTCTTCGGGGTGATCAAACGCGAGCTCAGGCGCCGCTCAGCCATTGAGCCCCTGATCGGACACCTGAAGACTGACGGACACCTCGGCCGTTGTCACCTCAAGGGCCGCGAGGGCGATGCGGCCAACGTCGTCCTCTCCGCCGTCGGCCACAACCTCCGCCTCGTCCTCGCCTGGCTGAAGCCTCTGTTGCGCCTCATCCTGTTCGCCCAATGCCGAGCATTCGCCCTCGCGCCGGCATTCAGATGGGCTTCTTAACGGACGACTATCAATCAGCGAGATGTCCGCCTTGATTTCTACGAGAGAACACACGAGGATCTGGTGCTGCTCTAGGCTGGCGCGACGGTGCCCGCCGAAGCTCCGGAGCCGGGTTGCCGCTTTTGAGGATAGCTATGCATCAGTCCTTATAGCTTTATAGCTGCGAAGGGGCTCACGTAAAACGCAAGGCACGGGCGGTCACAACCATCACGCAAACGCAGCTTGTTCAATCCTACCGTTCGCATCGCTCAGCGGCCCAGGATCGTCACGCAGGCCACTGCCTCTTCACCGGCGTAGTACCCGCCACCGTTCTCTGCTACGGCAAGCTTGGCGCCGGGAACCTGCCGTGCACCTGCCTGTCCTCTCAACTGAAGTACAAGCTCGTGTATCTGACCCAGACCAGTGGCACCGATCGGATGACCTTTGGATTCGAGGCCGCCGGAGGTGTTTACCGGCAACTTGCCGCCGAGTTTGGTCGTGCCGCTCTCAACCAGGCTGCCGCCAGCTCCAGTCTCACAGAATCCGAGATTCTCGTACTGCTGGATTTCAGCGAATGCGGTAGCGTCATGCACTTCAGCGACCGAGATGTCCTTCGGGTCGACGCCCGCCAATTCGTAGGCACGCTGGGCTGCTCTCCGACTGATGTGTCTGTTCAATTCTTCTACTTCCCGCTTCACGCCCGTGACGAGGGCGCTTGACAGGACGCGGACAGGTACGACGTCTGGAAAAAGAGAAAGCGCATCTTCTGTGCACAGGATGCTAGCAGCGGCTCCGTCGCTGATTGGGGCACACATTGGGAGAGTCAAAGGCCAACAAATTGCGCGGGCTGCCAGGATCTCCTCAACAGTCATGTCATTGCGAAACTGTGCTAAGGGGTTCATCGTCGAATGCCAATGGTTCTTCGCCGACACCATCGCGATCTGGCGCTGCGTAGTCCCAAACCGCTCCATGTGGTAACGAGCCCAAGCGGCGTAGATATCCATGAAGATGCTTCGGTTCTTACTCTCTGGAGAACCAGCCGGAACGACTGATTTTCCGAGTTCGAGGACGTCGCGGAGATTCCGTCTTGCCTCATGAACATCCCAGGCCCCATCGAATAGAGAGAAGCTTTTGCTCTTATCAGGGTGGAATAGTTTTTCCGCAGAAATGGCCAATGCGATGCGACCACTTCCTGATTTCAGATATGTGAGCGCCTGGTGAAAGGCGGTAGCTCCGCTCGCGCAGGCATTCTCTACATTAATGACAGGGATTCCCTCTAGCCCGGCCGATTGTAGCGCGATCTGGCCGGAAATCATTGATTGCCCTTCAAGGTGCCCCTGCGCCGTGTTGGCGAAAAACGCGACATCGAATGGGATTGCAGCGCCCGCATCCGACTGCACCGCATCCAGCGCCATTTTCGTCAGATCTTTGACTGACTTATCGGAATGTTTGCGAAAAGCAGTCATTCCGACGCCGACAACGTATACATGAACCATACTTTGCTCCTAGGATTGCGAGAGTGCTGCGATAGACTGCATGCACCTCCAGAGATTAAGCATCGCCTCGATCCCCGTCTGTCTCCAGAGCAAAGTGGCGCAATTCACGCTTAAGAATCTTTCCGAGATGAGACTTTGGCAGTGCATCTAGGAACACGTATCGCTTCGGCCGCTTGTATCTTGCAATTCGATCAAGGCAGAGCCGATCGAGCTCGCCCTCCAGCGGGCGTTCGCCGATACGAGGCACGACGAACGCGACGACGACTTCACCCCATTCCGGGTCGGGGACACCGATGACTGATACCTCCGCGACGGCGGCATGTTCGAGCAGAACCTCTTCAACTTCCCGTGGATAGATGTTCGAGCCACCACTGATAATAACATCCTTGCTCCTGTCCTTCAGCAAGATGTGACCGCTCGGATCCATTACGCCGACGTCTCCAGTCCAGAGCCATCCGTCGCGAAGAGCACTCTTGGTAGCCGTCTCGTTGTGAAGATATCCTTTCATGACGGTGTCGCCGCGCACGAGAACTTCTCCTGATGTACCTGATGGCACCTCTTGCCCCGCATCATCGGCTATTCTTACTTCCACTACGCTCTGGGGAACTCCGACAGTTGCAAGTCGCCTGAAGTCTCCATCGCGCAGGCTCTCTTCGTGCGCTTCCCGCGATAGGACCGATATCGCCATCGGCGTTTCGCCCTGCCCGTACACTTGGGCAAACTTCGGACCAAAAATTGAAAGCGCCCGCTTCAGGTCTTCGACGTACATCGGCGCGCCGCCATAAACGATAATTCTCAGGTTTGAGGTATCAGGCTTGTTGATCGCGGCGAACTCGGTCAGTCGCCTTACAATCGTTGGGGCGGCGAAAAACCCGATGCGCGGATGCGCCTTGATCAGATCGAACACCTCTGCCGGATCGAAATTTGAACTTGCTAGTGTAATCTGACCAGCGCCTGCAGCGAGGTGCGGGAGGATGTAAAGCCCAGAACCATGGCACATGGGGCCAATATGCAAAATGCTGTCTCCTGGCTGCAGACGTTCGTAATCTGCTGAATAGCCCAGAGACATCGTCCGCAGATTTCGATGAGTCAGTTGGGCTCCCTTTGGTCGACCTGTCGTTCCGCTGGTGTAGAAGATCCAGGCAACATCTTCCGGGCGACGTTCGGCGGGTTTGGCAACCACACCCTCGTAAAGAGACCTGTACTCTTCCGAGCCAAAAACAATAACGGAACCGCTATAGGCTCCCGCATCTTTTAGACGTGCGAACGCTTCTCGATGATCGTCAGAGATGAAGCAGCATCGAGCGGAGCAATCAGACAATATAAACGCGATTTCCTTGGAATGGAGTTTTGGGTTGATCGGGACGGCAACGGCGCCTGCATACCAGCAAGAGAAAAGAGCTTCTACAAACGCGGGAATGTTCCTCGACACAATCGCGATGCAGTCGCCAGGTTGGATGTTCAGCCGCGTGCGCAATTGTACACCCATCCTGGCGCAACGGTCTGCGAGTTCGCGAAAGCTACAGTAGGGTGTCGTCCCACGAAACACTGCTACCCTGTCGGGATATGTACTGGCTGTACGCTTGAGCATTATAGCGAGATTCAACGCGCCCTCCTTAAGTCAATTTGCGAAAGCGTCTCCTTACCGACTATACTTCCACCGGCGTTCCGCGCGATCACCCGGGACTTAGAGAGAAATGCCCAAGTCCACACGGCCCGAGAGCGTGGCACTTTGCGGAGATGTGCGAATTCGATCATCTGTTTCACCATTTTCTATCCATCAGATTTAAAATAGGATCAGCACGTGCGAAAGTCTGATCCTACTGCATGGCGCAAGCCACCTGTTTCCTATCACTCTCAACGCAGGGTCCCTCTCGCTCCAATACCCAACTTCGCTTCAAAACGTTGCCGATCAACGATGACCCGTCGATGCGTACCAACACCAACAATTCTATCGTTTTCGCGGACCACAACGTCGAAGGTCACTGTCTTTCCGCTTATTGAAGCAACAGTCGCTTCTGCAATTACTTCCGCCCCCTCGATTGTCGCTTTCTCATGTGAAACGGCGACATCCGTTCCCAAGCTAATTTTCGCTGGCTGTAAGCATGGATGGAGAATCTCGATAGCTGCCCACTCCATCAGACCGATCATAAAACCGGTGGCCAGCACAGGCGGCATCTCCTGATAAAGGGACGATTCTGGATACAGGGCAGGCACCAGCTTGTCGGCACTCACCTTTGACAGCACCGATGCCGATTTTCCGATATGTAGAGCAGGTAGTTCCATCTTGCCAATAAACCCATTCGAGGAGAGTTCGGTAGCCTTTAACACTCGCCATGGTGCTGGACCGTCCCAACCATGCCGGGCTTAATCGGAAAGCTTTATTACTGTGCGGATGCCACGGCTGTGCCGCAGGTCGTCGAAACCATCATTTATTTGATCCAGTGGGATCGTCCGGGTCACAATTCGGTCGAGTTTAAGCGTGCCACGCAAGCACTCCTCAGCTAGCTTAGGGAAATCGAGATGAGGGCGCGCTCCTCCGTAACTTGAACGGCGTATTTTTTTCTCTTGCATGAGCGCCCCCCAGCGGAATGCGACGTCCTCATCGACGCCAACCTTGCCGAGCCAAATGATCTCGCCCCCTGGTCGCACCGCCTCCGTAGTCATTCGAAATGCAGCGGGGTGACCTGCTGATTCAAGGACATGGTCCGCCCCCCGACCACTGGTAATGATCCGAATTTGGTTGAGAGCATCTTCTGCAGCCGCATTAATGCAGTAAGTCGCTCCAAGGCTCTTCGCCGTCTCGAGTCGCTCAGCATTAAGATCACATGCTATAACTTCGGCGGCATCGGCCAGGAGAGCACCTTGGAGCGCCGCTAGCCCAACTGCACCACATCCGAGGATGAGGACGGAATCTCCCGGCTGAATGGCAGCGATGTTGAGCGCCGCACCGACGCCAGTCATCACGCCGCACCCGATAAGACAGGCTTGCTCTGCCGGAAGCCCGGCTGGTATCCGCACCGCCTGCCGGGCGGGAACTACGCAGTACTCTGCAAACGCGCCAACATACATCAAATGATGGAATGCCTGACCGTTCGTGTCGAACGATTGCGGCAGACCACCGAAGTCGAACGACTTGCGTGCATTGCCTAGATACTGCTCGCACAAAATAGGCCGCTTACGGTTGCAGTAAAAACAGTCGCCGCAACTGGGATTCCAATGCAGGACAACACGGTCGCCTATTTCCAGGCCCTGAACATCCGGCCCTTTTTCCGCAATCGTACCCGCGGCCTCGTGACCCAACACAATCGGAAAAGAAGCCTTCAATGACCCGGAAATAACCTCCAGATCTGTATGGCAGAGACCGGCTGCAGCTATCTTGATTAGTACATCGTCGCTGCGAAGCTTTCTCGAAACCGCCGTTTCAATGTCCACGTTGCCGCCGATGGCGCGCAACACTGCGGCGCGATATTGCACTGTCATTTCCAAGCACCTGTAGCGCGAATCAGTGATTCGTCAGTGCGGTTATGGTTACGTCCAGATCATTGCTATCGAGCGCCCAGTCGTTGTCGAAATTGGCTACGATCGATCTCATGAACGGCTCGCTCAGTGCGCGCGCAATTTCTTTGTCTCCGCAGTGATCGAACAGAAGCGCAAAGGCGAGTTGCCGTGGAGCTTCACCCTCATAGCTCCACTCGAAGCCAGTGCGCGCGAACTGCTCGATTTCCTCGTATGTTGAAAGGGTGCGGCCGTCGACCGTTACGGCAACTCCATCGATCGTGCGTTGCCCCTCATAAACCTTCGCTTTCACGTGAGATTCTCCGTCACGAACCCGATTGCGTCGACATCTATCACGTGATATGTCACCTGTCGATCACATAATTTGGCAACCGCAAGAAAGGCGTCGGCATGGAACTCCAAGCTGAAGCGATGACCCAGAGGCAATTGAGATATCGCGCTACCTACCGAGAGCGAGTCTCGGGGTGGTACAATGGCTGGCTTCATGTTTTCGTAATTTACACGATAGGTTTCGTCAGCCTTTATGTTTATGCAAGCAATCTCTCGAACGTTGTATGGTGGGAGTATCTCATCGTCCCACTTACCTTTGTCGGCGCTAATTTCTTCGAATGGGCGATTCACCGCTATGTCATGCACCGCCCATCCCCGGTTAAAGCGCTCCGGGCGATCTATAATCGCCACACACTAATGCATCATCAGTTCTTCACAGAAGAGGAGATGCGGTTCGCCGATCATCACGACTGGCGCGTCACGTTTTTTCCTCCATACGCTCTGGTTGTATTTACGCTCATGTCGATTCCCGGGGCTCTGGTCGCGGGGCTGCTGCTTTCGCCCAACATCGGCTGGCTGTTCATCTCGACCACGACGGCGGTCTATCTCACCTACGAGTTCATGCATTTCTGCTGTCACGTGGATGAGAACTGGTTCGTCCGTAACATGCCAATGGTGAACACTATTAGGCGGCATCACGCAGCTCATCACAACCACTCGCTCATGATGGAGAAGAACATGAATCTGACGGTCCCCATCATGGACTGGGCATTCGGTACGTCTGACCTCGATCGTGGGCTGCTGGGTCACATCTTCAACGGGTACAGCACCCGACATCTGAAGAAGAATCTTCGCAAGACATCTCGGACTCCGAAGATTGCAAATGCGTCAGTCTCGGCTGGTTCCGAAACTAACCTGGCTTAGTGCTTGCGATGCAATGAGGGTTTATTGATGCACGCTCTTGAGCAAAATATACCCGCTCTCCTAACCTTCCTGACGGTGTGGGTGGTGTGCTGCTCCTCATTCTTCGTCATTAGCGGCTACTTGCCACTAAGCAGCCGTCCCGCCGCGCTGGCGGGATCCGCGGGAGCGCTATTCACGCTGATGAACGTCGGCTTCCTGCTGTTTCTCTGCATTCAAGCTCTCGCATTTGGACTCGGAGAGCTGCGTTGGAGTACGGTCGTTATCGTGAGCGGATTGGTGTTTCTATTCACTCCGCCCGTGACGAAAATCTGGCCAAAAAAACGTCTCTCAAGTCACCTGGCACTGGCAGCGCTGTTGGCTGCACAGCTAATGGCATGGCTGCTTCTTACGCCGTCGCCTATTTTCCTTGTGAACGGTTCGGAGTTCATCAATGCCAAGCCAAATTAAGATCTTCATATCCCTACTGGTACTTGTGACCGGTAGCATCGCAGGATTTTTTTTCCACGCTGCTGCGCGTTCCGACGCTACCGCTGCGTTGGCTTTCCTCGTGCCGTTCATGATCGCAGCCATTTGGATTTTTCCCGAAGTACAGCGAACGGACACCGCAGGTGAGACGGTCCCTAGATCCGAGCGACGGTAATGTCCTAGCAACAGTACCTGCTCCTCCGCGCTCGGAGCGTAGCGATCCGCGCCTTTTGTGGATCAGGTCAGCGGCCTAAGCATCATCCGGAAAATGCCTGGATCGATTCTGGTATTTGGATGCGGCAAATTGCGCTAAGGCGTCGAGGCGCTTCGCCAAGGCCGGCAAGCAGGAACGCTACTTTGACACACAATTCGAACGCAAAGTTGGCAAGTCGGGCATACAAGCAGATTGAAGAGCTCATTGTAACCCTACAGCTGCCACCAAAATCGCTTCTGTCCGAGCAATCCTTGGCAGAACAGCTCGGAATGGGCCGGACGCCTGTTCGCGAAGCCCTGCAAATCCTTGCACGTGATGGATTGGTAGAGATTGTCGCGCGCAGAGGCGTTTTGGTGTCCGAGATTGACCTGAAAACCCAACTTCGCCTTCTGGAAGTTCGCCGAGAAATAGAGCGGCTAGCCGCGAGGCTGGCGGCAGTTCGGGCGGCCCCCAGAGAGAGAGAGCTGTTTAGGGGGGTGGCTACAGACATGTTGGATGCATCTACCCGAGCGGACGACCTTGGCTTTATGCGGCTGGACCGTCAGTTCAACCTCCTCGTATTGCAGGCTGCCAGGAATGATTTCATTGTCCGAACGATGAGTCTTATCGCCGGTCAGTCTAGGCGCTTCTGGTATCACCACTACAAAGAGGTTGCCGACCTACCGCTGGCCGCAAAACTTCATGCTGATGTTGCGGCAGCAATCGCTGATGGCGACGTGGCAGCTGCGGGTGCCGCATCCGACCGACTAATGGACTACATCGAAGAGTTTGCTCGCAAGACGATCGACGTCTAGCGTGATCAGGCGCAGGCATTGGTGATCTGATCGAGCCGAAGCTCGTTCTGCGGTTAGGACTTTATCAATTCAAGAAATCGCCAGCATGCGGGTCCCGCTTCAGCCCTTCCTGGACCGCAAGCGCCAGGCTTTGCATGCCGCGGCGGACGTCGGTATGGCCGGTGGCGATCCAAACCCTGACGCCGCTCGGGATCGGGATCATCGCCGTCTCAAAAGCTCACGGACCCGTTGTAGCGCTTCGCCTTCCACGTCCCGGTCGCCCCGAACGCGATAGCCGCCAAGTTCGATCTCGATGGTTCCGGCCCTCGCGCGTTGCGCAGGAGGCGAAGACGGCGGCTGCGGTGTGCACGTCGACGCCGGCACCGGCGCAGAAACATCTCGACAGGGACAAGAGCCGGCACGGCTTCACCGCCCAGGCGACCCTGGGGCGCCTGCCGACGCCACGTGAACAGTAAGCTCGGAGCTACTCCATGCCGGCGCGCGATCCCGCAGACGCTCACATCAGCTTGCAAGCTCGACCAGTCGAACCTTCTCGTCGTAACTCCACCGGCGCCGACGCTCGGCGCCCAATATCTTCACCTGCATTCGCTGCATGACCTTAAGGCTAGACTTAAGGTCACATCCTCAGAGAGACGCCCACACTTCACAAGACGGCCGCCGCCGGAGGGACAGTGCGCCCGCAAAACTGGCGGAGGATAGTCGATGAAAGTTCGATACAGGAAAGGAGTAGCGACCCACCTTGGCCCCGAGTCATACGGAGGCGTTCGTGAGGACGACTTCGAAGCGTTGACAGGGGAAACCGCAGGCCAGCCATTGAGCCGCGAAATCGGAAGTCTGGAGCGCCGATGCTGTTATCCTAAGCGGAAGGCAACCTGTTGGGCGGCATATATCGGGAGCCGCTCAACGGCTCCACGCGGTCGGAGACCCTGCATGCGGGGAAATCCTTCGCCAGGAACTGGGGTCTCGTCGTCGCTCGAGGACGAACAGCGTTCGGGCAGGCTGGGGAAGGCGAATGCCATAAGCCCAGCGTCACCGTCGACGAGAAGTCGGATGTCCGCATAGTACCAATGAACGACCTGAACAAGCTCTGCCCTGCTCAGGCGCGCCAAGTCCTCCGAAACCTTGCGCAGCTAAGAACCGCTCGTGAGCAGGGTGATCGGCCGCAATTCGTCGTTTGGGCATTGATGATTGGTCCCTCCGAATTTCTGCGTGGATTCGCGTCAGTCAGCGCAATGAATGCGTGCCCGCCAGAAAACAAACGATTTTCTGCACTGCTGGGTGGTAGATCATACTTGCGGTTTGAAACCGATCGACAAATGCAGTCATTGATATGGATAGAAGAATGACAGAGCGAATTGCAGTCGTGGGCGCCGGGCTTATGGGGCACGGTATTGCGCAGATCTTCGCAGCGCATGGTCATCCGGTGACTTTATGTGATGTGAGCGCAGACGCGCTCACCAAGGCGCGTCTCGAAATTGAGGGAATTTTCGATCTTCTTGGGCAGAATCGAGCCCATGCCGGCCCTTTGAAGTTCTCGACTGAGCTGCAAAGCGGCGTAGCGGAAGCGGACGTGGTCATCGAGGCGGTGCCTGAGAAGCCAGACTTGAAGCGCCAAATCTTTCGGTCGCTAGACACTCATTGCAAGCCCGATGCGCTTTTGGCTTCCAACACGTCAGTCATCCCTATCACTACGATTGCGGAGCCGGTTCGGGACAAGTGGCGGGTACTTGGAACCCACTTCTGGAATCCGCCCTACCTCATGCCGCTAGTGGAGGTAATTGAAACAGCCGCAACCCGCCGCGAGGCCTCCGAGCGAATGATGGCTCTGCTCGCGAGAGTCGGTCAAGAGCCTGTGCTCGTTCAGAAAGACATTCCTGGCTTCATCGGAAACCGGCTGCAGCACGCGCTCAAGCGCGAGGCGATCGCGCTTGTCGCGAATGGCGTTTGCGATGCGGCAACTGTAGATCTCGTCATCAAGCGCGGGCTGGGCGCGCGGCTTTCCGTGCTCGGCACTCTTGAGCAGTCTGACATGGTCGGCTTGAACTTGACGCTAGACATACACCGTAACGTCATATTTGACCTGGATGTCACGCGGGGGCCGCATCCTTATCTTGAGAAACTCGTGGCCGACGGGCATCTCGGTATGAAGACTGGAAAAGGATTCTATGAATGGACGGACGAGACGGCTGAAGCCGTGCGCCAGCGGCTTCGGAATTTTCTCGCGCGCCAGCTTCCGCGAAAGCACGATGGTGGCGTGGGTCAGTAGGCGCCGTCAGCAAAAACGGAAACGCGCTTAATCAACGAGATACAGCGCAGAAAATGAAGGTCGAAATCCGCGGCGTGGGCTCGCTTTGCCGTAGCTCTATTCGAGCCTCAGTTGGGGAAGCGAGGCGGCGGATATCAGAGGTGGGCGCGTCCCACCATCGCCACAAGTGCGTACAGGTGAACAATGGCACAACTCGACGAGACACATGATAGGAAGCGACTGAGCTGGGTAATTTCCGCGAACGGTCATGCTGATTTCCCGATCCAAAACCTGCCGCTTGGTATATTTTCGCCTCCCGGTAATTCGGAGCTGCGGGGGGGAATCGCGATCGGTGACATGATTTTGGATCTCACCGCTGCAGCGGAAATAGAGTGTTTCAAAGGCGAAGCGCGAGAAGCTGCGGAAGCAGTGTCATCGGGAAACCTGAACGATCTCTTCGCTCTTGGCCCTGCGCATCGACAAGCGCTACGAAAGCGAGTTTCGGAGCTTCTTGATGCCAAAGGACGAGACGCCGAACGCATCTCGATGATCAGTGGCCGTATACTGCATCGAGCAGTCAATTGTACGCTGCATCTCCCAGCGCGGATTGGCGACTATACCGATTTTTATGCAGGCATCCATCACGCCACAAACGTCGGAAGGATCTTTAGGCCGGACAACCCGCTCCTGCCCAATTACAGGCATATCCCAATTGGATATCACGGCCGTTCCTCCTCTATCGTGCCTTCAGGTACGCCCGTACGGCGTCCGGCTGGGCAGCTCAAAGCGCCTGCCGCTGCCAGTCCGAGTTTCGGTCTGACGCAGCGACTTGATTACGAACTCGAACTTGGGATCTGGATCGGGCAAGGCAATTTAATCGGTAAGCCGATCCCGATCAGCGAGGCGGACCAGCACATAGCGGGATTTTGCCTGTTGAATGACTGGTCCGCGCGCGATATCCAAAGCTGGGAGTACCAACCCGTTGGCCCGTTCCTATCTAAAAATTTCAGCACCACCATTTCGCCCTGGGTAATTACTCCTGAAGCGGTTGCGCCTTTTCGGATCGCACAATATCCGCGATCGGAGGGGGAGCCGCGGCCACTGCCGTATCTATGGAATGATCGCGATCAGCGCGAAGGAGCGCTCGACCTTGATCTGGAGGTGTTTCTTATGACGCCCGGATTAAGAGAAAAGAGGCTGTCACCACAACGAGTCGCCATAGCTAGCACGCGGCACATGTATTGGACCGTGGCGCAGCTTCTAGCTCACCACACCTCAAACGGCTGCAATGTTCGACCGGGGGACCTCTTTGGCTCGGGAACGATCTCGGCACCTACAGCATCCGGTTTCGGCAGCTTGATCGAGACAACGGCTGGTGGTGGGCAGCCAATTCGTCTGGAATCCGGTGAGGAACGTCGTTTTCTTGAAGACGGCGATGAGGTAATCCTTCGCGCACGCACACGGACGGATAAGTTTGTTCAAATTGGCTTCGGCGATTGCTACGGTAAGATCAGGTCGGGCGAGTCAATCGTATTTGGTGCGTAGGTTATCGGCATGGGTGTCGTTCGAGCGTTTCTGGCCGTGGAAGTCCGGTTCGGCATTGCGCCCGCCGCGCGCCCGGCGGTTCCCCAGTATCGTCCTTGGGTTTGACACTCTTCATCGAGGCCCAGGCCTCGATCAGCGTGCCATCGACCGAGAAGCGATCGCTCGACAGAAGCTTCTTCACCTTGGGCTGCGCCAGCACCGCCGCCAGGAACTTGGCCGCGATTTCGTCTTCCAGCAACCGGTCGCGGTTCTTCGAGAACACTGGATGATCCCAGGCGGCTTCGTCAATGCCGATTCCAACGAACCACCGGAACAGCAGGTCGTATTCCAGCCGCTCCATCAGAAGCCGCTCCGAGCGGATCGAATACAACGCCTGCAACAGCATCGCCCGCAGCAGCTTCTCCAGCGGGATCGACGGCCGCCCAATCGGCGAAATAGAGCGCGGCAAACTCGCGCTCCAGCGTCGATAGCGCCTCGTTCACGATCGTCCGGATCGCTCGCACCTGATGTCACGCCGCACCCGCGCCCGCGTCAATGAAATCTATGCCGGCCTGGATCCGGTCGCCTTACTGCGCGATATCCGAGCCGTGCAGGAGCAGTTGGCCAATCTCACCGATGCCGCCCCAGCAAGCCATCCAACTGCGATGTCGCCGATCGAACAGTTCTTGTCGAGCTTGCAAATCGCGTGGAAAGACGGAGCGGGACGCCCCAACGACAGGCCAATTGCGAAGTCGAAGCGAGAGCGGCGACGCCCTGATCCGCTCGTCAAGGCTACGTACAGCTACGCGAATGGTTCGAGGCCGAGCCGTGGCGGACCAGCAGCAAACTCCTGTCCAAGCTTCAGGCAGAAAACCTCGGGGTCTACCCGGCGGCTGGCGGCCTTGACCACGCCCGATCACCGGTCTGTCGGCTTTGCAAGCGCAGGGTCGAGGTCCAGTCGGGTGCGGCCGGCAGCAAGTGATCTTTGCGGCTGATGCGTCGCGTGACCGCTCGATCGAAGCCTCTCATCACCTGCGCAAAACGACCAAAGCCATTCGAATTCTTCAGATCCGAGCAGAATTTCGGCGATGTAAGACACACATTAGCGAATTTCGTCGTTAGAGGGGCGGTAGCCTTAACGAATCAAGAACAGCTGAAGATTGCGCATCGAATATCTAGCGGTACTCTTGCAGCCGCTTCAGGTGCTCTCCATACAGCGACGGGATCATTTAGCGCATGCTGAGCGGATGGTGAGGATCCGAGCAAGGGGCAAGATGGATGGAGAGTGCTGCTTGGCCTCATGGGAGGGGTGATCTTGCATCTACACGGCGAGAGGCTGCAGTGTTCATCGGCAATCTCGAGGACATGTTCGGGGCGACAGGGCGACAGAACTGGGTCTCGAGATGGACAAACATCGGAGATGCTCACTGCCTTGTTGGTGAACTGAATAGCAAAAAGGGGGCCTCCGCTGAGGCAGCCGAGGCTTGGCTGTGCGCGCTAACCGCCTTTGAAGTTGCTAGGCGACTTGTTGATAAAGACGATCCAGAGGGTAAAGAAGTTTCGGCCAAAGTCGAAACCGGCATTCAGAGACTTGAATCATCCCTGGACCACCAGCTCGAGCGGATATCAATTCCCTGCTACGATCAAACTGAACTTCTGGCCTACTACTTGCCCGCAGGCGGTCCTGATCTGTGCGCCCCGGCAGTCATTTGCATTAGCAGGGAAGAAGAGCCAGGAGCGACCCTACTCGGAAGGCTGCTGCCCGTGGTGATCGGTCGGGGCATGTCAGTTCTCGTCGTCGCACACGACGACCTCTCAAATCACTGGCGCGGCCAATCGGATATGTTGTTGTCTTGCTGTTTGGATTACTTGTCGCTTCGGCCAGACGTTGATGCCGCTCGCATTGGCATCTATGGGGAGGGGATGTCGGCTGCTCTGGCGACGCATTTCGCTGTGTTCGATAACCGGGTTGCTGCGGCGGTTTGCGACGGCGGCGCTTGGAATTCGGTTCGGGTTAACGCGTCAGTCAAATGGATAACGGGCCATGCTGAGCCAGTGGATGAGGGCGCATTTTCGGCGCGTCGCTTGCGACTATTGCGGCAGTTGAACTGCCCAGTTCTTGTGGTCGCTGGCGGGCGCGGCATCGTCAGCGTGTCGGAGGCGATCAAGCTGAAGGCTGACTGCCTCGGCGCGCGCACTGATTTGGAGCTGACCATACCGCCGATGAGCCGGACCACCGTGGGAGAGATCGAAAATTTTCTGAGTTCCGATGATTCGATCTTCGGCTGGCTGGAGCGTAAGCTGCATACACGTAACCCTTGTTGCGCGGGGCGGCAGGGCAAATCTCGTGGACACCGTTGATGTCGAGGTCGACGCTTCTAATCGTATCCGTACGCGTCGAACGTTCGATACAGAGCGATATCAATACGGATCGCAAGATACCTCGCGATCGGTATTGTGGATTATGGCGTGCCAATTGAGAAGAATTCGCCAGGGGCTGGCGACCTTAGCACTCGGACGATATGCGCCTACAATATTCCAATAGTTAGTTTTTGAGATGCCAAGCGGCTATTCTTGGCAATCGAGGTTAGTCGGCGGTTGAGGTAGTAAAGCGAGTCCTCATCGAGGCCGTCAAACATTGTCGAGTTCAAGGCGCGTCTTTTGATCGACAGATTAGTGATTTCTGCTCGCGCCTTTTGAGTCAGAGACATCTGTAGAAATCTGGCGTCATCCGGCGACGTCACGCGGGCCAAGAAGTCCATTTGTTCGAGCTTCTTTGTTTGGTTGGTGACGAAGGCGGGATGGATTCGCAGTTTATTCGCAACCCCGATTCCCGAGACCCCGCGACCTTCGTCAAGCTCGTCAATGGCCATCAGGATCAGCCACTGTGGTTCGCTTATTCCCAGCATCTGGGCCCAGCTCTTATGTATTTCCTCGAGCTGGGAGTGGATTTCGACAATGTTCCAGATGAAGTCTGTAACGGCTCTCTCGAATTGTTCTTTCTCAGGCATGTTGGTCTTCCGCCAATTCTCGGTCTCGCTCATAGCGCGCATTGCTGATTCCTCGTTCCGGGAAAGTACACGTGCCAAGCCACCCGAAACAGAGCTCGCAGGACACATCCAGCTATAAAAAATCAATTGACATATGCAATTGATTTCGAGTATCTAAGCACCAGACCGTTAAAACATTCTTACCAACGGTCATGTCGAATCTCCAAGAAGAGCCTCCGAGATGCCCCTCGGGGGCTTTTTTGTCGCCCAGCGCATGCCTACCTCGTGAAGGGAGCCGGTTTCGGCTTTAAAACTGGGTCGAGCGAGTGAGCTGTTGCCGGATTGCAACGTACTTTGGAGAAAGAGCGGTTCACTTCATTGCTTAATTGCATAAATTGATTTTAGAAATTATACGACGACGGACAGCGAGGGGACGCCTCGAAGTCGGTCCGTCAAGCACCGCCGATTTAGCGGGAATCCTAGCGGCGGATCTTTGAAGGACGGAAACGGCGTTTCCAACTTGGAGGTTCATCAATGAAACTGACGAAGGGTCTTATTCTTGGTTCCGCAGCCGTGTTCGCAGGAGCCGGAGCGCAGGCAGCAGATCTTCCCGTAAAGGCGAAGGCAGTCGAGTACGTTAAGGTCTGCTCATTGTATGGCGCCGGATTCTACTATGTTCCTGGCACGGACACTTGCATGAAAATCGGTGGTTATCTACGTGCGCAAACCATGTTTGCGAGTCACACGATAGGTGACGCCGCCAACAGTGGCCTGGGTGCCGCGCATAATCGCCTCAGCAATTACTACACCAGCAGGTCTCGTGGTGCCCTCACTCTGGATACTCGCACTGCGACGGAGTACGGCGTGCTTCGGACGTACTTCTACGGGGTCTACACTTGGACCACGGGCGGCTATAACGGGGCCGGCACCGGCCTCACGGGTGGGGGTACCACGTACAGTTCGACGACCAACGTACCCGGCGGCGGTTCCCTTGGAGTATTCGACGCTTTCATCCAATTCGCTGGCTTCACCTTCGGTAAGGCTCAATCGCAGTTCTCTTCGCCATGGGCTGAGTATCCGGGCAACTGGAACGAGCTGGCGGGTGGGGGTGGCTGGGAGCGCGTGAATCAGATCACCTATACCGCCGACTTTGGTCAGGGTATCACCGCCGCCTTCTCAGCTCAGGATCAGGTCCTCAATTATACTACCAACATCTGGAATGTCAGCGGCGCGACGGCCGCGGGTCTCGCGACGGGTGCCTACGGTGCCAACGACATCGGCGGTTCGCGCAGTCCTGACCTCGTCGCTATGGTGCGCGTTGACCAGGCTTGGGGTCTCTTCCAGGCGTCGGTGGCCGCCCACGACAATCATCCCGCCTACTATGGCGCGACTGAGCTCACCGGTCATCCGGACTCCAAATGGGGATGGGCTGGTCAGCTGGCATTGTCGATTAAGAATCTCCCGACTGGCCCGGGTGACACGATCAACCTGCAGGGTGTCTATACGTATGGCGCGAGCCGTTACAACTTCAACAGCTACATGGCGACCACTATTGCAATGTATGGTGGTACGGGCGTCGCTGGTGCCTACCAGAGCGTCGGACTCGCCGGTCTTTCTGACTCGGTCTTTGTTGCAGGCGCAGGACAGGAGCTGACGAAAACCTACGGCCTCAACGGTGCCTATATCCACAACTGGGACCCGCGCTGGGCTACCAGCATTTTTGGTGGGATCGGCGCTGTGCGCTACAACAATACAGCCAGAAACTATATCTGTGGTGCGGTCGTCACCGGCCTCGCATTGTCGACCGGCCTTGCCGGCTGCAATCCTGATTTCAATTATGCGACCGTCGGTACGACGACTTACTGGACGCCCGTCAAAAACCTGACCTTCTCGGCCGAAGTCGCTTACACCATGCTCGACCAGAAGTACGCGAGCGGAAGCACTGTGACGCTGCCGCTGCAGGCGGGTATTGCCAAGCCGAGCGCAGTGTACGAGCTCAAGAACCAAAACAGCCTCACTCTGCTGCTCTCAGCTCAACGCAACTTCTGAGTCTCCGCCTAACGGCTCTGTAGTTCTACGTTCGACGTCCCCGGCGCAATCGCCGGGGACGTTCTTTATGCCGAGTATTCCCAACAGAGTCTGCTCGGCCTTTTTCGTTTTGCCTCGACCAATGAAGCTCAATTCCGGCGCACGAAAGCAAGCTGGGAGTCCCGAATAGCAGAGCATTGCTTCTCGCGCACTCTGGCATCCTGCGATCGACGAGGGGCATTTTGGAGACGTCGAGACCTCGTCGAGGGGAACGTTGAATAGGCGCTCAACTCCGGTCAACATATTTTCCCGGCACTCGGGATGGCAAGCGCGCCATTTGGACCTGATCCGCCAGATTGCGGACGATTACTATGTCCTCCGTTTCGACCGCGAAATGATTATGCCTGCCCGGCGACGGCTGCGTAGCTCCATACTGCTGGCGCGGCACCACTTCCAGCGTCAGCGTCACGTCCTCGCCGGGCTCGCGTAAATCCCCGCACCGTCGTCGTCTTGACCACGGCCCATTCCGCTGCAAGCTCGTCCTCGGTGGCGTTGGCTTCCAGCTCTTCGAGTGCCAATGCCACCTGCTCGATCAGCCGCGCCGAACGCTCTGATCGTTGGCCGTAGATCTGATGCTTCAGCTTGGCGATCTGCAGCTTCTGCTGTGCAATCAGCGCCTGGTCTTCCGACGCTTTCGCGCGGGCGACCGCGAGTTCGGCCGCGATCTCCAAACTCTTGGGCGCTCGACTGCAAGCGCATTCTTCAGGGCGGCAACGTCATGCGGAACAGCGTCGCGGTCGGCATCCATGTGACGCAGTGAATCACAGAATGACGCGAGGTGACTCCCCAAAATGGCGGAAGCCGCAGATTTCTTCGCTCAGCCCGCGCTTTGCGGTCGACAACTCAGTTGCGGATTCAGTCAGTCGATGACCTCGCGCATATAGGCCATCTGCGCCGCTGCGATCGATACCGCGCCGGCCGACGCCGCGGGCCAGATGAACTTCCCATGGTCAAGGCGCTTAGCGTGAGCGACATGCCCAGCCCATCGTGCCAATGAATCTTAACCAGGTCACGGCGGCGGCCCCGGAAGATGTAGAGATCGCCGGCATGGGAATCGAGCTTCAAGCTCTCCTGAACCGTAAGAGCCAAGCTTTGCATGCCGCGACGCATGTCGGTGTGGCCAGTGGCGATCCAAACCCTGACGCCGCTCGGAATAGGGATCATCGCTGCAGCGCCTCGCCGTCGACGTCCCGGTCAACGCGAACACGACAGCCACCGCCAAGCTCGATCTCGATGATTCCGGCCCTTGCGCGCTGCGCGGGGCTGAAGACGCCGGTTGCAGCGTGCTGATCGATACCGGTGCCGGCGCAGGTGTGATCTCGACAGGAACAAGAGCTGGCACGGCATCACCACACGCGCGCCTGCCGACGCCATATGAAAAACAGGCTCGGTGCCACGCCATATCGTCGCGCCACCCCACAAACAGTCTCAGGCCTGCACGGTCGAGGCGAACCTTCTCGTCGTAACTCCAGCGACGCCGACGTTCGACGCCCAATACCTTCACCTGCACTCGCCACATGACCTTAAGGCTAGAATTAAAGTCAACCCTCAGGCAGGCTCGTCGGACCGAACAAGGTGGCCGCCACCGGCTTTCAATTACCCACATTTCCAGCAGCTGCGATCTCGGCGCTGAGTTCGATATCTGTGAGTCTCGAGAGGCCGCGCCAGATGACAACATTTCCAGGCGGCGGATCGCCCGCCCTAGCCAGGTAGCCACCCAATCGTGCAAGTTTGGTAAGATAGAATGCAAGGGTTCCAGGGCGACATCGTCGATGGCTCGCGCCGCTGATGAGTCGATCGAGCAATGCGATCTCGGTGTCCGTCAATGCGAGCTTCGGTGACGCGTCTGGGGCGATGCGATTGAGCATGGTGAGCCAGAGGACGCGCCAACTGAGAATGCAGAAGACCGCCATTAGATTGGCAAGTCGCTCCGCGGTCCGGAGTTTTGAGTCTTCTGCCTTGCAGCCCGATTTCAGGATCTTGTGGAACACCTCGATTTTCCACCGCATGGCGTACCAGTTAATCTCTCGATTGCTTCGGAGCGACTGCGGACGGCTAGGTCTGTAATGAGCTTCCACTCAATCGGTTTACGGCCCTTTGGCGTACCGCGCTCGGTCGCATCGCGCCGGATGCGCCGCATGGAGCCGCACAGGTCGACAGTGCGCCACGCCGATCGTGAATTGGGGGACGTGGTTCTTGAAAGCGCGACCGTGGTCGTTGCTCCATCTCGAAGATCGATATGAACGTGATCGGTTCAATCGGAGAGCAGGATGCCACTCATCTTGCAGGGAGCGGCAATCAGGACCGGCCAAATGGCTGCGAGTGTCGATGAAGTAGACTACGCGAGCGAAACACACTGGAGGGTTTTGGAGGTGCTGAAACTTGTCGAAGTGCCGGCTCGGGACGCTTTCGATTGAGGCGCAGACTACACAGCCTCCTACGTACACCGTTCCATGCGAGCAAGTGATGAAAAAACGCGCGAACGCCGGGATGAGCGGCATCAGACGCTGCGTGTCTAGTCAATCTCCGTCCGGAATCTCTACCGGAATCGCAAAGCCGGCCTTTACGCGGTCCATCACGACCATTGTCTTGAACCCCTTGATGTCCGCGTTCTCATAGAAGAAGCGGCGAGTGAATTGCTCATATTCCTCCATGTCGCGCGCAGTAATGTATAGAACAAAGTCGGCGTCTCCGGTCACGTAGAATCCATTGACGACCTCAGCTGACGATTTGATCGCTTTTTTGAATTTGTCGATTATGTCAGAGCGCTCGCGCTCGAGCGTCACTAGCACCAGCATTTGAATAGGCCTTCCTACCGCCTTCGCCGCAACGATCGAGACATCAGCCTCGATGATGCCTTCCGAACGAAGTCTCTTCAGGCGTCGCTGACACGCGGTCGCAGAAAGTCCGGCTAGCTCGCCAATCACCTCGGACGTCAGACGGTTGTTCTTCTGTACGATCTCTAGGATGCGGGCGTCTGTTCGGTCGTATTGCATAATCGGACTCCAGGTGAATTCCGTCGCAGAACAGTGCTGTGGTGCAGAAAACCCTGGGAACGACGGCGAAATGCGACGTAAATCTGTTTGCGACATTAGTATCCTGGATGTCCGGTGGATTTCAACAAGCCACCGCGAGGGACTTTCAAATGGTTGTTCAAACTGCCCGGAAGAGTCCGGATCTGGTCGGTCTTGCAACGAGATATCTGAATGGACTGCGCCGTCGCGATTTTGTCGAGGGGGCCGCGCTGATTGATGGTGGCTGGATTGCGAGCTCGCAAAGAGATGTCGTGGTCGATCCGGCTACAGGGGACGAGATTGCGGATGTTGCTCGTTGCAGTGCCGCGGATATGGCTCTCGCGATCGCGGCAGCGGAACGATCATTTGCTGCATGGCGACAATTATTGCCGGCAAAGCGGGGCGCCATTCTTAGATCCTGGGCGTCATTGTTGCTCGACCACTCAGAAGAGCTTGCCATCCTGGTGACAAGCGAGCAGGGCAAGCCGCTTGCCGAGGCGCGCTACGAAATCGTCTACGCTGCTGGATTTCTCGATTGGTTCGCTGCAGAAGGCGAGCGGGCATACGGAGAGACGATTCCTAGCCACAAGGCTGGAAGTCTACTCCAGGTGCGAATGCAGCCGATCGGTGTCGCGGCGGCGATCACCCCGTGGAATTTTCCTGTCGCCATGATCACACGCAAGGCTGGGGCAGCACTTGCTGCCGGCTGTCCAATCATTGTGAAGCCCGCTCCGGAGACGCCGCTCTCGGCCCTTGCCGTGGCTAGATTGGCCACTGAAGCCGGTGTCCCGCCCGGCGTGCTTCAAGTGCTCGTCGGTGATCCCATCGAGCTTTCGGCGCCTCTGTTGCGCGACACTAGAATACGCGCTCTTTCGTTCACCGGTTCTGCGCAGGTTGGTCGCTTGCTCCTGGGGGCGGCGGCCCAGACAGTAAAGAAGGTGTCGCTTGAGCTGGGAGGGCATGCCCCCTTTCTCGTCTTTGATGACGTCGATCTTAATAAGACCGTCACAGGGGCTATCGCCGCGAAGTTTGCCACGTCGGGTCAGGACTGCTTGGCGGCTAACCGCATCTACGTACAGAGGGGCATCTACTGTGCCTTCGTTGAGGCGTTCGCTGCGGCAATGAATAAACTTAAAGTCGGTCACGGCCTGGATCCTGCAACAGACATTGGACCAATGACGAAGCTGTCAGTGGCTAACAAGTGCAGAATGCAAATCGACGATGCGGTGACCAAAGGGGCGCGGGTTATCTCCACGAAGCAAGATGAAAAGCTGGCTTCGACCTTCGTTTTTCCAACGCTGCTGAGTGATGTGACTGAAGACATGCTCATTGCGCGTGAGGAGACATTTGGGCCGGTGGTTGCTGTGCTGCCATTCGACTCTGAAGACGAGGTCATTGCCCGAGCTAACGCTAACGAAATGGGCTTGGCTGGCTACGTTTATACGGACAGCTTGCGACGCGCGCTTCGCCTTTCTGAGCAACTCGAGTGCGGCATGGTTGGTGTGAATACCGCCTCATTCACGGGCCCCCCAATTCCGTTCGGCGGATGGAAGCAGTCTGGGCTCGGCCGTGAAGGATCGCGGCACGGCTTAGCGGAATATACAGAACTAAAATACGTCTGTTTTGGCGATGTGACGGGCTAGGAGAATTGATATGACTGATGTTAAGATCATCGCCGAGCTCGATCGTTCTAGTGTTCTGCATCCTTTCACCCAGCTCAAGGACTTCGCCACTGGAAAGATTGGTGATCCGACTATCGTCGCTGGGGGGAAGGGCATCCGCATTGAAGATGCGCAAGGGCATAGCTACATTGACGGCTTTGCTGGCCTCTACTGTGTAAACATTGGATACGGCCGAACCGAAGTGGCTGAGGCCATCGCGCGGCAGGCCTATAAGCTCGCGTACTATCATACATACGCGGCGCACACGACCGACGAGTTGGCCATTCTGTCGGATCGTCTCGTAAGAATGGCGCCCGGCAAGCCGAGTAAAGTATTCTTCGGTTTGTCCGGATCGGATGCCAACGAAACTCAGGCTAAGCTCGTTTGGTATTACAATAATCTTCGTAGTCAGCCTAAGAAGAAGAAGATTATTTCGCGCGAGCGCGGCTATCATGGCTGCTCAGTAATTTCCGGTTCTATGACTGGGATGTCCTTCTACCATGATCATATGGATCTTCCCTTTCAGGGGGTTTTGCATACAGGCACGCCGCACCACTATTGGGGCGCTGAGCCAGGCGAGACGGAAGACGCGTTTTCTCGCCGACGCGCCGCCGAACTTGAAGAGTTGATCGTGCGCGAGGGGCCGGAAACCATTGGAGCCTTTATTGCTGAGCCGGTACTGGGCACTGGAGGGATCACGCCGCCTCCGGCCGGTTACTGGCGTGAAATTCAGGCCGTGCTCAGACGCTACGACGTCCTTCTAATTGCGGACGAGGTGATTTGCGGATTTGGTCGAACCGGGTCAGACTTCGGCAGTACCCTATACGGGATCGAGCCAGATCTCGTGACGGTCGCCAAAGGTCTGACATCAGGTTACATGCCGCTCTCGGCAGCGATCGTCGGCAAGAGAGTTTACGCGGTCATGGAGGAAGCGGCCGATCGCGTCGGAGCATTTTCGCATGGTTATACCTATTCCGGCCACCCGATTGCGGCCGCTGCTGCGAACGCAGTCCTCGATATTGTCGAGAAGGAGCACCTAAGCGACCGCGCTAGGATCGTCGGCTCACACTTCCAGAAGCGACTCAAGGAACGCTTTGCGCAGCTGGAGATCGTTGGCGAAATCAGAGGCGTCGGCTTGTTGGGCGCGGTCGAGTTCGTTGCGGATCGTCAGACGAAACGGCGATTCGATCCGGAGCTCAAGGTTGGCGCCCGGATCTCGAAGGCTGCTCGTGATCGGGGGCTTATTGCACGGGCAATGCCGCATGGCGACATTCTTGGCTTCGCTCCACCTCTCGTTGTGTCTGAAAGTGAAATCGATGAGATTGTTGATCTCGCGTATCGAGCGACAAAGCAAGTAATGGATGAACTGGCGGGCAACTGACGGAGTATTCCCTGAGCGGTCAACCGGCGCCCCTTAACTGGCTGCGCGCCCTTCACTGGCCGCAGTGAAAAGAAAGTGCCATGGGGCCTGATTGAAACTCGAGAGGACAAGGTAATGACGCAAAAGACGACGAATGAAGTCGTGCATATAACGTATCCCAGCATGACTTGGTCACGAGGTTATATCCATGCTGGCGGCGACTTCTTTGCCTGCCGGCTGATCACCGTCGCAGATGATCCCCGAGGACCAGGGCCGGCGATCAGTACGACGCTTGGCGCTGGAATTACAACTTATGACGGTTGCTCCATCGAGCAAACGCCGCCCACGATGCATGACGAGACCTTCGTCGTGCTTGGTGGAAATCTGCGACTACTCACGGGTGAGGACTACAGTCGTGTGATTGAGGCGAAATTCGGCGACGTACTTTGGCTACCCAAGGGAGCCCTTTGGAAGTTCCAGGGTGAAAAGGCTAGTATATTTTACGTCGTATACCCGGTTATGGCGAAGATGCGTACCCCAGCGGTGGTAACTGGAGCGTCGAAACCTGAAGCAATCCATCTGAAGAGCCAGGACATGGTCTTTTCGCAAGTGCATGGAGATGCTGGCGGCCATGCGGCTAGCTGCCAACTGGTTACACCGGATCGTGGTGGGACGATGGGCGTTGCAATTCGCACCTATGACGGTTGCTCGATCGAAACGACGACGACATACGACGAAGCCATCGTTGTGCTTGGTGGAATGTTACGGATCCTCACTGACGACAACTACAGCCGTTCGATCGAAGCAAAGTTCAGCGATGTAGTTTGGGTACCTAAGGGAAGTCGGTTGAAGTACCAAGGCGATAAAGCCAAGGTGTATTCCGTCAGACATCCCTAGAGGCGGGGCCGCGAAAGGACCACTGATGAACCTCAGTGAATTCAGCATCTTCACGCGCGGCGTTCGGGGCGTCGATGTCGACCCAAACCGCAGTAGTTGCATTGCAAGTACGTAGAGGGCGGTGATAGCGGCTTTCAACGATGTCGGGGCTTGCTGCAACTCTGCCAATGGTCGCGTTGCGTACGGAGGCAATCGATGCATCTCTCTTCCGCGTTCAGGCACTACAAGCACGCCTAGCGACGCCAGCCAGGTTGCTAGGTGAAGGTCGGTTTAGCGACGCCGGCCGGAGAACATTTTCTGATGTTACCGACGAGCGGCAGGCACTGTTGTCGACCATCGAGTTTAATCGCGAGGAAATCTTCGAAGATTTATCGTGGCTTCATTCGTGCGAAGAGCCCGAATCCCCCAGACGGTTTCGTGCGAGCTGTACTGACAAACTCAAGGAGGCACTGAAGATGAGGAAGTTGGAGACACTAATTGAAGGCAAGGACGAACCGGTACTCGTCCCGTGGGCTCAGCGGGACCTGAATTGGCGCGAGCCGAGTGTACCTGATGTCGTTAAGCTTGGTTGGCATGGCACGAGCGTTGGCCCGACCATCCAGGGCGTGAATTTTAGATTCTTCCCGTATTACTTGCCTGTGGGCCAAGCTAGACCTTTCCATATTGCGCACAATTTGGAGCTTGTGTTTTTTATGCTTGAGGGCCAGATGGAGATCGGCGTGGGCTCGAATCCCGACGAACTCCGGTATTTTCAAATCGGCAAGTACGACACTTTGTTCATTCCCAACGGCGTGGGCGTCGATTACCGTAACACAGGTCAGACCGATGTTCGGTATGTGATGGCCAATAGCCGCGTTGGCGAATGGCCCAAAGAATGCGTCTATCACTTTCCGGGTGAGGAAAAGCCCTTCGTACGAAAATTTTAGGCTTAATCTGGCGATCAATAGCCTGCTCCGGGCGGAGAAGCCTTGAGCGGGCGCACCTTAGGATTTGCCGGACCGCCGCGTGTCGGACGATGTAGATATAGAAATGTTGTCGTCCATGTGACGGTGGCCAGCGGTTTGAACTTGCGCGAGACATTCTAGATCATTGCCGGGCGCGATGTTTGGATGTGGTCGCGGTCGCATGGGGTTTCCGTCACCCTCAGCAGCCGGCTGGAGCGCTCGACCGGACCGATATTGGGCAACGCGCCATTATGCTTCTTTCGGCCTCCAGCAGCACATGAGCCACTTGGCGCAGCTCTCGGTGTCGCCTTGGTCTTGAGGCTATCGCGCGTGTATTCGTCACCGTGTGTTTAATTTCGTCGATTCTACGCCGATCTTCGCCGACTTTGTGCGTCGATGCGTTCCTAGACTCTTTTTTGCCGGCTGCCTTGATCGGCACACCAATGAGGAGTTCCGCAGCATGTCCTCTAAGTATATCAGTACACCCCCACACGGGACCGTTGCCGGAGGATCACGTGATCTCCGAGATCCTCAACAACCCGATAATAGGCGCGCCTTTGCGCACAAGGAAGTCTCGCTCAGCGGAGCCATTGCTCGTTTGGTCAGCGCATACGCTGCAGGTGTAAACTTTACCGCCCGTCGCTCGCACGACAACTCTCACGCTGTCGGGCGTGCTGACCTCGAGACCGTGACAAGGTCGCGGCCCGACCATTTGCAATTGTACGTCCCCTCGGCCGCCCGACGCGTTCTGCTCCGCGTCATCGTCGAAGGCGACAAAGCTAACTTGATTACGAGCGCGTCCACGAGCTGCGTCAGCGCCAACTATCGACTTCGTTGCTACTAGGAGGAGGTACCATATGCATTACAAGCGCGCTTTCATCATTCTCAGTGCTGCCGTTACCGCATGTCTTGGGGCGGCTTCGCCAGCCGCGTCCCAAGACAAGGGGCAGGTTGTCATCGCGTCGACCGGAGGGACGTTCCAAGACGCCCTGCGAGAGGCCGTCTTAAAGCCATTTGAGAAGGCCACGGGAATTAAGGTCATCGAAGCGGTTGGGCCGAATATGCCAAAGCTGCGCGCCATGGTCGCCACCGGAAATCCCGAATGGGATGTCACGGAGGTGCTACCAGGAAATTTCGAGCAGCTGGCGAGCGAGGGTGCGCTGGAACGGCTCGACTACACCGCGATGGACCAATCGGTTTTCGGGGATTTTCCTAAGGAGACTATTCACCCCTTTGGCGTCGGAACGACAGTGTATGCAACGGTGATTGCTTTCAACACCAAGAAATACACTCAAGCTAACGGACCAAAAAGCTGGGCCGATGTATGGGATATTAAGAAGTTCCCAGGACCGCGTGTTCTGTACGCCGGTAACGCATTTGTTCCTCCGATCGAAGCCGCACTGATGGCCGATGGCGTTGCTCCGGGCCAACTCTACCCACTTGATTTCAAGCGGGCCTATGCAGCGCTCTCGCGCATAAAGCCGAACGTCGTAAAGTGGGCAGCCAATACAGCCCTGCAAACAGAAGCACTCACTTCCGGAGAGGCGGTGATTGGCCAGGGAGGCAGCGGTCGCATCCAGTTCGCAAAAGAACAGGGGGCTCCCGTTGATTACGTGTGGGATCAGGCGATGCTCGATCACTCTTGGTGGGCCGTCTTGAAGGGGGCAAAGAACGCCGCTAATGCGCAGAAGTTCATCGAGTTCGCCTCTCGGGCAGAGAGCCAAGCGGCACTCGTAAAGCTGTTCATTGTCGGCCCATTAAACAAGCGGGCATTCGATCTACTCCCTCCAGAACGGGCCAAGCTACTGCCCACGTATCCCGAGAACTTGGCCAAGACTGCCATGATGAACCGCGGTTGGTGGGCAGAAAGGGATAGTTCTGGAAAGAGCAACTTGGACATCAATAACGCAATGTGGAACGCGTGGATCCTACAGTGAGTAGGAACTTGGGCTGCAAGCGATTGGAGCTATTGCTTGAGACGAGGCTGAGCAGTAAAGCAAACGTGCAACTATGACAACGACCCAAAATGGCAAAAGGTGAGTGACCCGGACAGGGGCTGCACCCGCCTTGAGGGCCGCAGGCGCCAGTCTACGTGTTAGACTTCGTAGTCTGAGCTACTCGCCATCAGAGGCGTCGTAGAACGACAGTATGCTGACGGAGCGTTCCAGGTTCAACTGAGCACTGAAGCTCGCAGACGTCTGAAGCAAAGGACGGCTGCGTGCAGTTGCGGACTCTAACTAAGTAGTACGGCAACTTTCGATCAGTCGACGATGTGTTCATCGACATCCCCACCGGACGGAGAATTCGTGACGATACTGGGCCCGAGCAGCTCCGGAAGAACAACAGTACTCATGATGATTGCGGGCTTGGCGGGGCCATCGGCCGGCACGATTCTGATCGGCGCAATGTCCCCAGCCTCAGACCGCTGTATCGCGACCTTGGCGTAGTCAAGAGCTGCGCAATCTTTTCTCATTGGACCGTTTGCCGAAAACATTTGCGTTCCCCTCTCGGGATGCGTCAAAAGAGCGAAGGCGAAATTCGACGGAGAGTCGCAGAATACTTTACCTGGTTCGGTTGCCTAATATTGCAGAGCGGATGCCAGCCCAGTTTTCTGGTATTAATAGTTGCGAGTTGCTCTCGCCCGCTGGTCTTTGTATCTTGCGCGAGAGCATGCAATTTGAGCTCCGCGAACTACATCGCCGGTTCGGAGCCACGATCAACGTGACACATAACCAATCCGAAGCTCTCGTGATGTCGGACGCGCCGTCATCATGCGCGATGGGTTGCGCAATCCGGGTCTCCAAGCTTAAGCGGCAAAGAGGGCCGAGTGGGTGAGCGATCAGCTATCGGTGCGGAGCTGTGAGCCGATGTAAGTTTCTATGTCTGCGCCTGGTTCTGAAACTAGAACTTTCCATATGATCGAAGCGGTCGCCGAGCGTGTTTAGGGGGCGCCGCGACATTCGGACGAGTTCAAAGCGCAAGTTGTGAGAGAGGCGCTGGAGCCTGGCGCGAGCGTATCGGGGGCGCTCGCCGGATCGGCATTCACCCGTCGCTCTTCGCCTGGCGCCGTGATGCTCGGGCCGAGCGGCGCTATCCCTCGCGGGCGAGTTGCGAGATTGTGTTGGCGTCTGTGGCAGATGCAGTGATCGAGATTGCCATTGGCGAGGTCGTCGTGCGCGCCGGCGTGGATGTCGATGAGGCGCACGTGCAGCGGGTGATCCGGACGGTCGGTCCGTTCGGCATGATCCCCTCTGGTGTGAAGGTCTTCCTCGCCAGCCACCCGGTCGACTTCCGTAAGGGTATCGATGGTCTTGTTGCACTTGTGCGCGATGCCGGATCAGATCTGTTCGACGGGGCGCTTTATGTGTTCCGAGGCAAAAGAGCCGACAGAATCAAGATCGTATGGTGGGATGACTCTGGCGTGTGCCTCTATTTGAAACATCTTGAAAAGGCGAAATTCTGCTGGCCGCGGATCGGGTCATCATCGGGTGCAGCTAACCTCCGGGCAGTTGATGGCACTGGTGGATGGGATGGACTGGAAGCGGGGTCGGTCAAGCCTATAGCGCGACAATCTGGATGGGAAGTGCGCGACAACAGCGGCGTGGTGACGATTGCCGCGAACCCTGTTGCGCGCAAGGGCTTTATTAACGGCTGATTGTCGCGGAGCGTAGGCGATCTTTGCGTTCAGCGCCACATCGATTTTTCCGTCTCGTCTACTTCATGATCCGCTCCGTTTTAAACGGAACGGCCTCCGCACAATCTAAGCCGCCGGTCCAAAATCCGGGGTCCACTTCAAGTTCGCGCGGATCCGACGGCGCGAGCACTAAGATATATTTCCATTAAATTGTCGTGTCGCCGGAAGCATATCGCGACTTCTTCCCATTCAAGCCTAGTCGAATCGTTGCGACGGACATTGTCGGGCGTGCCACTTGCGTAATTCCTGCAGGAAATGCGCTGTGCGTGCGTGTTTCCGGCTTAGGGCTTCGTGATTGCGACGTGAAATATGCTGTGTGATGTGGAATCATGCCACCAACGGAAGGGCTCGTCGTGCCCGACGTTCGGCCGGCTTTCGTATTGAACCTTTGTCTCAACAAGTCTCGGAGTAGACGACGATGACCGTTAGAAAATGGCGCAGCCTTTCCCGAGATCTGAATCATGCGCCGGCTCGCCGTGGTGAAAGCGGAGATGGCGAAGCGCGCGATCGATCGCTGGTCGTGCACGACACGGCCAACGTGACCTATCTATGTACCGGCATCCCAACGGTCATTCCCCAAGCGTTGGTCGTATCGATGAAAAAGGACGAGCCAATATTCATCCTGCGCAAGATGGATGCGCCGGCGAAGTGCTCACAAAGCCGCGCAAGCTATTCGAAATCTGACGCAGCTTGCCGATAACTCTGATACGACCTCCAAAAAATCTAAGGAATTTAGCGTGACACTACCTTCACATGCGCAGGTCGTCGTTGTCGGCGGCGGCATCATCGGGACAAGCGTCGCCTATCACCTGACCAAGCTCGGGTGGCGGGACGTTGTAATTCTCGAGCGCGGCCAGTTGACCTGTGGCACGACCTGGCACGCTGCGGGACTTGTGGGGCAGCTGCGCTCGTCGCACACAGGGACCGAGCTGTGCCGATACGCCGTGCAGCTGTTCAACGAATTGAAAGAGGAGACCGGCCAGGAGACAGGGTTCCGTCGAACGGGTAGCTTGGCATTGGCGCGCACACCCGAGAGGTTGACCGCGATTGCCCGCCTAGTCACACTGGGCAGCTGCTACAACGTTGAAGCCCACATGGTGTCTCCCGAAGAAATCGGGCGGCGCCACCCCTTGATTGACACCAAGCGGTTGGTTGGTGGTGCGTATATCCCCGGCGACGGCTCGACGAATCCGGTAGACACCACGCAGGCCCTTGCGAAGGGTGCGCGGCAGGGCGGTGCGAAGATCATTGAAGGCGTGACCGTGACAGGCTTCAACGTAGAAAACGGTGTGATCCGCGGTATTATCACGGACAACGGCAAGATCTCGTGCGAAAAGGCGGTCCTCTGCGCGGGTGCGTGGTCCCGCGAACTCGCCAAGTCCGTTGACCTCAAGGTGCCGCTGTATGCCGCGGAACATATGTACGTCGTGACGGAGGGGCACAAAGCCATCACGCCGAACCTTCCCGTGCTGCGCGATGGCGACGGCTTCGTGTACGTCAAGGAAGACGCTGGCAAGCTCTTGGTCGGCACCTTCGAGCCGGTGGCCAAGCCCTTGCCGATGTCTAAGCTGCCGACCAATTTCTTCTTTGGTGAACTCGGCCCGGACTGGGATCATTTCGAGAAGTCGTTGTTGAACGCCGTGGAGCTGATCCCGCTCCTTGGGAGCCTGGGCATTCGTCACTTCCTCAACGGGCCCGAGAGCTTCACGCCCGACAATGGCTTCATCCTCGGCGAAGCTCCCAACGTGGCCAAACTCTACGTCGCCACGGGGTTCAATTCGCAGGGGATCGTCATGTCGGCGGGCATGGGTCGGGCTATGGCTGAGTGGATCGTCCAGGGCGAGCCGACGGTGGACCTCTCTAGTTTCGACATCTCACGATTCAGCGGCTTCGAAATTAACGAGCGGTATCTTCACGATCGAATCTCGGAGACTGTTGGCCGGCTTCAACAGATGCCCTGGCCTAATCGGCAATTCGAATCCGCGCGTCCCGTTCGGGAAACTCCCCTCCATTCACGCCTCCAGAAGTTCGGGGCCGTCTTCGGCAGCGGCGCGGGCTGGGAGCGAGCCAACTGGTATGCCCGCGACGGTGTCAAGCCCGAATATGAATATTCATACGCGCGCCAGAACTGGTTCGGATGCGTCGGGGGCGAGCATCGTGCGGCGCGTGACGACGTCGCCCTGTTCGACATGTCTCATTTTGGAAAAACCTTCATCGAGGGGCCAGACGCCGAGGTGGAATTGCAGCGGATCTGCGCCAACGACATGTCCGTGGAACCGGGAAATCTGGTGTACACGCAGATGCTCAACACGCGGGGTGGGATCGTCGCCGACCTCACGTTCACGCGCATTTCCGAGAATCGCTACATGATGGTCACCTCCAGCGGCGCACAGAGCCGGGACATCAACTGGATCCGGCGCAATCTGCGGCCGGACTCGCGCGTCGTCGTGACCGATGTCACCTCCGGCTTCGCTGTGCTGTCGGTCATGGGTCCGAAGTCGCGCGAGTTGATGCGTCGCGTATCGCCGGCAGACTTTTCGAACGACGCATTTCCGTTCCGCTCGTCGAAGGAGATTGAGATCGGCTACGCGATTGCAACTGCACAGCGCGTGACTTATGTCGGGGAGTTGGGTTGGGAGATCTATTTGCCGACCGAATTCGTCGGGCCGGTATTCGACCTTCTGATCAAGGAGGGCGAGGATCTCGGGCTGCGACTGGCCGGCGGTCACGCGCTGGAGTCGCTGCGGATCGAAAAGGGCTACCGCTCTTTCGGACATGACATCACGCCGGCTGATACACCGTTGGAGGCGGGCCTCGGATTCGCTGTGGCGTTCCGCAAGCAAGCGGATTTCACCGGTCGCAAGGCGCTCGAAAAGCAGAAGGCCGAGGGGGTCCAGCAGCGGCTGGCTTTCTTCCGCTTGGTGGACTCCGACCCCATCCTGTTGCATGACGAGCCGATCTACAGGGGCGGTGTCTACGTCGGAAGAACTACGTCGGCCGCCTTCGGCTACACGGTCGGGAGCTCTATCGCCATGGGCTATGTCCCGTATTCGCCGGATGACTGGGCCGGCTGGCTGGGCAATGGACAGTTCGAGATCGATCTGGCGGGTGTGAGGCACGCTGCAATCGCGTCGCCGCGGCCCTTCTACGATCCGGACAACGGCCGCATCAAAGGATAGAGGCGCAAGCCCACGGCTCGAATGCGGGCCGTGCGCTCGAGCCAGATTGAATTCGAGGAGTTCGGATATGAAGGTTCTCGTTCCGGTCAAACGGGTTGTCGACTTCAACGTGAAGATCCGCATCAAGCCGGATGGATCGGGAGTCGACACTGCGAACGTGAAGATGTCGATGAATCCATTCGACGAGATTTCAGTAGAGGAAGCGCTGCGACTGAAGGATGCCGGCAAGGCCGAGGAAGTCGTCGTGGTGTCAATTGGTCCGGCCAAAGCCGAGGAAACGTTGAGAACAGCGCTGGCCATGGGTGCGGACCGGGCGATCCTCGTCGAGACGGCGGATGCGGTCGAGCCGCTGGCCGTTGCCAAGATCCTGAAGGGCATCGCCGACGCCGAAAGGCCCGGACTGATCATCGTCGGCAGGCAGGCGATCGACGACGACTGCAACCAGACCGGACAGATGCTCGCCGCTCTACTCAGCTGCTCGCAAGCGACTTTTGCGTCGAAGATCGAAGTGGGAGACGGCAAGGCGATCGTGACGCGCGAAGTGGATGGCGGCCTGCAGACGATCGCGGTGAAGCTGCCGGCGGTAGTGACGACGGACTTGCGCTTGAACGAGCCTCGATATGTCTCGCTGCCCAATATGATGATGGCCCGCAAGCGGCCGTTCGACAAGAAAACCCCAGCCGACTACGGCGTCGACCCGGCTCCAACGCTCAACGTGCTCAAGACGGAGGAACCCGCCGGTCGCAAGGCGGGCGTCAAGGTAGGTTCGGTCGCCGAGCTTGTCTCCAAACTGAGGGCCGAAGCCGGCGTTCTCTGACCCATAGGATACACCGTGGCTATTCTTCTTCTTGCCGATCACGACAACCGCACCCTGTCCGAACAGACCGCCAAGGCACTGAACGCAGGACTGAAGATCGGCTCCGACGTCCATGTGCTGGTTGCTGGCATGGGTGCGCAGGCCGTTGCCTCCCAAGCGTCCATGCTTTCCGGCGTCGCGAAGGTTCTTCTCGCCGACGGCGCTGATCTGGCGCACCACCTTGCAGAGCCGCTAGCAGCCCTCGTCGTGTCGCTGGCCGACCGCTACGACACCATCATTTCGGCTGCGACCAGCGTCGGCAAAAGTGTCATGCCGCGCGTGGCTGCCCTTCTCGATGTGGCACAGATCTCCGAAATCATCGAAGTGGTCGCCCACGACACCTTCAAGCGGCCGATCTATGCCGGCAATGCCATCCAGACAGTGCTCGCGGCCCAACCCAAGAAAGTTATCACTGTGCGCACGACGTCATTCACCGCCGCCCAGAGGAATGGTTCGGCGCCCGTCGAGACGATCGCGGCAACCTCCAATCCGGGACTCTCTACCTTCGTTGCGGATGCGCTGTCCACCACCGAACGCCCAGAGCTGACCTCCGCCAGGATCGTCATCTCGGGGGGGCGTGCGCTCGGTTCGCCCGAGAAGTTTAGGGAAATGATCCTTCCTGTCGCTGACAAGCTCGGGGCGGCGGTCGGCGCGTCTCGTGCCGCCGTCGATGCAGGGTATGCGCCGAACGACTGGCAGGTGGGCCAGACGGGCAAGATTGTCGCGCCCCAGCTCTACATTGCATGTGGCATCTCAGGAGCCATCCAGCACTTGGCCGGCATGAAGGACTCGAAGGTCATCGTCGCGATCAACAAGGATGAGGAAGCGCCGATCTTCCAAGTCGCTGATTACGGTCTGGTCGGCGATCTCTTCGAGATATTGCCCGAATTGGAAAAGATGCTTTGATGATGCCGCGCGGAACTGCAGTGATCAAGCCATGCAGATGAACAAATTCACACTAACCGTATCCTGCAACAGCCGCCGCGGTATCGTCGCGGCCATCTCCGGTTACCTCGCCGGAAAGGGCTGCAACATTGTGGACTCGTCGCAATTCGACGACCTCGACACCGGCAGGTTCTTTATGCGGATGAGCTTCAACTCCGAAGACGGCGTCGACCGGGCCGCCCTGGTCCAAGGGTTAGAGCCGATCGCGGCGGAATTCGGCATGGACGCCAGGATTCATGATGGAACGCAGCGCATGAAGGTCCTGGTCATGGTTTCGCGCTTCGGACACTGCCTCAACGACATCCTTTTCCGCTGGAAGACTGGCACGCTGCCGATCGATATCGTGGGTGTCGTGTCGAATCACTTCGACTACCAGAAGCTAGTGGTCAATCACGACATCCCCTTCCATCACATCAAGGTTACAAAGGACAACAAGCCGGAGGCCGAGGCCCGGCTCATGGAGATCGTGGAGCAAACCGGTGCCGATCTGATGGTGCTTGCTCGCTATATGCAGATCCTGTCGGACCAGCTGTGCAGGAGGCTGTCGGGGCAGATCATTAACATCCACCACTCCTTCCTGCCGAGTTTCAAGGGCGCCAATCCCTACCGGCAGGCTCATGATCGGGGGGTGAAGCTGATCGGTGCGACCGCGCACTATGTCACCTCGGATCTCGACGAAGGCCCGATCATCGAGCAGGACACGGTTCGCATTACGCATGCCCAGAGCTCCGATGACTATGTATCGCTGGGCCGCGACGTCGAGAGCCTGGTCCTAGCGCGCGCCATCCACGCGCACATCCATCACCGGACCTTTATCAACGGCAACCGGACTGTCGTCTTCCCGGCAAGCCCGGGCAGCTTCGCCTCGGAGCTCGTCGGGTGATGAGCGCGGCTCGCGTCATTGACGGCAAGCACGTAGCATCAACCGTTATTAGGAGGGTGAAGCGAGCGGCAGACCAGCTTGAGAGGACAAGCGGGGTGAAGCCCGGCTTGGCAGTAGTGATCGTCGGCGACGACCCGGCAAGCCACACTTATGTCGGCGCCAAGAGTCGCATGGCAAGGGAATGTGGTTTTGCTTCGATACAACGCACGCTGCCAGCCGAGACGACGCAGGAAGAATTGGCCTCTGTCGTGCAGTCGCTGAATGACGATCCTTCGATCCATGGCATTCTGGTGCAGCTGCCGCTGCCGAAGCCCTTGCAGTCGGACCTTATCATCCAATCGATCCTACCCGAAAAAGATGTGGACGGCTTGCATGTAGTCAATGCCGGCAAGCTCGCCACGGGCGATCTGGAAACCGGGCTTGTGTCCTGCACGCCGGCAGGCGCAATGGTCTTTGTGCGCCGTTCGCATGGGAACGACCTGTCCGGCTTGAATGCCGTTGTCATTGGCCGTTCGAACCTGTTCGGCAAGCCGATGGCGCAGCTTCTGCTCAGTGCGGATGCGACGGTGACGATGGCGCATTCGCGCACGAAGAACCTTCCTCAGGTCTGCCGCAATGCCGACATTCTTGTCGCTGCCGTTGGTCGTCCCGAGATGGTGAAGACGGATTGGATAAAGCCAGGAGCAACGGTGATCGATGTCGGCATCAACCGGATTGATGCACCGGAAAACGGCGAAGGCAAGACGCGTCTAGTTGGTGATGTCGCTTTCAAAGAATGCGCAGAGATTGCCGATGTTATCACGCCTGTTCCAGGCGGCGTCGGACCGATGACCATCGCGATGCTAATGGCCAATACCGTCATTGCTGCGTGCCGGGCAAACGGTATCGCACCGCCTCGTTTCTACGATACAGAAATATAGATTATCCTCACAGGTAGTGTCGATCGACCGCCCGCAATCGCATGAAGTGTTCGGCGGCGCGCAGCAACCTGATTCAGTCGCCTGAACTCCCGACGGAGGAGGACAAGATATCCCAATCTTTCGCCGATCGGGTTCGCGATGCTCGATGTATGCCGGGTACAAAATTGCGTGACGTGACCGGCCGTGCGTCGCCGCTGGGCGGAGAAGAGCCCAGAGCGGCGTCGGAGAAGCGCGCATCCGAGGCCCCTTCGTCGAAGTTGGGTAAGACGAGCCGCTGGACCTCGCGCCCGCCGCGACGAAGACGCTCATCTCCGAATATGGCAACTGACCGTGCCCCTGGACATAATCCAGATTGAAGTTCGCTCTGGCCCATATGAGGACCAGAGCATGAAGCGCAGCCGATTTACGGAAGAGATGGGGTATTCGGTCCCGATCGCCTGACCTATTTGCCGCGCGGCACGTTTTGGCTGACGATCATGGACCAACTCCATCCGAAGGAGAAAAGTCATGATCTACGTCGGCCTCAATGTTTCGCTGAATTCCGTTGCGGTATGTGCGGTGGACGAGACCGGAAAGCTTATCCGGGAGGGAACCACCTTGGCGGACGCGCCATCGATTGTGCAGCACCTCGAACCATGGGCTGGTCAAGTTGAACGGGTGGGCCGTGAGGCAGGACCGACGTCAGAATGGCTGACCGCAAATCTAATCGAACTGGGGCTGCCGGCCGTCAGTTTGGAGGCTCGCCAGGTTAAGGCGGCACTTTCGGCCATGCCGGTGAAGACCGATCGGAATGACGCCCGTGGGATCGCGCAGGTGGTGAGGTGCCGATTCCGAGATGATGGTGCGCAGCGTACCGAGTTGATGGCGCGCAGGGTTCCGAAATGATCGCGCGCAGCATTCCAAGCATTGTCCGCGCAGCATTCCGATTTGATCGCGCGCAGTTTCGGATGGTGTGAGGCCCGATCGTTGGGCCATTTCTCCGGCTGGAAGCAGCTGGGAGGATTGGATGCCGACGAGGAGGGTTATCATGCGCCAGGTGCGCGAGATTGTGAGGTTGAGCCTTGAGGCTGGGCTCTCGACGCGCGTGGTTGGCGAGCGCGTCGGCATCGGGCCGACGACGGTACGTGACACACTGAAGCGGTTTGGGCGCGCGGGTCTGGTATGGCCAGTCCCGGAAGCGATAAGCGACGCCGAGCTGGAGCAACTGCTGTACGGGGTGCCCGGCGTGAAGCCGGGTCGCCGCAAGGTGGCAGAGCCTGACTGGCCCGTCATTGCCCGCGAGC